>JBJHAV010000060.1:0-16159 GCA_050480685.1 Planctomycetaceae bacterium | reverse complement strand
GGGCCCGGGCACGTCGACGATGCCGACGCGGCGCCCGTCGGCCAAGCCGAAGTTGGCGAAGCCCAGGTCGATGGTCATGCCCCGGCGCTTTTCCTCCTCCCAGCGGTCCGGGTCGATGCCCGTCAGGGCGCGAACCAGCGAACTCTTGCCGTGGTCGATGTGGCCGGCGGTGCCGATGACGACGGGTTGGATCTCCACCGGCGGAATCCTACCCGCCACCCGCCTTCCCCCGGCGGCGGCACGCGGCTCCGGCTAAGCTCGGAGGACCCGGCCCCCGCCCACGCTGCCATGCCCGCTGCTTCTGACGCCGACCGCCCCTCCCCCGGCCCGCCCCTGGCCGTGCGCCTGCGCGGTCTGGAGGACCGCGACCTCGGCGACCTGCTCGATCTCTACGCCCAGCCCGGCGTGATCGCGGGCACCTTGCAACTCCCCTGCCGCCCGGAGGCTTTCCAGCGCGAGCGTCTGGCCCAAGGCCGCCCAGGGATGCACCGCATCGCCGCCGCCGTCGAACAAGGCGGGCGCGAGCGCCTGGTCGGCCTGCTCGGGCTCCAGGTCGAACAGGCCGAGCGCCGCTCCCACGCCGGCCACCTCGGCATGTTCGTGCACGACGACTTCCAGGGCCGCGGCGTCGGCACGGCACTGCTGGTCGGCGCGATCGAACTGGCCTTCGGCTGGCTGGGACTCGAACGCCTGGAACTGACCGTCTACACCGACAACTCGCGCGCCATCGCGCTCTACAAACGCCACGGCTTCGTCGAGGAAGGCCGCCTCGCCCGCTACGCCCGCCGCCCCGGCGGCTTCGCCGACGCGCTGCTCATGGCCCGCCTGCGCGAGGGAGCCGAAGGTGGCTGAAAGCCATCCGCTCCTCAGCGCGAAGACGCCGCGCACCCTGGCGCTCTCTTGCGATACTTCCAAGTCGTTGATGATCGTCTGGATGGTCCTCTTCGCCGCGCCGGTCACGACCCTCTTGGTGATCGACCTGCTTGCCACGGCCGACGCCTGGCTGCGGGGCGAGGCTGGCTCACCCCTTTGGGTGATCCTCGGCTCCCTGGCGAGCGCCGCCGCCCTTGCCGGTCTGTGGGCCCTCGCGGTTTCCTTCGCGATCGCCGGGCCGGCCGGACTGGCCCGGCGCTCCCGGATCTGGTGGGGCTGCGCCGCGCTCGGGCCGCTGGTCCTGGTCGCGGCGTCCTTCGCCCACGCCCGGTACGACTCCTTGTACCCCGTTCTCTTCTTCCTCGGCTGGCCCCTGGTGCTGCCGCTGGTGCAGTTGGTGCTCGAACGCAGACTGCGGTCGCCTGCAGCGCGGAGCGGGCCTCAGGCCAACTCAGGGGCGATGTAGCGCGCGTGGGTGCCGGCTTCGGCCAGGCGCGCGGCGGCGGCGGCCAGGTCCAGGCGGCCGCTCGAATGCAACTCGTCCCCGTGGATGCCGGCGGCGATGAAGAGCGCGTCGAGGCCCTGGCGGTTCGCGCCCAAAATGTCGGTGGCCGGCCCGTCGCCGATGGCCAGCACGCGCGAGCGCTCCGGCGGGCGACCGAGCAGCGTTTCGAGTTCGGCGAAAGCGAGCTTGTAGATCGGCGCGTGGGGTTTGCCGGCCTCGACCACACGCCCGCCCAGGGCGGCGTAGTCCCGGGCCAGGGCCCCGGCGCACCAGTACAGTTCGCCGCCGAAGCGCACGACCACATCCGGGTTGGCGGAGACCAACTCCAGGTCTCGCTCGCGCGCGCCGGCCAGGCGTTCGGCGTAGTCCGCCGGGGTCTCGCGCTCGAAGTCGTCGAGGCCCGTGGCCAAAAGGAACCGCGCTTCGGATAACGGGGCGAGTTCCAGCCCCAGCCCCTCCCACAGCACCCCGTCCGTGCGCGGGCCGAAGAGGTGCGCCGGACCCGGCGCGCGCGCGGCGAGTTCGGCGCGCACCGCATCCCCGCTGGTGACGATCGCGTCCCAGGCGCCATGTGGCACACCCAAACGGTCCAGTTGGCGCGGGATCGGACCGCGCGGCTTGGGCACGTTCGAAATCAACACCACCCGGCCGCCGAGGGCGCGAAACTCCACCAGCGCCGCGAGCGCGGGCTGAAACGCCGTGCGCCCGTCGTGCACCACGCCCCACAAATCGCAAAACACGGCGTCGTAGGCGCCGCGCAGATCGCGAAGTCGACTCAAAAGTTCCATGGGCACGAGTGGGTGATCCAGCACTTTAGGGTAAGACGGACCCGCTCGCGCTCAACCGTATGAGCTGCGGCGCGCCCGGCGGTAGCGGCGCTCGGCCGTGCGGCGAATGCCGCGCAGCAGCAGCGGACGCAAGAGCTCGATGCCGAGGCCCGCGAAGCGCCAATAGCGCTGGAACTTCTTCGCAGCCTCTTCGTCGAGGGGCAGCACCCGGGTTTCGGTAGCCAGTCGCGCCCGCTCCGGCCCCAGGGGCTCGACCTCCAGGCTCCAGACGATTTTGACGTGCCCGGGCAGATGCTCGGCGGCAAAGGCCTCCGGCGGCGCGGAGCGAAAAACCGGCTCGGGCAACCAGGGTTGGACCAGGGCGCCCATGGCCAGCGCGCGGCCCGGCTCGCGGTGGAGTTCTCCCCAGCCCAGGCGCCCGAGGGCCACCGCCAGCCCGTCCAGATCGCCCCGCCGCGGCCGGGGCGCGCGCAGCAGCCAGGCGCGCAGGTGGAAGATGCAGCGCACCGCCGCCAGGGAGAAGAGATCGAAGCCCTCCGCCACCTCGAAGACCAGCTCGGCCGGCGCGCGTACCCGGACCGAGCGGCGGCCGTGCACCCGGGCTCCGGGGATGAAACGATCGACGGGGCCCATGCGGCCCTGCAAGATAACGAGCGATGGGCTCCGCGCTCCCCTTCCGCACCCTGCGGCCCTGGCTGCTCGAACGTTTTGGCATGCCCCTGCACCGGGTCGCCTTGGACGCGGGCTCCACCTGCCCCAACCGGGACGGAGCGAAGGGTTTTGGCGGCTGCGTGTACTGCGACGTGGAGGGTTCGGGCACCGGCGCCCTCAAGAGCGGCCTGGACCTGGCCGGGCAGTTGGAGCGCGGCCTCGTGCGCATCGCCCGGCGCGAGTCGGGCCCCTTCGGGGCGATCGCTTACTTCCAGAGTTATTCCAACACCTACGTGGCGCCCGAGCGCCTGGACGAGGTGCTGGCGGCGGTCGAGCCGGCTTTGGTCACGCGCGGCGGTCCGGTGCGCGTGGTGGCCCTGGCGACACGTCCGGACACCCTGCCGGATTGGGCCCTGGAGCGACTGGTGCGCCTGGCGAGCGAAGTGCCGGTGTGGGTCGAGCTGGGCCTGGAGGCCGCCGACGACCGCGTGCTGTTGCAGATCCAGCGGCTGCACACGGTGGCCGAGTTCGAAACGGCCGCGGCCCGCTGCCGGGCGGCCGGCCTGGAGGTCGTCGGCCACGCGATCCTGGGGCTGCCCGGGGACGGGCGCGCGGGCGCGGCGCGCACGGCCGAGGTGTTGGCGCGCTCGGGCTGCACGGGCGTGAAGGTGCACCACCTGATGGTGCTGGAGCGGACCGTGCTCGCGGCGCGCTGGCGGCGCGGCGAGGTTGAGCTGCTCGATTCCGCCACCTACGTGGAGTGGCTCGCCGACTTCGTCGAGCGCCTGCACCCGGAGCAGGTTTTGCACCGGCTGACCGGCGACGCGCCCCTCGACCATCAACTGGCGCCGCGCTGGCAGGTGCACAAAAGCGAGGTGCGCCAACTCTTGGCGCGCGAGCTGGCGCGACGCGGTGCGCGGCAGGGCAGTCGCTTCGCCGCCCTGGAACCAGGCTCCCGTTGAATCGAGAGCTATCGCAGCGCTGAGGGCGGAGCCGCGCTGAGGGCGGAGCCGCGCTGAAGGCCGAGCCGCGGCGAACGCCGGCTCCGGCGCCGCGCTCAATCCGCCAGGTAGAGGATGCGCTGGCAGTTCGGGCAGGTGACGACTTCGCGCCCGCGGGAGAGCCGCACGAAGATGTTCGTGGGCACCCCGATGAAACACCCCTGGCAGGTGCGGTTCTCGAGGGCGGCGAGGGCGACGCCGTCGCGCGCTTCGAGCAGGCGTTCGTAGAGGGCCACCACGTCCGGGGGCAAGCTCGTGCCGAGGCGTCCCCGTCGCTCGGCCTCGAGCTTCTCGAGCTTCGCGCGCACTTGCGCTTCTTCCGCCTCCAGTTGGGCGGAGTAGGCCTCGAACTCGGCCTGCTCGGCGGCGATGGCCTCGGCCTGGGCTGCCCGGTCCTTCTCCATGGACTCGACCTTCTCGAGCTCCTTGAGGCCCTCCTCCTCGTTGTCGGAGAGGTCGCGGCGCAGGGTGCGCATCTCGTGCCCGTAGGCAGCGAGCAGTGCCTGGTCCGCGCGGGCATTGGCGGACTCCGCCTCCAACTTGCGCAGGCGCACACGGGCGGCCTTGCTGACTTCCTCGACCTCGGCGAGCACTGAGCGGTGGTGGCGGATCTCGGCTTCTAGCTCCACCAGGCGCTGCTTGCGGGCCGCCAACCCTTCCCCGCGTCGCTTGCGCTCCGCGGGCAGTCGTTCGAGTTCCCGGCGCAGCCGCCAGATGTCCTGGTCCAGGTCCTGCAGGCCGCGCAGGGTTGCCAAGGTTTGCCGCATAGTCAGGGGGGGCGCCGGGGTGGGCGGGCGCAGAGTCTAGCGGCGCCGCCCGGGCGCTCCAAGGACGCAGGCGCCGGAGGTGAGGACTCCCGACCCGCGGGACCCCGACACGCAGGGGCCCGATCCACCGTGCCCAATGCACCGGGCGCCCGGAGGGCGTATCCCTCCGGGCGCCCGATGGCGGCTCCCGGGGCCCCGTGGGGGCTCCGGGCGGGCCGAGAGCCCTTCCCCCCTGCGCGGTCGCCGGGGGCCCAGGCCTTTGGGCCGGTGGTCAGGCGTCGGCCGGATCGCCCTCGTCGTCGAGATCGATCTGGAACCCGTCCAAGAAGCTGGCGAGCTGGCGGGCCCGCACCGGATGGCGCAGCTTGCGCACCGCCTTCGCTTCTATCTGGCGTACACGCTCGCGCGTGACGCGGAAGATGCGGCCGACTTCCTCGAGGGTATAGGTGTAGCCGTCGCCGATGCCGTAGCGCAGCTTGATGATCTCGCGCTCGCGGAAGGTCAGCGTCGAGAGCACCTCGTTGATGCGCTCCTTGAGCATCTCGTGGCCGGCGGCCATGACCGGGCTTTCGGCGGACTCGTCCTCGATGAAATCACCGAAGTAGCTGTCCTCGCTGTCGCCGATCGGGCGGTCGAGGCTGATCGGGTGCTTGCTGATCTTCATCACCCGCTTGGCCTCCTCCACCGAGATGCCCGAGGCCTCGGCCACTTCTTCCACCGAGGGCTCGCGGCCCTTGGCCTGCACGAGCTTCTTGGTGACGTTGCGCAGCTTGCTCATCGTCTCGATCATGTGCACCGGGATGCGGATGGTGCGCGCCTGGTCGGCGATCGAGCGCGTGATGGCCTGGCGAATCCACCAGGTGGCGTAGGTCGAGAACTTGTAGCCGCGGCGGTACTCGTACTTCTCCACCGCCTTCATCAGGCCGGTGTTGCCCTCCTGGATCAGGTCCAGGAACGAAAGTCCACGGTTGCGGTACTTCTTGGCGATCGAGACCACCAGGCGCAGGTTGCCGCTGGAGAGCAAACGCTTGGCTTCTTCGTACTCCTCGAAGTGCAGGCGGATCTGGTCGATGCGCCGGCGCAGGCGGTCGGCCGGCTCCAGGGCAACGAGCTCCATCTCGGCGAGCTGGTCGGTCAACTCGCGGATTTGGGCCGGGGTCTTCTTGGCGCCCTTGGCCGCGGCGATCTTGCGTTCGACGACGCGCATTTCGCGGTAGTGCTCCTCCATTTCGTCCATGAAGGGGCGCACCTTCTTGACCTGCAGGTGGCACTCCTCGATCAGGATCACCAGCTTGCGGCGCAGGTTCTGCACCCGCGTGAGCTGCTCGGCGCGGCGCGCCTTGGCGAGCTTCGGATCGAGCAGCGGGCGGTACTCCTCGCGGATGCGCGCCACCAGGGCGCGCACGGTCTCGATGTTGACCGGCAGACGCTTGGCCAAAAACTGCTTGCCCAGGGTCTCGACGATCTTGGGGTCGTCGTCCGGCTTCGGATTCGGGTTGACCTTGAGCGTGCGGTCGAAGGCCAACTCGCCGCGGGTGACCGCGTCGAGGATCTCCAGACTGCGCGCCATGGCGATGCCAGATCCCATGGACTTCTTGCGGAAACGCTTGCGCGTGATCTCGATCGTCTTCGCCAGGAAGATCTCCTGATCGCGGGTCAGGAGCGGGATCTCGCCCATCTGCGTCAGGTACATGCGCACCGGATCGTCGATGCGCTCGGGCGTGACGCCGCGTTCATAGGGCGGTTCCGGGGCGTCCAGGGCGTCCTCGGGCAGGCGCCCGCCGCTTTCCTTGACCCCCTCCGCGTCATCGCGGTCGAGCAGCGTGGTGCTGTCGGCGGTGTCCTCTTCGTCGATGACTTCGACACCGGCGTCCTCCAGCGCCACGAAAAGCTGGTCCATCTTGTCGGGCGGCACGAACTGGTCCTCCAGGAGACGGTTCATCTCCTGGAAGGTCAGGTAGCCGCGGCGGTTGCCCTCTTCGATGAGGGTTTTGGCGATGTCCTCGATGCGGTCGGCCATCGGAGCGCAGTGGGTCGGGCTGGGGTGGAAAGGTAAGAAGTCTGGGCGGCGGCGCCGGGAGCGGTCCGCCGTGGAAGGGTGTGGGTCGAGTCAGGCGGCCGGCTTCAGAAGGGCACCTCGTCGAGGTCGGCCTCGCCGGGGGCGGCCCCCGTGAGCACCGCGGAGCGGTCCGCGCCCCGGGAATCCGAACCGCGCCCCGAACCCGCGGGGCGCGCGGAGAGGGCCGCCGGGCCCCGCGAGGAGCCGTACGGACGCATCCACAGGCTCGCGAGTTCCAAACGGCGGCTCTCGGCGACCTCCGGGCTGGGAGCATCCGCCAAAACACGGGCTTCGAGGGCCGAACGCAAGCGCCGGCGCAGGATTTCCGACAGACGGCGGGCAGCCCCCTCGGCCAGCACCAGCACGGAGCTGGCCCGGCGGGCGTGTTGCTCCAGCCGGGTGGCCAGCCCCCGGGCGGGATCGTCCCCCAGGGCGTCGAGCAGGGCCCCCAGATCCACGGGCAGATCCTCCCCCTCGGCGTCCACGCGGTCCTCGTCGTAGAGCGCCAAAAGCAGGGTCGTCAGGCGAATCAAATGGGCGTCCGCGGAGCGCGGCACCACACGGGCGGAGAGTTCGATCCAGGAGTCCAGGTCAGCGGGCAGGGCCCCCGCTTCGCGTGCGGGAGCGTGTTCTTCCGCGGGCAGCAGAGCGTCGAGCCGGGCGGAGCGCAAAAGTTCGCCGAGCAGGCCCCTGGGAGGGGCCGCGAAAGCGCCCGTTTCCCCCGTTGGGGCGGAGTCCGGTCCGATCGCCCCCAACTCGAACCAAGGTCTATGGGCGGCGATCATTCCGTTGTCCAGGAGCGCGGCGGCCAGAAGTTCGCCGAAGGCCCGGCGCACCTGGGGCGCTTCGCTCCCATGGCGCGGGTCCCCTTCGGCGCCCGCGGGGGTGCCTGCCCCCCGCACGGTCGCGCCGACAGGCGCTGCCCCCGATCCCGACCCCATTGGGACGGTTCCCGGGCCCCCGGTGTTCCCGGCGGCACCCGCCGCGTCGCCCCGCGGGGCCGCTTGGGCGACTGCGCCCGGGCGCCGGCCGCGGCGCGCCCGCCACTGGTCGCGCACCGCCTCCTCGGGCAATCCCAGCCGGGTCGCCAACTCCCCCACCCGGGCCTCGCGCTCCACCGGCAACCGCAGGGCTTCGAGCACATCGAAGACCTGATCCACGGCTTCGGCCAGGGGGCCGGGCTCGAGCCCCAGGAGCCCCTGCACCAGGAAGTCGAACCAGGGTGTCGGGCGTTCGAGCCGGGCTTCGAAACCCGCGCGGCCCTCGCGCGCCACCAGATCCGCCGGGTCCTCGCCCTGGGGCATGGGCACCACGTCGATCTCGAAGGTCGCTTTGGGAAGCAGCCCGACGAGCGCGCGGGCCGCCGCCCGCCGGCCGGCTTCGTCCCCGTCGAAAACCAGGCTGACGCGCCGCGCGCCGGTGCGGCGCACCAGTCCGGCGTGTTCGGGTGTGGTCGCCGTGCCGAGCACCGCGCAGGCCTGGCCAATGCCCGCCTGATGCAGCCCGATGACGTCCGTGTACCCCTCCACCAGGAGCAGGTGGCGCGTGCGCCGCGCGTGGACCAATGCGCGATCCAAACCGTAGATCAGGCGCCCCTTGTGGAAGACCGGCGTCTCGGGGGTGTTCACGTACTTGGGCGCCGCGCGGTCCGCGCCGGGCAGCACCCGGCCGCCGAAACCCACCACGCGCCCGTCCAGGTCGCGGATCGGAATCATCAGGCGGCCGCGGAAGAAGTCGTAGGCCGATCCATCGTCCCGGCGCCGCACGAGCCCCGCGGCCAAAAGCGCCTCGGGGCCAATGCCCGCCGCGCGGGCCGCGTCGAACAGGGGTTGCCCCTGGGCCGGAGCCCAACCCAGGGCGAAGGCTTCAGCGCTCTCGGCCGACACACCGCGCTCGGCCAGGTACCGGCGGGCGGCTTCGCCCTCGGGCCCGCCCAACTTGCGCCGGTAGAAACCGGCCGCGAATTCGAGGGCTGCCAGCAGAGGTGCGTGGCGCTGGGCGTCGCGGGAGCGATCGCGGCCGCGCTCCGGCATTTCGAGGCCCACTTCCGATGCCAAAGATTCGAGCGCCTCCAGGAAAGCCACACCGTCAAAGCGGGCCACGAAGTCGATCGCGTCGCCGCCCTCGGAGCAGGACCCGAAGCAGTGCCACGTGCCCCGGGCCGGATTCACGTGGAAAGACGGCGTGCGCTCCTCGTGAAACGGACAGCAGGCCTTCCACGTCGCCCCCGCGCGTTTGAGTTCGGGCACGCGCCGGCGCACCACGTCCTCGATGGACACGGCGAGCTTGACGCGCTCCACGAACTGGCGAAAGGCGATGTCTTGCACGGCGGGAGGGCGAAAACCTGGAAGGAGAACTCGGCCGGCGCACACGCGTTTCCCCGGATCCGCGGCGGCGGACGAAGAATCGGGCGGCGTACGGGGACGCGCACGGGAGTGCCAGCGACCTTTCGGGGAAAGGCGCGGGAACTCGGGGCGGCGCGGGCCGGGGATCCAGGCGAAAAAAAAGTGGAGGTCGGGGAGCGCGCGAAGGGGCCGATGGAGGTCGGGCAGGAAGTGGGGATCGCCTCACCATCCGTTCACCTGGCGCCGGGACCGACCCGGGTTCGCTCCCCATCGACGATCGCGTCGACGCGGGGGATCGGAACCGGCCCGGCGGGCATTCAGTGGAGCGGAACGGGGGATCCCCCGGGGCCTGGGCGCGCGCGGTGTGCTGTCGCGGGCGTCCGACCGGCGGCGGCGCGGCGGTCCGGCCTGGGAGGGCCAGCGCACGTCGCACCGAGGCGGGGCGGAACGCCATGGGAGCGGGAGCCCTGGCGGTGACGGGGGATCCGGGAGGGGGCGGGTGCTGTGGCAGCCTGCTGTTGCGCGCTCGGCTCGCCTGGGTGACGTCGCAGCCCGCCGACGCCCAAGACCTACAATTCTACCCCCGGTTTTGGGGAGCTTCAACCGCCGGAGCGCGGATCCCGGGCCTGCGATCCCGAATTCGTCCCGGCGCCGGAGCCCGCCAAACGCCTGGCCAGACCCAGGAAAGCCTCGGTCGGGATCGTCTCGGGCCGCGCGGCCGGGTCGATGCCCTCCTCCTCCAGCAGGGCCTGGGCCAGCGCGGGGTCCCCCACCAGGCCCGCCAGGGTGTTGCGCATGTGCTTGCGGCGCTGGCCGAAGAGCGCCCCCACCAGGCTGTCCAGCCGCTCCAGCACCTCGGCGGACGGGGGCGGCCCCCCGATCCAGTCCAGGCGCGCCACGGCGCTTTCGACCCGCGGCCTGGGGCGGAATGCCCCGGCGGGCACCCGGCGCACGACCCGGCCCCGGTAAAGCGCCTGCACCCGCACGCTCAAGGCCCCCCGCTGGGGATCGCCTGGACCGGCCACCAGGCGCTCGGCGACCTCCTCCTGGACGAGCACCGTCAGGCTGCTCGGCGGGTGCTCGAGCCGCGCGAGCAGGGCGATCAGGGGGCTGGCCACCCCGTAGGGCAAGTTGGCCACCAGGTGCCAGGCTTGCGTCCGCGGCAAACGCTGCGCCAGTTCCGGCGCCAGGCGGTGTTTGCCCGCGAGGGCGTCGGCCACCAGCAGTTCCAGCTCGGGTGGGTCGCCGAGCACCTCCCGGGCGATGTCCGCGAGCCGCCCGTCGATCTCCACCCCGAGCACCCGCGCGCCGCGCGCCAAGAGCTCCGAGGTCAAAAAACCCAGGCCCACGCCGACCTCCAGCACCCACCCGCCGTTCAGATCCGGCGCGCACTCGGCCACCGCCCGGCACAGGCCGGGGTCCACCAGGAAGTTTTGACCGCGGGTCTTGGAGGGCCGGAAACCGACCTCCTCCAGGCGCCTGCGCAGCTCCTCGAAGGGCGGCCGGCTCACTGGCGCGCGCCCTCGAGCAACCAGTGGATCGCCGTCGGCGCGGTGCGGTCCTCGAGCATGCGCGTGAGCAGGGGCACCGCCTGGGGACCCCAGCCGCGCCCCACCGCAGTTACCCGGCGGCGATGGCCGGAGAGGGCATGACCGTGGCGCTTCAAAAACTCCTCGGCTTCCACCGCGCAGCGCAGGCCGATCTCCACGGAGCGTGTTCCGCGCGGCACACCCTGGGCGAAGAAGCGCGGGCCTTCCGCGCCGATCCGCCAGAGTTCGCGCTCGCGGGTCAAAAAACCCCCGCCCATCAGGGTGGCGAAACGCTCATCCCCGAGGGTCGCCGGCCCGTCGCCGTACCCGGGCACCTCCCCCTCGACCCACTCCCAGACGTTGCCCATCAGGTCGTAGTGCCCGAACGGGCCTCGGCCCTCCTCGAAAGCCCCGACCGGCAGGGGCCGCAGCACCCCCAGGTCCAGGGTGTTGGCCACCGAGGCGCGCCCCAACCGGCCCCAGGGATACCGCTGGGTGCGCGGCCCCAGGGCGACCCAGAGCCATTCGTCGGCGGTCAAGAGCCGCATGCCGCGGCGCTGGGCCAACTCCCGGGCCCCTTCGAAGTCCGCGTAGGCCGGCCAATCGCCGCGCCCGGGTCCGGTCAGCGCCGATTCGCCGCGCAGGCCGCCGGGATCGGGGGGAGCTCCGAAGTGCGCGGCCCACAGATCGCGGGTCACCTCGAAGCGATCCACCAGCAGGTCGCGCTCCGCGCCGTAGGGAAACGCGCCGGCCAGCCCAAAACCCACCCGGGCCTGCCCCGCGGGCACGAAAGCCAGCCGCTCCAGTTCGAGCAGCGCCTCGTTCGGCCGGGGCGAACAAGCTGCCAGGGCGGCGAGCAGCGCGAAGAAGGGCCCCAGCCACAGGGGGGCGGGGTGCGCCCGGCCCCCCCTGGGAGCGAGCCCGGCGCCGGCGGACGGCGACGGGTTCGACCAGGGACCTGGGCGAAACCCGCGCCGAGGCCTCACTCGGGCAGCTCGGCGAAAAGCGAGGCGACCGCGCGCGCGGGCCCGGAAAGGTTGCCCGTGAGCGTCGAGAGCGCCACCGGAACCAAGAGCAAGAGCAGCGCCGCGTTGAGGATCAGCACCGCGATCATGAGGGCCCCCTCGGGCGGCGCTTCGGGCTCCGCGCGTCCGCGGCCGGACGCCACCGGAGCAACCAAAGCGCCTTCCTCTTCGTCGAGGTCCTCCATATCGAGGTCGTCGACATCCAGGTCTTCGACCTCGAGTTCCTCGACCTCCAGGTCCGCTTCGAGCAGGGTTTCGGCGCTGCCGAGTTCCTCGGTCGCCATGCCCGCATCGGCGAACTCGGCGTCGTCCTCGAAGACCAGCTCCTCACCGGCTTGGCCCAGGTCGACGATCTCGTCCCCCATCAACTCGCTGCGCAGGGACTCCACGTCGCGCCGGCGCAGCTTCATGGTTTCCCCTTCGCGGAAGGCGCGAATTTCGCCCTCCGAAACCAGGCGCTTCAGTTCCTCTTCCTTGAGGCGCAGTTCCTCCAGGGCCTCTTCGAAACTGAAGAACTCCTTTTCTTGGCTCACGTCGTTGTCCGTCGTTGGGGAGATGGGGGGAGGGGACGGGAAAGTCGAGGATCGAAGGGCACGTGCGTCATCCAAGCGCGCACGGCCGTGCTCAACGCTCGGAGAACTCGCGCTCCAGGTCCTTGTAGGAGTACTCGGAGCGATCGCGATACCCGATCAACTGCAAGTCCAGGTCGATGCGGCGCGCGCCGATCAGGCGCAGCCCCGCGTTCGTGCCGCCGCCGCCGGAGGCCTGGTAGACGGCGAGTTGTTTGTCGATCGTGTCGATCAGATAGAGCACCGATTGGCCGGTCAGATCCACGCCGGTGACCGCGATCATGCGGCCGTTGGAATCCCCCGTGGCGAAGGCCGGCACGGCCGGCAGTTGGCTGGGGGTGGTCGGCGTGGTGGTCTGCCCGTCCGCCGGGCGGCCCTGGAGCGCCAGTCCGAGGGCGGCCACGAGCACGCCGAAGGCGAGCCACCAGGGGGCGGAGTCGGGCGCGAAGCCCGAGCGGGAGCGCGGCTCGGGCCGAGGGTCGAAGCGGTGGTCGCGGGACATGGTGCGGCGGGGATGGTAGCAAGGGGGGTGCGCCGCCAGCTACCCGGCTGGGCCGGCGCGGCAACCCCCGGACCGGCTCACCAGTCCCCCAAATCCCCGGAAATCGTCTCCACCAGGTCCTTCAGGGTCACCAGACCCAGGGGCGAGGCCGGATCCCCGACCAGGGCCATCCGCTGCCCGGCCAGGCGCAGGCGCCGCAGGGCCTGGTCCACGGGCAGCTCCGGCGGCAGGGTCAGGAGCGGCCGCACCAGAGCAGCCAGCTCCGCCCGCGGCGCCGACGCCAGAACCTCCAACTGGTGCACGTACCCGACCACGCCCCGGCGCCGATCGACCACCGGCAGCCGGGTGTGGTCCGAGGCCCCCACCCGGCGGTACCAGGCCGCGCGCGGCTCGTCGCTCTGGATCGTGCGCACCTTCGACCAGGGCACGAGCACCGCTTGGATCGGTATCGAGCGCAGGGCCAAGACGTTCTGCGCGAGCACCTGGGCATGGGGCGGGATCGCGCCGCTGCGCGCCCCTTCGGCGAGCAGTTCCAGCACCCGCTCCCGCCCCAGGGGACGCACGAACTCCCCGCTCGGCAGCCCGATCGAACGCTCGAGCAGGCGGCTGAAGGCGCGCAGGGGCACGGCCAGGGGCAAAAACAGCCAGCGCGAGAGCATCAGCACGGGACTGGCCGCCCCCACCAGGGTGTGCGGCCGGCGCCGGAAGAGATCCTTCGGCACCAGTTCGGCGGCGACGAACAGCACGGGCGTCAACACCAGGCCGAGCACCACCTCGCGCAGGTGGTCGGGCACCGCCAGATCGCGGTCCAAGATCCTGGCAGCGAGCCCGGTCGAAAACTCGAGCATCAGGTTGTTGCCGATCAGGATCGTGACCAAAAGCCCGCGTTCGTCCCGCACCAACCGGCTGATGCGCCGCGCGGCCCGTTCCCCCGCGTGCAGGTCGGCCTCCAGGCGCGTGCGAGACAGGGAATAAAAGCCCGTCTCCGAGCCCGAATACAGGGCCGAGAGCCACACACAAAGGGCCAGGCCCAGGAGGGTCAAGAGCAGGGTCATGCGCTGCCCTCCGAACCCGCGAACACTTCGCCCGGTTGCTCTTCTTCGACCCAGGTGTCGACCCACTGGACCCGCCGCCGGCGCGCGTCTTGGACCTCCAAAACCAGTCGGCCGTAGCGCACACGATCGCCCGTGCGCGGGATGCGGCCGAGCAACGCGGTCACGAAACCGCCGACGGTTTCGAACTCCAGGGGCACCACCCGGTGCCCGAAGGCATCATTGAAGTCGCGCACCGAGAGGCCGCCGGCGATGCGAAAGACCCCTTCGCCCTGGGGGATCACGGCGCGCTCGCGGGGTTCTCCTTCCACGCGCAGGTCCCCCAGCAATTGCTCGAAGACATCCTCCAGGGTCACGATGCCGGCGGTGCCGCCCCATTCATCCACCACCACGGCCTCCGTGGCGCTGCGCTCGCGCAGACTCTGGAGCAGGTCGAGCACACTGGCGACCTCGGGCACGAAAAAGACCGGCTCCAGGCGTGTGCTGATCGGTTCGCCGGGAAACAGCACCAAGTCGCGCACGCGCACGCGCCCGAGCACGTCGTCGGGGCCCTCGCCAATCACCGGCAACCAACTGACCCTTTGGGTCAGCGCCCGCAGCACCAGCGCCTCGCGGTTGCCGCCGTCTTGCTCCAGGAGCATCGCGTCGACCCTGGGCACCATGATCTCTCGCACGCGCACGCCGCGCAGTTCGATCACCTCGGGCAACAGGTCGGCTTCGGTGCCCACCAAAGCGCCGCGATCCGCGGCCCGTTCGAGCACCTCGGCCAGCTCTTCCGCGGTCAGGCGATCTTCGTCCGCCTGGTGTGCCCCGGCCGCGCGCGCGGCGAATTCCAGCACGCGCCCGAGCCCGCGCCTCAGGGGTCCGACCACTCCCACGATCAGGCGCAGCGGCCCGGCCACCGCCGGCGCGATCCAAAGGCGCGCGCCCAGGCCCAGGGTCTTGGGCAGGATCTCGCCGAAGATCAGGAGCACCACCAACACGCCGAGGACGTGAATCAGATCGCCGTAGGCTTCGGTGCGCACGACCAAACGCGCGCTGAAGGCGAAGTAGAGGATGTTGACGACCAGGTTCGCCAGCAGCACCGCCACGAGCAGATCCTGGGGCCGCTCCAGCAACACCTGCACGGAACGGCGCGCGCGCGCGCGCTCCTGGGGCGTCAAGCTGAAGAGCGCCGTCTCCGAGGCCGAACACAGGCCCGAGCACAGCAGCAGCCCGGCCAGCACCGGCCAGAGCCAAAGCGGAGCGTCGATCATCACGGCACAGCCTCACTCACGACCGCGGGCCCTCGGAGGGAACACTCGGGGGCTCGGGTGGAAACTCCAGTTCGGCCCGAAAACCGCTGCCCGGCGAGCTGGAAAGCAGCACCCGGCCGCCGTGCAAAGCCAGCACCCGGTGCACGATCGACAGCCCGAGCCCCGTGCCCCGGCCGACCTCCTTGGTGGTGTAGAAAAGATCCGGCAGGCGCAGCAGCTCCACCTCGTCGACGCCGGGACCGTTGTCCTCCACCGCCACCACGAACTGCTCGCCACGCCGCGCCAACTCGACCCGCACACGGGCCGACCCGCGGCCGGGCCGGGTGCCATCTCGGCCCGGGTCCTCCAGGGCGTCCAGGGCATTGGCGAGCAGATTCAAGATCGCCTGGCCGATCTCGTTCGCCAGGCCCTGCACGCGCCAATCCGCGGGGGCCTTGCCCTCCGGACCCGCAGCCTCGATCAGTTCGAGCAAAACACCGGAGCGCTCGGCCCGGTGGCGCACGAGCAGCAGCACATCCGCGGCCACGGCGCGCAGGTCGACCGTCGAGAACCCGGAGACACGCGGCGATAGGCCCAACAGACGTCCCACGGTGACCCGAATGCGCTCCAGGCCCTCGGCGATCAGATCCAGATAACGCTCGCGCCTCTCGGGCGCGAGGTCGCCGCGGCGCAGGGCTTCGGCGGCATTGATCAAGCCGCCGAGGGGGTTGTTGACCTCATGGGCGATGCCCGCGGCCAGCTCCCCCATGGAAGCCAGCCGCCTTTGAATCATGGCTGCCACCTCGGCCCGGCGGGCTTGCTCGGAGGCCTCCTGGACCCGTTCCTCCAGGCCGTGGGTCAGCTCCTCCAATGCGCTCGCCATCGCATTGAAGTCGCGCACCAGCTCCGAGAGTTCATCCGAACCCTGTCCGCCCGGCGCGCGCACTCCCCGTTCGCCGACGGCCAGGCGCCGGGCCGCCGCCGCCAACCGTTCGACCGGATCGAGCACCATCCGCCGGAGGGTCAAAAAACTCGCGCCGACGAGCAGCCCGGTCGAAATCACGAAGGCCGGCAACAGGGCCCGCAGCAGGTCGCGCAGGCCGCTGCGTTCGATCGGGCGATACCAGCAGGCTCCCCAAACGCGGCCCTCCACCAGGATCGGCACCGCGCGCCCACCGGCGATGGAACGGGGTTCGGCGCGTTCGACCGTCTCCAGGAGCGCCCGGTGTAGCGCCTCCGCCGGAAAGAGCGCATCCCA
>JBJHAV010000059.1:0-16447 GCA_050480685.1 Planctomycetaceae bacterium | reverse complement strand
TGTGCTGAAGACCTACCAAGGCGACGTTTCGGGCGCCACCGGTCCCCCGGATGCGCTGGCGGGAGTCAAACTCTGGGGCGGCGGGCCGGTCAGGATGTACGAGATCGGCGGGAACCTCGCGCGCTTCTATACGGCTTCCGCGGAGTACGGCACGGTGGTCGAGTTCGAGCTTGACCTCACGGACTCGAACGATCCTGAGTTCTACCCCGTGGCTTCGTGGCACAACGATTCACACTTCACCGATGTGACCGATGTGCGACCCTACGACAGTGGTGATCCGAGCGGGCTGCCGATCGTGCTGGTGGCGCGTTATCAGCAGACGATCGCGCTGCTGGCGGCCCACGGGCTGATTCAGGACGACGAAGAGGAAGAAGAGTAACCTCCGAAGGCAAGTACCGCGCGAAGAGGCGCGGGAAGGAAGACGAGGGCGTGGTGCGAAGCACCGGGTCCTCGTCTCTTCCTTGGCCCGCTGGTTCACGGGCTGCCTGCGCTCGACAGCGCCCGTGGAGATGGGTAGGGCCGGAGCCCTCGTACCAATGGTATTCGGCCTCCCCGCCGCCCGGCGGGCCTCCACTCTCCTGAGACCTGTTGCAACTGCGCCACATGGCGCGGCCTGTGAATTGTCTGCGCCAGAGCGCGATGGAGCTCGGTGGCCGCACACTGCCAACGTGGAGCGGATGTAGTCCGACATTCAGCGGGGCGTTCAGTATGAACGCTCTCAATCTCCGCAAACCCTTCCGTGGGTATCGTCGCCGCGCCTACTTTCTACTCCCTTCTGATCTCTCCTTCTCCGTGGCTCTCGTGATTTTTCTTAAAAAAAGACGTCCCAAAGATGTCTCACAAGCGCCACGGAGGACGGAAGGAAAGAAGGGGGCGGCGGGAATTAGGGAGGAGAGGTGGGAGACGTTGAGGGCGGGCCCGGGGTCCGTGCACCGCGCGCATCGCGGCTTGGGGCGAGTTGCAGCCGGGCGGCGGAGAGCAGTTCGCCGAGCAGTTCTTCTTGGCGTTCGAGCGGCAAGCGGTCGGCGGCGGGGATGTGCACGAAGAGGGCGTGGGTGTGGAACCGTTCCGCTAGGGCGAGCAGGTGGTAGTAGGAGCGCTCGCAGACGAATCCGCCGGCGTCCTCGGAGAGGTAGCTGCCCGGGGCGCCGCGCCGGTGCAGGGCGGCCAGCAGCGGCCCGAGGTCCAGGTCGGTGGTTCGTTCGGGGGGAGATAGGGCGGCCCAGAGCTCGCCCAAATCCGCGGCCCGGCGGCCCCCGTTGTCGGGCTTGGCCGAGGTCAGTTCCGCCCGCGCCCGGCGTTCGACGCGCAGGTCGCCGCCGCGGTGCAGACCGAGCCCCAAGAGGAGGTCGGGCCGGCGGGCGGTGAGGGCCCAGCGGTCCAGGGCCCGGCCGACGCCTTCGAAGCTCACCTCCAGGGGGAGGGCCTCGACGCTCCAGCCCTTGGGGGGCCGCAGGGCCAGGCGCTCGGCCAGCGCGCGGCTGGGGTTGTCGAGCACGTCGAGAAAGGGACCGAAGCCGGTCACCAGGAGCTGCGTTCCCACGGCCCGAAATCCTATCCCCCGCCGCGGCCCTGGGGCTCCCGGCGGTCGACCGGCTGCGATGCCGGTCGCCCCCTCGCCCGGCAGGCCCTACACTGCGCCCACACCCGCCGGTCCAACCCATGAGCGCCACCCCCGATCCCGCCCAAAAAACCGTCCTGGTCGCCAACGGCCAGGGTTTTTGGGGCGATTCCATCCTCGGCCCCGTGCGCCTCTTGCGCGAAGGGCCGCTCCACTACCTGACCCTCGACTACCTGGCCGAGGTCACGCTCAGCATCATGCAAAAGCTGCGCGGCCGCGATCCCTCGAAGGGCTACGCGACCGATTTCGTGGCCCTGATCGAGCGCGTGCTGCCGGACCTGACGGCCAAGGGCGTGCGCGTGGTGGCGAACGCGGGCGGGGTCAATCCGCGGGCCTGCATGGCGGCCGTGCTGGAGGTCATGCGCCGCCAAGGCGTGCGCGGGGTGAAGGTGGCGGTGGTCGAGGGCGACGACATCTACGATCGCATCGATGAGCTTTTGGCCGCCGGCGAGCGGCTCGAAAACATGGACACCGGGCGCCCCCTGTCGGAGGTGCGCGACCGCATCACCAGCGCCAACGTCTACCTGGGCGCCTTCCCGATTGCCGAGGCCCTGGCCACGGGCGCCCAGATCGTGATCACCGGGCGGGGCACCGATCCGGGTCTGGTGCTGGGGCCGCTGATCCACGAGTTCGGCTGGGGCCCCGAGGATTGGGACCTGCTCGCCGCGGGCACCATCGCCGGCCACATCGTGGAGTGCGGGGCCCAGTGCACCGGCGGCAACCACACGGACTGGCGCACGATCCCGGACCTGGCGCGCATCGGCTATCCGATCGTGGAAGCCCGCGCGGACGGGCGCTTCACCGTCACCAAACACGCCGGCACCGGCGGGCGCGTGGACGTGGACGCGGTCGTGCACCAACTCTGCTACGAGATGGGCGACCCGCAAAATTACCTGACGCCGGATGTGGTGGCCGACTTCACCAGCGTGAGCCTGGAACAGGACGGCGCGGATCGGGTGCGTGTGTCCGGCGCCAAGGGGCGGCCGGCGACGCCGACCTACAAGGTCTCGTGCTCCTACCAGGACGGTTGGAAGGCCGTGGGGCAACTGACCCTGAGCGGTCCCGACGCCCTGGCCAAGGCCAAGCTGTGCGCCGACATCGTCTGGCAGCGGCTGGCCTACGACGGGTTCGAGTACGGCCCCGAGGAACGGCTGGAGGAATACCTGGGGGCCAACGTCTGCCACGCGGGCATCGAGGTGCCCGGCCAGGAGGACCCGCCGGAGGTCGTTTTGCGCATGGGCGTCAAGGGGCCCGACCGGCGCAAGGTCGACCGTTTCGGATCCGAACTGGTGCCGCTCGTCACCAGCGGCCCGCCGGGCGTGACCGGCTTCGCGGGCGGGCGCCCCAAGGCGACCGAGATCATCGGTTTCTGGCCGGCGCTTTTGGACAAGGGCCGGGTCCGCACGCGCATCCACGTGGAGGAATCCTGACCATGGCGCGTGTGCGACTGGAACGCATCGCCGCCGCCCGTTCGGGCGACAAGGGCGAAGGTTCGAACGTGGGCGTGATCGCCCGCTCCCGCGCGGCCTACGAGTTCCTGGTGGAGCACCTGGACGAAGAGGTCGTGCGCCGGCACTTCACCGGCATCAACCGGGGTGGCGTGCGCCGCTACCTGGCGCCCAACATGCGGGTCTTGAACTTCCTCTTGGAGGACAGCCTGGGCGGCGGCGGTTCGGCTTCCCTGAAAACGGATGCCCAGGGCAAGACCCACGGGCTCGCGCTCTTGCGGCTCGAGATCGACGTCCCCGAATCCGTGCTGGCGGCGACGCCGGCCCCCCCGGCGTGAGTCTGCTCGCGGAGCTGGAGGCGCGCGCGCGAGCAAAGCCGAAGCGCATCGTGCTGGCCGAGGGCGAGGACCCGCGGGTGCAGCGCGCCGCCGCGCGTCTGGCGGCCCAGGGTTTGTGTCGCCCCATGGTGGTGGCGGCGCGCGGCGCGGTGGAGCTCGCCGGCGGCGTCGAGCGGCTCGATCCAAGCCGCGATCCCAGGCTCGAATCCTTTGCCGCCAGTCTTGTCGAGCGGCGCCGCGGGCGGGGGTTGGCGCTGCCCGAAGCGCGCGAGTTGGTCGCTCGCCCCCTGCACTTTGCGGCCGCCCTCCTGCGCCACGGGGAAGCCGACGGCGCCGTGGCCGGCAGCATCGCCGCCACCGCCGACGTGCTGCGCGCCGGGCTCTACGGGATCGGCACGGCCAAGGGCCTGAGCACCGTGTCCTCTTCTTTCCTGATGGTGCTCAAGGACGGACAGGGGCCGGCATTGACCTTCGCGGACTGCGCGGTGGTGCCCGATCCGACAGCGGAGCAACTGGCGGACATCGCCCTTTCGGCGGCCCAGACCCACCGCAAGTTGGTGGGCGAGAGCCCGCGGGTGGCGCTGATTTCGTTCTCCACCAAGGGTTCGGCGGACCACCCCAAGGTGGACAAGGTGAAGCGCGCCGGCGAGATCCTGCGCGAGAAGGCGCCCGAGCTCTCCATGGACGACGAGCTGCAAATCGACGCCGCCCTGGTGCCCGAGGTGGCGGCGCGCAAGGCGCCCCGCTCGCCCCTGGCCGGCCGCGCGAACGTGCTCGTTTTCCCCGACCTGGACGCGGGCAACGCGGCCTACAAGCTCACCCAGCGCCTGGCCGGCGCCTTCGCCCTGGGCCCCCTGGTGCAGGGCCTGGCCAAACCCTTCCTGGACCTCTCGCGGGGCTGCAGCGACGAGGACATCGTCCACGTGGCGGTGATCGCAGCCCTCTTGGCCGAGTGACCCCCGACCCGATCCCCATGGCAGCGCGCTCGACTCCCACGGCCCCTTCCCGCCGGCGCTCCGCGCGCTCGGCTCCCTTCGCGCACGCCCTCGCGGGTCTGGCGTTGGCGGTCGCCTCGGCCGCCTGCACCGAAGGCGAGGCCCTCGGCCATCGCCTGGATCCGGCACGGCTCGCGGCGGCCCGCGCGGGTGAAGCCGGGCCCGAGGACACCCTGCGTGTGCCGCGCCGGGTGGAGCGCTCCGGCGGACTGGTGGTGGAGATCCTGCGCGACGGCGAAGGCCCGGCGATACGCACCGGATCGCGGGTCACCCTGCACTACGTGGCGCGCCCGGCCGGCAGTTCCCAGCCCTTCGATTCGACCCGCGCGCGCGGGGTGCCCATGTCCCTGGAGTACGGCCGCACGCCCCTGGTGCCCGGCCTGCGCCGCGGGCTCGAAGGACTCGCCCCCGGAGCCCAGGCCCGCATTTTCGTGCCGGCCAACCTGGCCTGGGGCGACAGCGAGGAGGGCCCCGTGCCGCCCGGCACGAATGTCGTCTTCGAGGTCGAGATCCTCCAGGTCCGCGGATAGACCCAACGCTCGGCCGCGGCCGGGCGAACCTCGGAAGCCGATCGCCCGCCGCCCCAGCCCCCCCTAAGCCATGTCCACCCGCCCCCTCATCGGCCTCGCGGCCGCGGCCCTCGCCCTGGTCCTCGCCCCCTCCTGCGGCCTCTTCCGCGCCCGCCCGCCGGTCTACCCGGCGATGGAATTGCCCTCGGGCCTGGTAGTGCAGGACCTGGTGGTGCCGACCGACCCGGCCCTCGCCGTGGCCGAGGAGGGCGATCTGGTTTCCCTGCACTATCTGGGGCGCATCCAGGGCGGCGACGTCTTCGATTCGAGCTTCGAGCGCGGCGAACCCGTGCGTTTCCGGCTGGGTGCCGGGGACGTGTTCGCGGGGCTCGAGCAGGGCATCGTCGGCATGCGCGAGCGCGGACGGCGGCGCCTGACGGTGCCGCCCCATCTGGCTTTCGGCGATGAGGGTGTGCCGGGCCGCGTGCCGCCGGAAGCGACGCTGGTGATCGACGTGGACCTGCTCGACGTGGAAGAGCGCGGCTGGGCTCCGCCCGCCGACACCTGAGTCGCCCCCCACCGCAGCCCGACTCGAGAGGGGCCCAAAACGCACCGCGCCCGCGCCGGGAACTCCCGGCGCGGGCGCGGTTCATTGGGTGGGCTCGCTTCCCTCAGCGGGAGGAGCCCCGCGGATCAGTCGAGGCCGGCGGTGCAGGCCGTCTGGGTCGCGCACTCGCTCTTGGTTTCGCCGCAAGCGGCCTTCTCGGCGCACTCGCTCTTCTTTTCGGCGCAAGCGGCCTTCTCGGCGCTGCAACCGGTGGCGGAGGCCAGCGCATTGCCACCGACCATGGCGTACGCCCCACCGGCGACTTCCCCGCACTCGGCCGGAGCGCAATCGGAGGGGGCGCAGGCGGTCACGTCGCAGGCTTCGGCGCACTCGGTCGAGCACGTTTCGGCCGCGACCGGCTTGAGGTCATGGGCGCAGCAGGCGCCGGTGGAGGCCGGGGTCACTCCGACGGCCTTGGCGGTGGAGTTTGCGTAGTAGGCGTAACCGCCGCCGGCGACGGCGACGAGCAGGATGGCGGCGAGAAGCTTCATGTTGGATTGGCTCGGACGAGGTTGGGTCGGAGGTGAAGTGGAAAACGAAGGGCGCTCGCGGGGGACCGGTCGGTCCGTCGGCGGGCGCCTGAACGGGAGGTTCGTGGGGTGTCAGAGAGTACCTCACCCGGGCTCGGTCGCCCAGGCAGGGCCTCACTGGCCACGGGAGGTAAGCCCGGCGAGTGGCCGGGGTGACCGAAGTTCCTGTACAAATACCGCAAAAGAGGATCTCAGCGGTCCCGGTACAGCCCCGCCACGGCGTCCCCGTAACCGTTGAAGGGCAGGGTCGGCAGGCGCTCGCCGGTCGAAATGTCGCGCTCGGTCTCCTGGGACCAGCGCGGGTGGGGCACCGCCGGGTCCACGTTGGAGTAGAAGTCGTACTCCGCCGGTTGCAGGTCGCTCCAGAAGGTCCCCGGCCGCTCGGCGGTGAACTCCACCCGCACGAAGCTCTTGGCGGACTTGTAGCCGTACTTCCAGGGCAGGACGAGCCGCACCGGGGCGCCGTGCTGGATCGGCAGCCCGTGCCCGTAGATGCCCGTGGCCAAGAAGGCCATGGGGTGCAGCGCTTCCTCCATGCGCAGCGCTTCGTAGTAGGGCCAGGGGTACCAGGTGGCG
This sequence comes from Planctomycetaceae bacterium, assembly GCA_050480685.1. Taxonomy (GTDB): domain Bacteria; phylum Planctomycetota; class UBA1135; order UBA1135; genus JBJHAV01. Next base: position 9,823 of record JBJHAV010000059.1, on the reverse strand, counting down.
CGGCGCTGGCCCGGAGCCTGTTCAGGGCGCAGGAAGGAGACGAAGCGCACGTAGCGCGCCGAGGGTTTGGGGCGGCACCAGCGCACGAAGTCCCCCATGGCGAGGCCCGTCCAGGGCACGACCATGGACCAAGCCTCGACGCAGCGCATGCGCAGGATGCGTTCCTCCAGGGGCGCGATGCGGGCGATCTCGTCCACGTCGACGGTGCGCTCTTCCTCGACCTCCCCGCCGATCTCGACACTCCAGGGCCGGACTTGGAAGTCGCGCGCCAGGCGGGTCACGTTGCCGGCGCCCGTGTGCAAGAACTCGTAGAAGTTGTTGTAGCGGGCGGCGCGCGCTTCGTTGGTCAAGACGCGGCCCTCGGGCACGCGCGCGAAGTCCGGCGCGACCGGCGCGGGGTAGAGCTCCGCTCCCCCCGCCGGGCGCCAGGAGGGCGCGAACTCCGTACTCAACGGATACGGGCGATCCCAGCTGGGCGGCGTTGTGGGGGGTGTTTCCCCGTCAGCGCCGCGCGCGGAGCCCAGACCCCAGGCCGAGGCCACGAGTCCCGCGCCGCCCAGGCCCAAGAGCCGCAGCAACTCCCGGCGGCGGACGTACGCCCCCGGTTCGAGGATCGGCGGAGCACCGGCCGGGCGACGGCGCCATAGGCGCGCCCACTCTCGTTCCTGGCGGGATTTTTTCACGGCTTGGGAGCTTCGGCCCTCCGGGACGCGATTCCCAGAGCCTACCCGCCGGAACCGCGTGCGGGACGCGGGCGCGCTGTTCGGCCGGATCTGGGTCAGGACAGCCCCCGATTTGCGCGGGCTCGCTATAACGGGGTTCAGGATGCCGAACGCACTCCTGCTGGCACTCAGGCAAGGTCCCCTCGTCCTCGACGGCGCCCTGGGCACGCAGTTGCTTTCGTCGGGTTTCGACCTGCAGCGCGACTTCTTGGGGCTCGCGGGCTGCTGCGAAGCGCTCAACCTCACGCGCCCGGAGCAGGTCCAGGCCGTGCACGAGAGTTATCTCGATGCGGGCTGCGACGTGCTCGCGACGAACACGTTCCTGGCGGCGCCTCACCAGTTGGCGCGCCGGGGCCTGGAGGAACAGGCGGCGAAGGTCGTGGAGCGGGCGGCGCGGGCGGCCGTGGAAGCGGCGGCGGCTTGGTCCACGCCGAGCGCGCCGCGCTGGGTGCTCGGATCCCTGGGCCCGGGCTGGCAAGAAGTCGAAGCCGATCCGGCGCTGCTGGAGGAAAGCTGGGCCAACCAGGCCAAGTGGCTCACCTCGGCGGGCGTGGATGCGCTGCTCCTGGAGACGTTCACCGATCCCGAGCTGCTCGCCCCGTGCATCCGCGGGGCGCGGCGGGGCATCGACCGCGCACGCCGACCGCTACCGCTGTTCGTGTCCCTGGCCGCCGGACCGGGCGGCCAGTTGGCCGAGGGTGAGCCGATCGAAGCGGCCCTCGACGTGCTCGCCGCCGACCCCCCCGACCTGCTCGCGCTGAACTGCCTCGGCGACCTGGAGGAGGCCGACCGGGTGTTGGCGCGGCTGCGCGCCCGCTGGTCAGGATTGCTCGGCGCCTATCCGAGCGCGGGTCTTCCCCAGGGAAATCCGCCGCGCTGGCTGCTCGAGCCCAAGCCCTTCGGCGAACACCTGGCCGCTTTGGCGCAGCGGCACTCCCTCGTGCTCGTGGGCGGCTGCTGCGGCACGCGGCCCGAGCACATCGCGCACCTGGCCCAGGCCCTCGGCCGGCCGGGAGCCAACCCGGTCGAAGACGCGGAGTTCGGGGAAGATCCGGGTGAGGACCGCCGCGCCGAGCAGGTCAATGGCGAAGCGGCCGCCGACGAGCCCGCCCAAGACCCGGCTCGCCCGCCGGCCCAGGCCGGCAGCCCCCGGCGGCGCTGATCCGATCCGGGTCTGGCGCCTCGCCCGCGCGCTTCCCAGCATGGGCCCATGGCCCACGTCGATGAACCCGGCGGCGAGTCCGCCTCGCCCCAAACGGCCGGCGCCCCCAGGCTGCCCCGCCGGCCGCCCTTTTGGTCCGAACTCTGCGGCTGGTACGGCACCCTGGCCATTCTCGGGGCCTATGCCGCCCTGAGTTTCGGGTGGCTGGAGCGCGGCCCCGCCTACCAGCTCCTGAATCTGACCGGCGCCCTGGGGGTGGCTTCCATCTGCTGGTACCGGCGCACCTGGCAGGCCCTGACCCTGGAAACGATCTGGGCCCTGATCGCCGTGACCGCGCTCCTGGGCCTGGGCAGCCCCGCTTGAGCGCCGCGCGCGCCCTTCCTGCGTAGACTCGCAATCCGCAAACACCATGGGCATGGGCAGCAGCGAAATCGGATTGGTCCTGAGCGGCGGGGGCGCGCGCGGCGCCTACCAGGTCGGCGTGCTCAGGCAACTGGCGCGCATGCGCCCCGAACTCGAACTGCCGGTCATCACCGGTGTGTCGGCGGGGGCGATCAACGCGGCCTATTTGGCCCAGGCGCCCGAAAACTTCGGGAGGCGCGCGGAGGATTTGGCGCGCCTGTGGCTGGGGCTGGAGGTGCATGAGGTGCTGGACGTGAAGGGCACCACCTTGGCGGCAAACGCCATGCGCTGGGGCCTGCGCCTGATCTCGGGCGGCCGCTCCCTGGCGCCGACCACCCGCGGGCTGGTCGACGCGCGTCCGCTCGGGGACCTGCTCGCGCGCGTGCTCGAAACCGACGACCGCGGCGCGCTGGTGGGCGTCGAGCGCAACCTCTCCGCGGGCCGCCTCGAAGCCCTTGCGATCACCGCCACCAGCTACGCCAGCGGGCGCTCGGTGACCTGGGTGCAGGGCCGCCAGATCGAACTTTGGGAGCGGCCCGACCGCAGCGCCATGCGCTCGCGCATCGGGCTCGCGCACATCCAGGCATCCGCCGCCTTGCCGCTGCTGTTCCCCGCCGTGCGCGTCGACGGCGAGTGGTACGGGGACGGGGGCATTCGCCTCGCCACCCCCCTGGCGCCGGCGATCCACCTGGGCGCCTCACGGCTTTTGGCGATCAGCACTCGGCACGCACGGCCCCGCCGCGCCCCGGAAGAACCGCCCGCGCGCGACTACCCCCCGCCCGCGCAAATCGCGGGCACGCTGCTGAACGCGATTTTCCTCGACCTCTTGGACCAGGACGCGATGCACCTGGACCGCATCAACCAACTGGTGCGCTGTTCGGGACCGATGGGAGGAGAGTTCCGGCCGATCGAACTCTACGTGGTGCGCCCCTCCGCCGACCTGGGCCGTTTGGCCAACGAACACGAAGCGCGCCTGCCCCGCGCCCTGCGTTTCATGACCCGCGGCCTGGGCACAAAGCAGTCGCGTTCCAACGACCTCTTGAGCCTGATCATGTTCCAGTCGGACTACCTGGCGCGCTTGATCGAGCTGGGTGAACGGGACGCCCTCGCCTGCCAGCGCGACCTGCTCGCCTTCGTGGACGGCAGCCCGCTCACCAACACAGGCATCTGGCCCGCCGCCCGCGCTTTCCAGGCCCCTTGAGCAACGGCCCGACAGGGGCCCCAGGGCGCGCCGATCAGCGCCGCCAGTGGGCGAGCCAGAGCTCTTCGAAGCCGTCGATGTCGACGCCGAAGAGGCGCTGGAGTTCCCGTTCGATGGCCCCCAGATCGCTGCGGCGCACGCTGCCGATGGCGTGCACGAATTGCTGGAACTTGTCGCGGGTGGCGCGATTCTCGCGCACGAAGGCGATCACCGTGGCCGCCTGGGTGTAGGCATCCCCCGCCGCCGAGCCGCCGCGCACGTTGTTGGCGTCGCTGGAATACAAAAGGCTCGGCAGGGTGAAAAACTGCCGGAAGGGGAGATATTCCCCGCGCCGGGCGGCCGCGCGGCCGAAGTTGCGGTAGCGGTTGGTGTCCCCTTCCATGTACTCGGCGACACCTTCCTGGAACCACGAGCCGCCGCCGGTCAAGAGCAGCCGATTCATGAAGATTTGGTGCGTGGCTTCGTGGATGTGCACCGGATCCCGCGGCGCCTCGTACCAGGTGGCGTAGTAGTCGCGCGAAGCGTGGCCCTTGGAGCGCGCGGCGCCTTCCCGGTCGATGCCTGCGATCTTCTCGAAGAACTCGTAGTACTCGGTATTGAGGCGGAAGAGGAAAACGGGCATCAAGCGCCGCCCTTCCACCTCGGGGAAGGGATACATGGCGCGGATCAGCTTGTAGTTCGCCTCCATCACCTGGGCGAAGTTCCGACCACCGCCGCTGTTGGTGAAGATGATGTAGTTGTCGGTGCGCAGGATGTTGAGGCTGCGGTCCGGAATGTTTTCCGGAGCCACCGCTCGCCAGCGCTGGTCGATCTCCTCTTGGGTCCAGCGCGGATCGCGGGCTTCCCCGGCCCAACTCACGCCTTCGCGCAGGAAGGACTCGATGCGCTGGCGGGCCTCCTCGCTGAGAATCCCCCGGGCGCGCACGTCGAAGATGTAGCAGGTGTCCGGCACCGTGCCGGCCAGGATCCACTGCTCGGCGACCCGCTGGGTGCCTTGCACTTCGTGGCCGCGCACCAGCGCCCCGTAGGGCACCCAGCCGAAGGGACCGGGCAAAAGCTCCAGGGCTTCGAATTCGAGGGTCGGCCCGCGGCGGCGGTCGTCGAGCTGGTTCTTGACCACCAAATCGACCGCCTGGTCGGGCTCCTCCATGCCGCCGAACTGCTGGCGTGAGAGCCCCAGCAGCACGATGTCCACCCGAGTCCCTTCGAGGGTGCCGCGCCAGGAGCCGAGCATCTGGTCGCGGCGGGCGAGCTCGCCCTGCATGTTGTCCAGGGCCGGGAGCCGGACCTCGATGCCCAGGGCCTCGACAGTGAGCGGCTGGGGCGACTCGTCGATCGCGACCGGGGACACCGGTTCGGCGGCCGAAGCGGCATTCCAGGGGGCCGAGGCGGCGAGGCCGAGGGAGAGCAGCAGGGCGGGGATCAGTTTCTGGGCAGGGTGCATGGCGGTTCCTGAGGGATGCGAGGGACTCGCATTCTACGCGGGTGGGCGCGGAGCCTTCCCAAGACCTCCGCGGTGGCGCCGGGGCCCTCCATCCCCCAACATGGGGCATAGAGGGGGCGGGGCAGCGCCCCGATCGCCGATGCAACCCAAGCCCGCCGAACCGGCCGATGCGCGCCCCGAGGGCGAAGAGGCACTTCCCAGCGCGCCGCTGGAGCGCTTCCTGGAAGCCCTAGCGGCGGGCCGCACCGCGGAACTCGGCGATTTGGAGCGAGCCCATCCGGCCCACGCGGGAGGTTTCCAGGCCCTGCGCTCGGCCTGGGACAGGCTGTCGAGTGCGGCGGCCGGGCACCTCGGAGGCAGTGCCGCGAATGCACCCGGATCCCGGGGAGCCTCCGGTTCCCTGGCCCCCGTCGGCGAGCGCCGGCTCGCGCGCCTGCGCGCGCGCCTCGATGTCGAGCGCGAGCGCTACCGCTTTTCCGGCGAGATCGCGCGCGGCGGCATGGGTTCGATCCAGGACGTGTGGGACGAGGACCTGGGTCGCCGCATGGCGATGAAGGTCATGCTGCGGCCGTCCGATCGCGACGCACGCGCGGTCTCGGTGCCCCCGGATGGGCGCACGGTGGCGCGCTTCCTGGAAGAAGTGCAGATCATGGCCCAGCTCGACCACCCGGGCATTTTGCCGGTGCACGACCTGGGCATCGACGGAGACGGGCGCCTGTTTTTCACCATGCCGCTCGTGCAGGGCCGCGAGTTCGGCGAGGTGCTGCGCCTGGCCCGCGACGGTGAGGACGGCTGGACACCCACGCGCGCCCTGGGGGTGCTGCTGAAGGTGGTCGAAGCGGTGGCCTTCGCGCACACACGCGGTGTGGTGCACCGGGACCTCAAACCCGAAAACGTCATGGTCGGACGCTTCGGCGAGACCTACGTCATGGATTGGGGTTTGGCGCGCATCCTCGAAGGGCCCCGCCCTAACTCCGCGGGCAGCACCCTCGGTTGGCTCGAAGCGAAACGCCGCGCCTCTGCCGGCGACCGTTCGAGCGAACGCTCCGGCGCCGGTGAACCACGAACGAAGAGCGAGCAAGACACCCTGGACGGGGACATCGTCGGCACCCCCGGCTTCATGGCTCCCGAACAGGCGTGCGGTGACCATCGCGCGGTGGGGCCGGCCGCCGACATCTATTCGCTCGGCGCGATCCTCTACCAATTGCTCACCGGACATCCGCCGCATCTGGATCCGATCGCCAAGGCCCGGCCCGAGTCGATCTTCGAGCGCCTCGTCGAACACGATCCCACACCGCCGCGCCAACTGCAGCGCGACGTGTCGGAGGAGCTCTGCGCCATCGCCGCCAAGGCCATGCGCCGCGATCCCGCCGAACGCTACGCGCGGGCGGAGGACCTGGCCGAGGACTTGCGGGCCTATCTCGAAGGCCGGGTGGTGCAGGCCCACGAAACCGGCCTCCTGGCGGAAGCGCGCAAGTGGGTGCTGCGCAACCGGCTACTCTCCTTGGCCTACGCGGCGCTGGTGCTCACCGTGCTCGGCGGCGGCGGCCTCTATGTGCGCGGGCAATTGGCCAGCTTGGAACGCATTCGCGCCGAACAGGCCCGCACCGAGTTGGCCCGCGCCGAGGCGGTCGATGCGCAGATCCAGGCGGAGGCGGCTCGCCGCGCCGCGGAACTCGGCGAGCTGCGCGCCCGTTCGAGCTCGTATTCGGCGAACCTGCGCGCGGCGGAGTTGAGCCTCTCGGCCGACGATCCGGCCGAAGCGCGGCGCCGGCTCGCGGCCTGTCCGGAAGACCTGCGCGGCTTCGAGTGGCACCACCTGTGGCGCCGCGCGAATGGCAGCATGGGAAGCCTGGGGAGCTTCGACGGTCGCCCGTCGTCCTTTGCGCAGGCCGGCAGCCTGTGGGCCGTGGCGGGTTACGGGGAAGACGGCTGGCGCATGCAACTCCACCAGGGGGCCCAGCGCGCGCCGCTGGCCTCCGCCACGGCTCCTTTCGCCCCGAACCGCACACGGCCGTTCCCGGTATCCCTGCCCGATCGAACCGACCTGCGCGGGGGCCAGTTGACCCTGCTGCCGTCCACTTCACCGGGCCGGGTCGATGTGGTGTTCGCGCCCACCGCCGAACGCCGGCTTCTGCGGTGGAGGTGGAACGGACGGACCCTCGATGAACTCCCGGAACTTCCCCTCCCGGCCGAACTCGCCGATTCGGCTGCGGCTTTGGCAGGTTCTAGGGAGTCCGGGCTGCTCGCCGTCGGCATCGCGAGTCTGCGTTTCGACGGCGTACTCGTCTTCGACGGGGAACACCCCGAGCGAGCCGCCCTGGAATTGCCCAGCCGCGGGCGACGCGTGCAGCATCTGGGCTTCGATCCGATCCGGCCCCGCCTGGTGGTCGGACACGGGGACGGAACCCTAGTCTTTTGGGACCTGCTGCAAGGGACCGCGGCCGAACTCGGCTGGGATGCGCAGGAAGCCCAGCGATTGCCCGGATCCGGCGGCGCCGTGGATGGTTTGGCCTTCAGTCCCGACGGGCGGTATCTGGCCGTCGGCTCCCAGGACGGCAGCGTGCGCCTGCTCGATCCGCTCAGTGGTGGTCTGCTCGCCACCCTGCGCGGACACGCGGGCACCGTCCGGGCGCTCTCCTTCTCCCCCGATGGACGCCGCTTGGCCACGGCGGGCGAGGACCGCAGCCTGCGCTTTTGGCGCTTGCCCGACGGCGCGCCCCTGGGTGTGCAACGGGGTCACCTGGACGCGGTCCTGGGCGTTTTGCTGCTCGACGACGGCGAACGCGCGGTGTCGGTCGCGGCCGACGGGGAAACGCTGCAGTGGGACGCCGATGCCCTGCCGACCCTGACACGCCTGCCCCTGCCCGCGGCGCGCACCACTTGGTTGAACGCGCGCTTTTGGCCCGATGACCAGCATGTGCTCGTGCAGCGCTCGGGACTCGAGCTTTGGGACACGCGACTTGGGGAAGCGGTTCGTGTGTTCGAGGGCGGCGACGAACAACGCCGCGGAGGCCTTCTGACCGGCGACGGCAGCCTGGTGTTCGGCACCGGGGAGGTCGACCTGACGGTTTGGTCCGCCGCCCAGGGTCAGCGTCTCGCGCGGTTGCGCCTGGACCTGGATCTGGGCGAACTCTTGCAGCGCAGTCAGGCCAACTACATGGCCGTGGGCGCCCACAGCCGCTGGGTCGCGGTGGGCACCGGGCACGGGGACATCGGCGTGTGGGACCTGACCGATGTGGAGCGCTGGGGGCGCTCCCGTTCGCGCGGTCAACCGCCGGACGAACGCACGCCCCTGCTGCGCGTCGATTTGCGTTTGGAGCCCGACGCGCGGTTGGGTGACAGCGGGGCCCTGCGCGGGCTGGCGCTCTGCGATCAACCGCCGACGCTCTACGCGATCGACCAATACGGCCGACTGCGCGTCTGGTCGGTCGAAACCGGGGCTCTGCTCGCCCGCCTGGATCTGGATTCGGGCGAGAGCGACTCCAACCGTTCGATACCCATGGCGGTTTCCCCGGACGGGACCTACCTGGCCATCGCCGAGCGGGATGCGCGCGGCGAGCGCGCGCACATCCTGCTGCTCGACTTGCCTTCCCTCGAACGCCGTGCCGTGCTCGAAGGCCACGAGGATTCGATCCTCGAACTCTCCTTCGGCCGCGACAGCCGGCGCTTGGTGAGCGCTTCGGAAGATCGCACCGTACGCGTTTGGGATCCCGTCGGGGTGGAGTTGCTCTTGACCCTGCGCACCCACGAAGCGCCGGTGCAGCGCGCGGAGCTCAGCCGCGACGGGATGCGCATGGTCAGCGTCGGTCGGGACCAAAGTGTGCACGTGCACGAAACGGCATCCCCCGCCGAGCGTTTTGAAGCTCGGCGCGCCGGACGTGTGGCTCGTCGTGTGCTCTTGACCCAACTCAGCCAGATGCGCGGCCTGCGCGAGTTGACCGAACAGTCCCCCGAACGCCTGGTGCGGGAATTGGAGGTTCGCACCTTGGGCGAACCTGCAGTGCAGGCCCTGCAGCGACTGCTGCTGCTGCTCGACGATGCTCCCGCGCGCCTCAACATGGACGCCTGGGACGTGGTGCGCAGCCCCGGGGCTTCGCCCGAGGCGTACCAACTTGCCCTCTGGCGCGCGCGTGCGGCCGTCGAACGCGTGCCGGACGAGCCGATCTACGAGCGCACCCTGGGCCTGGCCCTCTACCGCAACGGTCAGCACGCCGAAGCCCTGCGGCGCCTCGAGTCGTCGAGCCGCGGGCACCGGCGCGGAGCGCGACCCGAGGAACTGGCCGTGCGCGCCCTGTGCCTGTTGCACCTCGATCGCGCCGACGAAACCGAAGCCCTGCGCACGGCCCTGGACGAGTTGCTTGGACAGGCCTTTTGGGGCCGCGACCCGGATGCACGCGCCCTGTCCCTGGAACTCGAAGAACACCTGCGCGAGCGCATGGAAGCCCGCTCACCCGTCGCGCAAGAGCAGGGTTAAGCACCACCGCCCGTCAAGCGCTCGGAGGCGTGCGCCCGCGGCTGCACGTTCTTCAGCCTCTCGGCGAGCAGCAGCCCGGCGGCGGGCACGAGCAACCAGAGACTCGCCGCCAAGTCCGCGAGCGCAGCCGGCTCGCTGCGCGGACTGCCGATCGCGATCAGCAAGAAGAGAGCCGCAGCGGAGAGCAGCGCGGCTTCGGGCCAGCGGGAAATTCCCGTGGAAGCGCGGGGCAGGAACGGCGCGACGATCAGCAGGGCGAGCGGCAAGAAGCCTCCGTGGGATCCGTCGAGGAACAGGCGGGTGATAAGTTCCCCCACCGCTGCGGCCCAGCGCTCGCCGCCTTGCCAGAGCAAGAGGACAGGGAAGGGTCGCGGGGCGCCGTCGAGCCCGGCCCAATCCGGTCCCGCCCCCGTGC
>JBJHAV010000058.1:0-16523 GCA_050480685.1 Planctomycetaceae bacterium | reverse complement strand
GTCTCGCACGGCGAAACGCAGGCGCTCTTGTGCCCCGCCGTCCAAACGTTCGTGGCGCCGGGCCTCGGGCAGGCCGGCCTCGGCCCCCACGAAAACCTCGACCGGGCCGGCCGCGCGCTCCGCCGCCGACTCCCGCCGGCCGTCGGGCATCAAAAGGGCAGCCGCCGAGGCCCCCACCAGGGCGCACAGCCCGAGGAACAGGGCCCGGCCCGCGCCGTGATCCCAACGCCGGGGCTCCCAGCGCCCTTGCTCCGATTCCTCCGCCTTGCCGAAAAGCGCCATGCTTCCGGGCGAATCGACCTGGAGCGCCCGGCGCCTTGAGCCATGGAGCCCGTGGGTCCCCTCTGCCGTACCCTGCTGCCCCCATGCCCACCTCCCGCTACCTGGCCGTGCTCGTCCTCGGCCGCACGGTTGAGCCCCTGATCGCGCGCCGCGGCGATTTTGCCGACTGGTTCCGCGCCGGGCTGCGCTCCGCCGATCCCGCGCTGCCCCTGAAGACCGTGCGTGTTTTCGAGGGCGAGCCCCTGCCCGACCCGGACGAGCTGCTCGGCGCGGTCCTGACCGGCTCCGGCTCGATGGTCACCGACCGCGCCCCCTGGAGCGAAGCGTCGATCGCCTGGCTGGCGCGCGCCGTGCCCACCGGCCTGCCGACCCTGGGGGTGTGCTACGGGCACCAGATCCTGGCCGAAGCCTTCGGTGGGCGCGTGGATTGGAACCCCAGCGGCCGGGAGATCGGCACCATCGACGTTGAGCTGACCAGTGCAGCCGCTGAACACCCGCTCTTCACCGGCCTTCAGGCGCCCCTTTTCGCCCAGGCCACCCACAGCCAGAGTGTCGTGCGCCTGCCGGCTTCGGCGGCGCTGGTCGGACGATCGGCCCTCGATCCGCACCAGGCGTTTGCCGTCTCCGAGCGCGCCGTCGGCGTCCAGTTCCACCCCGAGTTCGACGCGGACATCGTCGCCGGCTATCTGGATCACCGGCGGGAGGAGCTTGTGGGCGAAGGGCTCGACCCCGGCGGGATCGCGCGCTCCCTGCGCGGCACACCCGAGGCCGCTTCCTTGCTGCCGCGTTTCGCCGAGCTGTGTCTTCGCTGGCGCGCATGACGGGCCTTCGCTGGCGCGCGTGATCGCTTCCCGCCGGCGCGAGGGAACGGGCGCTCCGCCGCATCAAGCGTCGCCGCCGCGCCTCCCGAGCAGCGGCCAGACCCCGGCCGCCACCAGCAGGGTGCCGAGCAGCGCGCCCGCGGTCAGCCCGGCGTAGAGGCCCTGGATTTCGAGCGCGCCCATGCCCGGCGCCAGGCGCCCGCCGAGCCAAGTCAGGGGCACCACGAAGAGCAGCGTGCGCGTCGCGCTGACCAGGAGCCCGCGCCGCGGCCGGCCCAGGGCGTCGTAGAGCGGCCGCAGCAAAAACATCGGCCCGAGCACCAGCAGCGTGAGGGGCATGAGGCCGAAGCCGAGCACCGCGTACTCGACCGCGCGCTCCGATTCGAGCAACCCCGTCGCCGCCGCCGGCCCGAGCAGACCCGCCGCCGGCCAGACCAGCAGCACCGCGAAGGCGCTGATCGCCGCCAACCCGATGGCGAGCTCCCGCCGCAGGCCCCCCAAATCCCCACGCCCCGCCCGGCGCGCCGCCAGCGGCAACACCGCCACGCCCACCGCGATCGCGGGCATCGCCATCAGGCGCAAGGCCGCGTCCCAAATCGACCAGGCCGCGAGCACCTCGGTCGCTTCCCTGGCGCGCACCAAAATGCCGTTGACGAGCAAACCCTCCACCGAGAGCAGCACGTACGTCAACCCGGAGGGAATCGCGATGCCGAGCAGCGCCGCCACCGGGCGCGCTTCCACGCCCGGCCGATCCTGCCCCGTCGCCGCCAATCGCGCGCGCTCGTGGGCCGCCGCCCGGCTCTGGGCGTACACCAGTCCGCCCAGCCGCCCGAGCACCGTCGAGAAGGCAATGCCGACGATGCCCCAGCCGAAGCCGAAGACAAACAGGGTGTTGAGCACCACGTTCAAGACGGAAGAGATCAGCCCCGACCACATGGTCGTGCGCGTGTCCTGGTGCGCCTTGACGATGGAATCCGGCAGGATCGACCAAAACATGGTGAAGGCCGATCCACCCAAGAGCACGCTGGCGTAGAGCCGGAACTGGCGCGCCACGTCCGGCTCCAGCCCGACCCGATCCGCCAAGAACCAAACCCCGACCGCCAGGGCCACGAACAGCGCGATCAGGGCGTGCACCAGCACCCGCGCCGAGCGCTTCCACTGTTCGACCTTCTCCCCCTGCCCGGCGGCCATGGCCACGGCCAACTTGCTGGTGAGCGCGTTCGAGCTGCCCACCCAGCAGGCGATCATCAAAAACTCCAGCGGCTGCGCCAACCCGATCGCCGCCTGGCTGGCATCCGCCAGCCCCTCCAGCCGCGCCGCGTAGATGCGGTCCACCCACGTAAACGCCGCCCGCAGCCAAAACGACAGCACCAGCGGCCAAGCCAGCGAGAGCAGGCTGCGCTCGATCACCCCCGCGCCCCCCGCCGCTCCCGCTCTCTCTGCGCCCACGCGCGGCCGAGGTTACCCGACTCGCCCCCCTAACGCCCCCTCATCCGCTGCCGCATCGCCTCCGCCCAGGGACACCCCGCGCACCCCGACCGACAACAAGCCCTCCCCGCCCTCGCCATCGGCGGCACCGCCGCCGGCGCCGGCCTCTTCCCGAGCGGCCTCGCCTGCACCCAAGGCGACACCACCCCCGCCCTCCCCGACTGCGCCACCCCCCTCAGCGACCCCACGGTCCAAGCCCCCCCCGCACCACGTTTGCCCATCCCCCGAGCCTACCCCAGGTCGGCCCCGGGCTTAAATCCCGCTCGCACGCCGGTCCCGCGGCGCCGCCCTCACGGCCACTCCGTAACCGGAAGGGTGCGGGAATCGTGCAGAAACACGGGCAGCTTCTCCGCCGGCCGCACCTGCTCCAGCGCCTGGGCGAGCAAATGCCCGAGCGTCGGTTCCATGGTTCCGCGATCGCCCCGCGCGAAAAACTCCTCCAGTGGCCAATGCCCTGGGGCCAAACGCACTGCGACCAGCCCGTCCTTCGACCGCAGGTACATCGTTCCTGCGGTCCACTCCCCGAGGATGAGACTTTGCAGCGACAAGGATCGCCGCTCTGCCGCCAAAGTCCCCAGCGTCATCCACAGGATCGCCGAACTCTCCAGCACCTGGAGTTCCCCCTGGTAGATCCGTGCATCCCACCAATCGCTCGGAGACACTTACGCCCGCCCGTCCTCCACCCGCCCCCCGCGGCTGAAGTCCCGAACCACCACACGACCGTCCCTCCAAAGCCCAAAGTCCGGCCCCGGCGGATCCTGCCAAACCCTCGTCCTGCGCCAAGGCGTCTCCACCCACACCATCGGGCCATCCCCATCCGCCTCCAAGAGCGGCACCCCCACCACCCGCTCCCGACTCCCACGCACGGAAGCCCTCAACTGCTCCACAGCCCCCTCCCACCAGCCAAACCCATCGACACCCGAATTTCCCTCTGTGGGTTCCGGAAACTGGCCGCCAGAGTTTCCGGAACCCACAAGTCGATCACCGCACGGGAGGTTCCGCCCTCGACCCGCATCTGCCGCACGGTGAGATGCTGCAGTGAAAAGGTAGGGGCCGACTGGATGTCCAGGGACGAGATGACCGGCTTGGGCAGGTCCGGGTTGCCGATCAGGGAGAGCGCCTTGGTCAGCTGCGCATCACCGTAGGTGCCGGGCAGGATGCGCAGGACGTCCCCGGGGATAGCCTGGTCGATGGCCGCCTGCAGGTCCGTGAAGTCGCCGCCGCCGCTCGCGTCGACCAGCCATTGGGTCTGTGCCTGGCCTGCGCCAGCGAAGCCGACCATGGCGAGGAAGGCGGCACCCAGGGCGCGCGCCAGCGGGAAGGTCCGCACGCGGGGGAGAGTTGCACCTTGGGCGCCAAGGCCCGGGGAAGAGACATCCGACATGCTAGGTCCATGCTCCGAACGCGGAGCAGCAAGGGAGGCGAGAAGTTCTCAAACAGAGTCGTAAAAGGGAGGGCCTCGACTGTCAATCGAGCGCCCTGGAGGCGGAGCTTGCGTCCCGCACGGCCCCGCGGGGCGTGATCCGATCGGCCCAGGACGGACCAGCCGCTGCCGGTAAGCTGCTCCGATGATGGCGGCCCGCGGAACGCCAGGGGATTCCCAAACGTCAATCCACCTGTGGAGACCGCCGGCGTGTAGGACGTGGTGCACCACCTCGAGCTGGAGCTCACAGACGGCCAGCGCGGGCTCTGGCGGTCCTTGAGCCTGGGCACCGCGCGCCACGGTTCCGAGACGCCCGAGTACTTCGTCACGCGGCTGCTGGCCTGGGCGCTGCATTGGACCGAGGGCATCGAGGTCCGCGCGGGCCTGTGCCTGGGCAACGAGCCGGCCCTCTGGGTCGCCGATCCCATGGGGGGCTACCGCCTCTGGATCGACGTGGGGCGCCCCGATTCCGACCGCCTGCGCCACGCGGTGGCGCGGGCCGAGGAAGTCCTGCTCTACGCCTGCCCGGCGGACGAAACGGCCCTGGCGGCGTGGAAATCCAAGGCCTTCCAGGGCCGCCGCCTGCCGCGCTTCTTCCTGCCGCCAAAGGGCCTGGTGGACACCGCCGCCGAGCATCTCGAGCGGCGCATCGAGTGGCACCTGCAGCGCGACGGCGACGACCTCCTGCTGGCGCTCCCGGGCGCGACCCTCGAGGGCACCCTGATCGAAGTGCACCTGGGCCCCCCGGGGCGCCAAAGGCCCATCAAGGGCCGACCACGGTCGTCAGCCCGTTGCTCGCTTGGACCTGGAAGTCCGGCCCGAGCAGCGCAAAGTGCACACCTTGCAGCGCCAGATGACTGCCGACGCAGCGCGGATCGTTTGGCACGGAGATGACGAAGCGCGTGACACCGGCCGTGGAGGGACCGCTCCCGAGCAGGATCGGCGCCGGAACGGGCGCCAGCAGCAACTCACCGAATCCGGCCAGCACCTGCCCACAGCCCAATGCATCCCATCCCGGCTCCCCCAGGAACAACAGCCCCCAGCCGGTCTCCGTCGTCGCCGCCGTCAGCTGCAATTCGAAACCCTGCCCGGCCAACGCCTGACCCGAAAGCGCTTCGAGCAAGCTCCCGTTGCCCAAACAACCCGCCGCAAGCGAGAAATCCCCGGGTGGCGGGCAACCCCAAGCCGCAAGGGCGGTGTCGCCGGCCGGCGAGGTCAAAAAAGTCCCGCCCACGAGCAGCCGCAGCGTCGGACCATCCCCATCGGCTAGCAGCGCATGGGGCAGACCGCTGGGGCCCACGACCAGGGTCGTCCAAGCGTCCGCGTCCAGTCGCAGCAGCGAACTTTCGCCGGGCAACTCCTGCGTCCACGGTCTCCACCCCGCCGCGACCAGTCGCGTTCCGAAGCCGAAGTCCGCCGTCGCGAAGGTGCGAACGTCCCTGTCGAGGGCGCCGACAGCGCTCCAGGCTGCGCCGTTCCAGCGCGCCACACCGCGCGCGGCCGACCCACCGGCGCTATGGAAGCTGCCTGCAGCAAAGAGCGCTGCGCCCGAGCCGTCATCGAAGACGAGAAGCGCGTCCACGGGCTGATCGAATCCACCCCCCACGTCACTCCAAAGGGAGCCGTCCCAGCGGGCGATGTTGGAGACCACCTGACTGCCCGCGAAGTTGAAACGCCCACCCGCAAACAGTCGCTCTCCAGCGCCCTCGTCGAAGACGGCCAGGGCACGGGCGTCGAAGGTGAACGGCGGCAAGATGGGCGGGATCGTCGACTTGGCCTGGTAGAGCCCGGCTCCAAGGGGCATCCATGCAAAACCGTCCCAGCGCGCAATGGACCGCACCAACACGTCTCCCACCTGGCCAAAGTTGCCGGCGGCGTGGAGTTCGGGTCCCTGGCCCGCATCAAAGAGGGCGAGGGCGCGCACGTCCCCCAGACCCGGCCCGAAGGTCTGCCATTGCTGCCCATCCCAGCGCGCGACACCTCCGGCGGGTTGACCGCCGGCGGTCACGAAGGTGCCTCCGGCGTGAAGCGCGGGCCCCGCCGCAGTCTCGAGCACAGCGAGGGTCTGGACCGATTCAGTGGCCAGGAAAGAAGAAGAGCCCTCCAGCTTCGAGGGCATCGCCTCCCAGCCGGCAGCGCCAAATCGCGCGAGCAGTCCCGTTTGGATGCCGCCGGCGGAGTGGATCCGACCCCCAACGTAGAGCCGCTCCCCACGGCCATCGTCAATCCTCACCAGAGCACGGACATCGGGTACGGACGGATAGGCACCCAGGCCGCTGCCCAGGGGGCGCCACTGGGCACCGTCGAAGCGCGCGACCCCGTAGGCCGCCGTCGTGCCCGCCCCCTTGAAGGCGCCGCCGGCGACGAGTTCGGTCACACCCCCGTGCTCGAAGGCCGTCAGGCTGTACACCACCTCATCGAGGCCACCACCCACCGGTTCGAAGGTCCCGTTCACCAGACGGGCCAGGTTGGCCGCAGGAACACCGCCTGCCTGCGCGAAGCTGCCGCCCACGTAGAGCCCCGGACCGTCGCCAAGATCCAGGGGCAGGAGTGCTTCGCCCGTGCCAAACAGCCCCCCCGCAAGTCCACTTCCAAGCGGCAACCAACTCTGCCCGTCGAAACGCGCAATGCGCGCTGCCGGCACACCACCGGCCATCGAGAACGCCCCCGTCGCATACAGGGCTGCACCCGAGCCGTCGTCGAAACTGGCCAGCGCCGAAGGCAAGCCGTCCAGCCCGCCGCCCACGTCGCTCCAAGCGCTGCCGTCCCAGGCCGCCAGCCGTTGGACGGGCAACCCGCTGGCGTTGGTGAAAAAGCCCCCGACGAACAGCTCCGGGCCCTGGCCGCGGTCGTGAACAGCCATGGTCCGTGCACCGCCGTTGAGGCCGTTTCCAAGGGGATGCCAAGCGAGGCCGTCCCAGCGCGCCACGCGGCGTGTCGAGACACTTCCCGAGTTCAAAAACGTGCCCCCGGCGTACAGCTCCGCTCCATCACCCGCATCGAAACGCGCCAGCACGAACACCTGCCCGTCGAGCCCGTCCCCCACCGGCTGCCAACTCACCCCGTCCCAGCGCGCCACGTGGGGAATCGCCGCCCCGCCAGCCTCGACGAAGTTGCCGCCCACGTAGAGTTTCGACCCGCTGCCGTCGTCGTGGGACAGCACACCGCGGATCAATGGATAACCCGATCCCGCAGCCGGCGGCGCGGCCAACCCTCCGCCGACCGCGCTCCAGTTCTGCCCGTCCCAACGTGCGATCGAGTCCACTTGCACGCCTCCCGCCTTGCGGAACTGTCCGGTCAAATAGACCGCGGGCCCGGTACCGTCATCGTGTACGGCAAGTCCTTGCACGTCCGCGAACAACCCGAAAGGAGTGGCAAAATCGACTCCCGGGAAGCCACCAAAGGTAGCTCGCCAATCCGCATCGCAGGGCGGCCCACCGCCTTGCAGCGCCAACGCCGGACTGGCGCAGGTGAACAACAGCAAGAGCGTGAAACCGGCACGCTGGAGAGGAAGGCGCACAGCACGGTTCAAGGCGGCGGAGGACAACATGAGGGAACTCCGAAAGTAAGTGAGGCAGCGCATCGAAGACGGCCCACGAGTGGATCTGTTTCCTGGCCAAGCCAAGACCGTCGGTAACAGCGCATGCTACACCCCATCCCGCCACCCCGGCGAAAGACTGTGGCTATTCAGCTCCCCAACCCGCTTGCTTGGCAGCTCGCGCAAGCGTAACTTCCGCCACGTTCGTCGGGCGTACCGCCGCGCTCAGGGTTTGAGCGCGGGCGGCAGGGCGCGCAGGGTGCCTGCCAGGTGCCAGGTGGCGCGGTCGAGGGTGGCGAGGGCGCGCTCCACCGAGGTGTCGTCCGCGAGGCTCAACCCGTGCAGGCCCAGCGCCCGGCTGCCGAGGTCCGGCAGTTCGACCGGCGCGGGTTCACCGTGAAGCGCAAAGCGGCGTGTGCCGTCGAAAAGCACTTGGCCGTCGAAATCGCGTTCGGCGACGTGGCGGTCGAACTCCACGCGCAGCGCGTCGAAGAGTTCCATCAAGCGGGCCCGGTCGCGGCCCTCGAAGACCCCGGGCAAGGGACCGACACGCGCTTCGCAGGCCAGCGCGCGCATGTGGTTCAGGCGCCGGACGCGTTCGGACACGCCGCGGCGCAGGGCGCCCATCAGTTGCTTGGTTTCGTCGTTATCTCTCACCAGTTCCTGACCAGTCCGCTCCTCAGGGAGTTCCTCGAGCCGGTCTTGACCAAATGGCGTGCCAACGACTCTCGGGATCCGGCCCCTGTCAGGTACTTGGGCCTCTTGCACCGAGACCGCGGCCTGCTCGAAGAGGCGCTGCGGAGCCAGCCGGGGGACGAGCCTGTGCGCTTTGCCCTCGCGCAAATCCTGCTCGGTCGGGTGGCGTACGCCGTGCACCACTTGGCCGAAGGCAGGTTCGTCGGCGAGGAAGACCAAGCTGCCGTGGAATTGGCCGAAGCTGCATCCTTGCTCGATGGCGCGACGAGTCCGTCGGCCATGACTTCTTTGCGGGCAAGACTGCAAGCCTTGGCCGACCTCCTCAGGGACTGGCGACAGTATCGTCAAGCACCTGAGGGCACCTTCCCCGAGTGGTGTCGCGCGCGGAACCGACAGCACCGATGGACCGCGACTTTCTACTTTGGCAGGGACACCGCGCCGAAGGACGCGGAGGACTGACGGTCGCGGGAGCGCCGCTCCGCCGGGAGCTGCCCCATGGCATGAGGGTGGTTGCTGTCTGAAGCCGACAGGCAGGCAGCTTCTTGCTGAGAAACTCCGCGCGGAACCCGCAGCTTGGCGGGCTGTGGCGCCGGGGCGACGGTGGGGTCAGTTGAGGCCGCCGAGTTCGCGGGTGAGGCGGTGGAATTCGCGTTCGAGTTCGCGGTTTTCGAAGCCGCGGAGGGCGGGGACGTCTAGGTCGAGGAGGGCTTCGACTTGGCGGCGGCCTTCGCTGAGGAGGGCGGCGACGTTGGAGGAGAGGCGGACGGTTTCGAGGGTGTTGCGGGCGTCGGCGAGGCGCAGGGCGAGGGTGCGGTTTTGGGCTTCGACGGCGGAGGCTTGGCGGCCGAGGTAGTCGCGGTAGAGGCGCGTGGCCTCTTGGGTCAAGCGGTTGGCGCGGATGTTTTGTTCGGCGATGCGGGGGTCGCCGCCGGCGGCGCGGTTGCGTTCGGCTTGGGCGATGTTGGCGGCGGCGCGGCGCTCGAAGTCGTCCAGGGCGGGCAGGTGGCGTTCGGTGACGTCGCGCAAGAACTCGCGCTGGAGGCGGTCGAGCAGGCCGAGCAGGGCCACGTAGCAGCCGTAGTAGCGCCGGGCGGCGTCGAGGGACTCGCCGGAGGCTTCGGTCAGCTCCTGGAGTTGGACCGTGACGGTGCGCACGTTGTCGAAGACCGAAACCAGGCGCAAAAAGCCCTCGCCGCTGACCGTGGAGAGCAGGCTGCGCACGGCGTCGGCGTCCAGGTCGAGGCCCAGGCCAGCCAGTTCGCGGGCGAAGCGCTCTTCGAGGCCGCGGCGGCGCTCTTCCAACTCGGTTTGGCGCGCTTCGAGTTCGGACACACGCTGGGCCCACTCTTCGGCGCTGGTGCCGGTGACGCGGCCCACCAGGGTCAACTGGTCGCGCTCGGGCGCCACCAGGCGCTGCTCGCGGGCGCGCACCAATTCTTCCTCCAACTTGCGGCCCTCGGCCTCCAGCCGGCGCAGTTCGGAGCGGGTGGCGCTGGCCTCGCCCAGTTCGAGGGCTTCGATCACCTCGTCCAGCAGCCGATCGATGCGCCGCAGGTTGGAGGACTGGTCCTCGCCGACCCAGCGTCGCCGGGGCAGGCTGGCTTGGCGCCGCTCCCGTTCGGCCACCTCTTCGAGGGGCCCGAGGCTGCGGCGCAGCATCTCGCGCTGCACCGCCCGTCGGGTGGCGGTTTCCTCGGGGCGCGCCTCGACCGCCCCATCGACTTCGCCTTCGCGAACGTCCGAGCCCTCCGGAACATCGCCAAGGGTGAGGGGCAAAAGCACCTCGGACGGGCGGTCCTCCCCCACCGGCGGTGCTTCGGCCGACGGTTTCGGCCCCGGAACCACGGGCGAGTCGGCGGCCGGCCCCGCCGGCGCCCTCGGAGTTTGGCTCGGCGCCGGCCCGGGTCCGCAGGCCGCAAACAAGAGCAACGCCCCCCCCAGGCACAGGGCCGGGGCCAGGTTCGAAAGCGCGCGGGACATGGACTTTTTCATGGGGAGGTTGCGGCCGCGCTTCCATCATCGCCCAAGGGCGAAGCGCAGGGGCAGGCGGAATCGGCGGGGAGAGCCTTCTTCGGCTAGGGCGCCGGGGTCGAAGCGCCAGCGGCGGACGGCGGCGACGGCGGCGGCGTCGAGGGCGGGGTGGCCGCTGGATTCGAGCACGGTGACGGGGCCCACGGGGCCGTCGGGGCGCACTTCGAGGCCGAGGGCGACGGTGCCCTCTTCGCCGCGGCGGCGGGAGAGCAGGGGGTATTCGGGGGTCACGCGCAGGCGCACGAGGCGGTCCACGAGGCCGGCGTCGAGCCAGGGGGCCTGGTCGCCGGAGGCGGCGGCGGCGCTGCGGCGTTCTTCCCCTTGGGCGCCGGCGGCGGGGTGGGGTCCGGCGGGGTCCGGGCCGGCGCGGGGGCTGGGGCGTTCGGGCGGCGCCTCCTGGTGCTCCGGGGAGGGACCCTCCAGGGCGGAGTCGAGGGGCTCGCCGGGGGTGGGCAGGGGCTCGACGAGGGCCGGCAGGGCGGGGGGCAGGGCGCGCGGGCCGGCTTCCCCGGGGGGCAGAAGCGGCGGCAAGTCGGGCGGCGAACCGCCCGTGGGTGGGCCCTGGCCCAGGCCGCGGGCGGAGCGGGGCAAGTGCAGGCCGGGCAGGGCCAAGGTGTCAGGCGCGGGCGGACCACCGCCGCTTGCGCCCAGGGGAGCCAGGGGATCGGGCGGGCCGAGCCGGGCGAGCAAAACCTCGGCGGCGTCGGATGAGAGCGCCACCAGCGACATGGGACCTTCGTTGCCCACCCCCGGGGACGGGTCGAGGGGGCGACCGTCGGCAGCCCGGTTGCCGGCGAAGAGCACCAGGCCGTGCAGCAACAGAGTGCCGGCCAGCGCGATCCACGGGTCGCGCCCGTGACCGGCGGAGCGATCGGGACGGTCGGCGCTCACCGATCCCCCGGGGAGCCTCCCGCGTCCCCTCTCTCCCCTAGCGGCACCTGGGCAGGCGGCATCTCCCCGACGTGCACCGCTCCCGCCGGCGCGGCGGCGGCGCCGACCCAGACCCGCGCGGCGCCGGCCGCGCGCAAGGCGTCGAGCAGCTCGGCCACGTCCCCGTGGCGCGCGGCGCGATCGGCCTGCACGAGCAGGGCCAGGTCCGGCTCGGCGACCAGGGCGCGGCGCACGCGCTCCCCGATGGCTGCCGCGTCCAACTCGTCCCCGGCCAGGTAGGTGCGCCCGTCCGCGCGCACGCCGACCACCAGCAACGTGGCGGCTTCCAGGGCCTCGGCGCTGGCCGCCTGGGGCAGCTCCACCGGCAACGCGCTGGCGCGCACCATGCGCACCATCGACAGGAGCAGCACCGCCAACAACAAAAAGACCACGTCGATCAGCGGCAATACCTCGACCCGCACGGGCCGGCGCGGTCGGCGCGCGCGCAGAGGCGGCCGGCCGGCGGTCGGCGCCAGGGAAAAGCGCGCCGCGCTCATCCGTAGAGCCTCCGGCGGCCTTCGATTTCGAGCACTTCCAGGTGTTGGTCGCTCCAGGCGCGAAAGAGCTGCGCCGGCAAGAGCGCCACCAGGGCGATCACCAAGCCGCTGGCGGTGGTGATCAGCGCCTGGGCCACGCCGCCGGACACGGCCAGAGGATCCACGTCGCTGCGCACGCTGAGCAGCTCGAAGGCGTCGATGATGCCGAGCACGGTGCCGAGGATGCCGAGCATCGGCGCGGCGGCCACGGTGATTTCGAGTCCCAACAGGCCGCGCGCGGCGCGCCGTTCCTCGCGGCTCAAGAGTTCATCGAGGCCGTGGCCGTCGAGGGCCGCGCCGCCGAGCCAGCGGGATTGGGCGCGCTCGAAGGATGTGCGCGGGCCCGAGGACCGCGTGCGCCACCAAAAGAGCGAACGTTCGAGCACCAACCACACCGTCCAAAGCGAGAGGGCGAGCAGCGGCCACATGACAGGGCCGCCCCGTTCGATCCAAACCATCAGCGGCGCTCCTCGGCCGGGGTGCGTTCCAAGTAGGCGCGGCCGTCGGGATCGACGCCGCCGCGCGCGAAGTAGGCCCGATAGGCGGCTTCGGCCCGCGGGCGATCGCCCAAGCGGTAGCGGGCCAAACGCGCCAAACGGTGCCAGAAGTCGGGCCGTTCGGGATCGGCTTCGAGGGCCGCTTCCAGGGCGCGGGCGGCTTCCCCATGGCGACCCAAACGTTCGAGCAGTGCGGCGCGGTTGCCGTGGGCGTCGGCGGCCTGCGCGTCCGATGCACCTTCGGCGGCGCGGCCAAAGGCAGCCAAGGAGCGCTCCCACTCCCCCGCGTCGGCTTCGGCCAGGCCCAACTCGTAGTGCGCGCCGGGATCGTCGCCGGCGTGGGTCGCCCAGGCCCGCGCACCCTCCGCTTCGCCGGTCAGGTCGCCGGCCAGGCGCGCCGCGCGCACGCCCAAAAGCGCCCAGGGGCCGCGCTCTTGCGCGCCAATCGCCACGAGCAAAGCGCGGGCGCGCGACAAAAACTCGGCGCCGCGTTGCCCATCGCGGGCGGCGAGCTCCAGCAGCGCTTCCACAAAACGCCGGTCGCTGTCCGCCCCCGGAGCGCGCCGGCGGCGCTCTTCGGCGAAGGCCAGCGCAAGCCGCGGCGCATCCGCCGCCAGGCTAGAGAGTTCATCGAGGGCGCGCACGCTGCCCGGCGCTTCGTCGAGGGCCAGGGCCGCCGCGCCGAGGGCGGCCAGCGGCCGATCCGCCGCGAGGGACGCGCGCACGACCAAAAGCAGCGCCCGTTCGCCCGCGCCGGCGCCCGCCATGGGCCGCGAAACCTCGAAGGCTTCCCCAAAGCGGCCCGCTTCCAGCAGCAACTCCACCAGGGTCTGCCGCGCGACCCAACCCGGGTCCGCGGTGTTTTGCTCCCGGGCCGCGTCCAACACCGCCGAAAGCTCCGCGATCGCCCCGCCGCCGTCGCCGTCCGCCGCCGTCGCGCGGGCCAGCAGGGCCCGGACCCAAAGCTCCCCCGGCGCCTGACGCGCCACCTCGGCCAAAAGTTCGCGGGCTTCGCCGGCGCGACCGGCGCCGAGGGCGCGTTGGGCCCACTCACTCCGCGCCCGGCCAAAACTCGGATAACGCTCGAGCAGCGCGCGCAGCAGCGTTTCGCCCTCTTCCCCGCGGTCCAGGGCGAACAGCGCGCGGGCGGCGACCAACTCGCGCCCCGGGTCCGCGCCGAAGGGCCCGGCCAGGGCGGCCAAGGCCCCGGCACTGTCCCCCAGCGCCAGGGCGGCCTCGGCCTCCAGGCGCGCGAAGGATTCGGGGAGCGGGCCCCGCAGTAGGGCGCGCGCGCCCTGACTGCGCTGCTTGGCCTCAGCCGCCCGGCCCCCATCGATCAGTTCGCGGGCCGCCTCGGCGGCGCTCGCCAGGGGGTCGAGCCCGAGGCCTGCCCGCGAACCGTCGCGCGCGCCGGCGGGACCTGAAGCCGCAACCACGAACACAGCGGCCGCGATGCCCACCACGGCGCCCCAGCTCCGGACGCGCCGGCGGCCGGTCGCCCGTGCTCTTCCCCAGCTTCCCATGCCCCCAAGTCTGGCAGTTACCACCCCGGCAGCGAAGGACGGGCGCGGGCCGTAGACCTGCGCGGGCCATCCTGAACAGGAAACGCGCCCTACAATGCGCCGGAGCACGCATCCGAAAAACACCCCTGCAACACCGGGGCGACCTACGCCCCACGGAGCCCCCCCCATGCTGCCCCCGTCGACCTCGCTGCCTGGCCTCTTCCCGCCAGGTCGCGACCCCGCCCCATCCGCCCGATCCCGAAACGCCCTCGGGACCTGGGCCCCGATCGCCTTCGCCGTGATGTTCACCGTCGCGGTGCGGGCCGCGGTGGCTCTCAGCCGCGCGGACGAAGTGGAGTTCGAGCTGGAGAGCGGCAGCCTGGCCTGGGCCCTCTTGGGCGGCATGCCCCTCGACACGGCGCGCCTGCCGGTGATCGACCACCAGCGGGGCTCGGTGGTCACCGTCGGCATCACGGCCCTCTGGATGGCCTGTCTCGGTCTGACATTTTTTGCCCTCAAGGCGGCGGCTTTGACCTGGTCGGCAGCGACCGCCGCCCTGGTGAGCGCGGCGGCGGGCAGAGCGGCGGGACCGGCGGCGGCCTGGACGGCAGGGTTGCTCGTGGCGCTGCTTCCGCCCGCCTTCCAAATCGTCGACGTGATGGCCCTCGGCAGTCACGCGGAACTGGTGCCGTTCCTCTTCGC
The DNA here is from genome assembly GCA_050480685.1 of Planctomycetaceae bacterium. GTDB lineage: Bacteria > Planctomycetota > UBA1135 > UBA1135 > JBJHAV01. Next base: position 2,077 of record JBJHAV010000058.1, on the reverse strand, counting down.
CGCGGTGTGTTTGGCCCAATCCTTCGAGCGCGAGCGGCCCACTCGCGCGCGGCTGTTTTGGTTCGGCGCCGCCCTCGGGGCGGGACTGTTGATGGGCACGCAGTTTTTGATCGCGGCGCCGCTGCTTGTGCTGTGGGTCTGGCGTCAACCGTGGCGCGACGAGTCGGCATGGCCCGCGGCGATCACGGCCGCGGCGATTGCGGTCGGAAGCGCGCCCTGGTGGTTGCCGAGCCTCGCGCTGGTGCTGCCGCCCTGGACCGGACCGTTGGCCTTGGCCGCCGCGGCGGCAGCGCTGATGCGGCCCTTCCCGGCCTTTGCCGCCTGCGCGGGCTTTTTCCTGGCGGTGTCGCCGATTCCCTTCCTCAGTCGCCAACTGGGGGTCTTCGGGCGCGATTTGTCGGGACACCTGGGCGCGGGCGAAGAAGGTGTGCGAGCGGCGCTGGGCTCGGCGGCGGACAAACTCGCGGGCTTTTGGGGCGGTGATTTGAAGCGCGCCTGGTTGTTCCACGACTTCGGTGGCTCGGCGGCGGCGTGGCTGTACGCGACCTCGCTCTTGATCGCGCTGGTCCTGCTGTTCGGGCGCCTGCGCCGGCGCGAGGGTTTTGCCTGGTTCCTGGTGCTCTACCCGCTCGCATGGAGTCTCGCCTACGCCTTCGCCGCCTTCGAATTCGACACGGGAACGGCGCAGAAGGGGCTCGGCAGCCGTTATCTCTTGCCCGTGTTGCCCTGCTTCGCGGTCGCTTTGGCCTTGGGTGTGGGCAACGATCTCGGGCCGTGGGCGAAACGCGCGGGACGCCTCGCGGCGGCGCTGGCCCTTGTCGCCGGGGGGCTCGGAATCCATGCCCTGTGGTCGCCGCAGCAGGCCCTCGCGCAGCCGCCGCGTTTGGGTGTGGCCATGGGGCTCATGCGCGGGCACATGCACGATGCGGGTGGCGGCGATCCGGCCGCGATCTGGGAGTGGAGCGAACGGCTCGATCCCGATTGGCGCGACGGGGTGCCGTGGCGCTACGGGGAGTTCGCGGACCCGACGTTTGCCTCCGAGGGTCGGCCGGGGCTCCGCGGGGCCCTTGTGCGCCTGGACGCCGTGGAGCATCCCGAGGCGCGCGCCGCCCGTGCGCTCGCCCTGGGTGTGGAAGCGGCCTCCCAGGGGCACCTGCTGCCCCGTTTGCCAGCGGCGCTTGCGCAACTGGACCCGGAGGACCGACGTTGGTTCCTGCGCGGGGTCGGCCGGGGTTGGATCTCCCCGAGCATGTACGGCCGCTTGGCGGCGGAACGCAGCGAGCGAGCCCGCCTGCGCGGCGAAGGCCTGGGCGGCCGCGCTTTGGCCGCGGCCCTGGACGAGTGGCGCAGCGGGGCGCCGGCGAGGGTCTACGACAACCTGATCGCCCTGCCGCCGGACTTTGGCGAACTCGCCGCCCAAGGGGCGGGTTTTTGGCTCGGCTATCGGGTGTCGCCGCACCAGCGCCGGCTGCTCGATTTGTTTCTGGCGGCGGAGCGGCTGCCCGAGCCGCTGCAGTCCGCTTTTTTCCACGCGGCGGGCCAGGGACTGCGCTGCCACTTCATCGAAGCCACCTGGTTCGTGCCGGAGCCCGGTGTGCTGGCGGTCGAAGCGGAACTCGCGCCCAGGCCCCTGGCCGCCTTCCGGGCCGGTCTGGCGGATCCCCTGGAGGTCCTGCCGGGCCGCTGCGCCGAGGCGCGCGCGCGCCGATAGCTCGCGGCGGCGGGTTGGGCCGGGGCGTCGCCCGGTCTATGCTCGCCGGTCTCACTCACCCGTTTCGCGGCTTCCCCACAAGACAAGGAGGAAGGTTCCGTCATGTTCGAAACCCAAAAGCTGTCCGCCCCGGGCGGACGGCGCGCCCTTGCGTCCCGCGCCCGCACCCTCTCCCTGACCGTCCGGGGCCTCGGCCTCGGCTTGGCCCTCGGGCTGCTCGCGGCCTGCTCGGGCGAAACCCGGGCCACCGGTCCCGACGCCCAGGCGACCCTGCGCTTCACCGCGATCCCCGAGCGCGACACCAGCGAACTGCGCCAAAAGTACCGGCCCGTGGCCGCCTACCTGTCCGAGCGCCTGGGTGTCCCG
>JBJHAV010000057.1:0-16663 GCA_050480685.1 Planctomycetaceae bacterium | reverse complement strand
TGGCGGTACTGGGAGGTGGGCGCGTGGGGCGCGAGTTCCTCCAGCCAGACCTCCAAATCCTGGTGCAGCCCCGGCTCGTCGTCGTTGACGAACACGCTCGCCGTGATGTGCATGGCGTTCACCAGGCAGAGCCCCTCGCGCACACCCGAAGCCCGGACGGCGGCTTCGACCTCGCCCGTGATGTTGAGGAAAGCGCGCCGGGTGGGGACCTCGAACCACAGTTCCTTGCGGTAGGACTTCATGGGCCCAGCCTACCGGCCCGCGAGCACCCGCGGGCCACGCCGTTGGTCAGGCCGCGGGCGTTTTCCGCTCCCCAGGGCTCGGAGCCGGGAGTGCAGCGCGCGTGAGGTAACCGCCGCACGTGGCCAGCAAACGACCGCGGTCGATCGGTTTGGTCAGGTGGTCGTCGCAGCCCGCCGCCAAGCAGCGTTCCCGGTCCCCGGGCATGGCGTGGGCCGTGAGCGCCACGATCGGCCCCCGGAAACCCGCGCGCCGCAGGGAGCGTGTCGCCGCGTAGCCGTCCATCTCGGGCATTTGCATGTCCATCAGGACCAAGCCGTAGCTGTTCCCGTCCGCCGCGGCCTCCAGGGCGGCGCGCACCGCGAGCAGCCCGTTTTCCACCACGGTCACCCGCGCACCGGCGCGCTCCAGGTGGAACGTGATCAACTTCTGGTTGTCGCGGCCGTCTTCGGCGAGAAGGATCCGTCCGTCGAGCCGCGCGGGGGCGGTCGGAGTCGGAAGCGGGGTCTCCACGCGCACCGCTGCCAAGTCCTGTGGCGAGTGCAGGGAATCGGCCAGCTCCTCGGGAGCCACGGGCAGTTCCAGGGCGAACACGCTGCCGACTCCCGGAGTGCTCGTCACGCGGATGTCGCCGCCGAGCATGACCGCCAGGCGCTTCGAGATCGCGAGACCCAGGCCGGTACCGCCGAAGCGCCGGCTGGCGGAGGTGTCGACCTGGGAGAAAGGGCAGAAGAGGCGCTCGATTTGACCGGAATCGAGCCCGACCCCCGTGTCGCGCACTTCGAAGCGCAGTTGGTTCCCCGGGCAGCTCAAGGCCACGAGCACCTCGCCCTCGGAGGTGAATTTGATCGCATTGCCGACCAGATTGAGCAGGATCTGTCGCAGCCGCGTCCCATCGGTTGTCAGGTTTTGCGGCAGGGGCAGCTCGTACTCCGCGCGCAGGCCGATGCCGCGCTCCCGGGCGCGCACCTGCATGAGGGAGAGCACCTCGTGCACGATCTGCACCACCGAAGTCGGCTGAAGCTGCGCGGACATGGCGCCGGCTTCGACCTTGGAGAGATCGAGGATGTCGTTGAGCACGGCCAAGAGGTGTTTGCCGTTGCGGCGGATGACCTGGACCCAGGCGGCCTGCTCCTCGGGGCTGCGGTGACTGTCCCCGAGCAGCTCCGCATAACCCAGGATGGCCGTCATCGGCGTGCGAATTTCGTGGCTCATGTTGGCCAAGAACTCGCTCTTTGCCCGCGCGGCGGATTCGGCCGCTTCGACCCGCTCGCGGGCGGCCAGTTCCCGGGCGCTGCGCCGCGTGCGCTCCAGTTGCAGCACGCCCGCGATCAGGAGCCCCGCGGCGCTGCCGGCCAGAATCAACAGGATCGTCAGGCGCCCGGCGAGGCGCTCGGACTCCGCTTCGACGGCGCGGCCCAGGGCCGCCTCGGCGCGCGCCCACCCGGCGGCGTAGAGGTCCTTTTGGCGCTGGTACTCCGGGCTGAAGAGCAGCTTGGTGGCGCCTTCGGCATCACCTTCGCGCAAAAGTTCGAAGGCGCGCAGTTCCATGGCGACCAACTGCTGGTTGGCTTCGTCCGTGTCCTTTCCCAGATCCACGGCATAGCCGGGCGGAGCCAGCGCGATCAACTCTTGGATGGCCGCGTCGAGCTCCGGCTCGTGTTCCCCGTAGCGCTGCTCCCAAAAGGGATCGCCGCTGGCGGCGCCCATGCGCGCGGACATGGTCAGCACCTCGTCCAGGTGCCGGATCGTGCCCGAGAGCGCCTGCAGGCGCATCTGGCGGCCCTGGTGGTTGGCCAGGTAGTCCCGGGCCGTGAGCACGGAGAGCCCTGAGGTCGCGAGCAAGAGCAGGCACAGGCCCACCAGCCCGGGCACGGAGCCCAGGCCTTCCAAGGATCGGGCGCGGGCCCAACTTCTGCCAACCAGCCGATCCACCGGGAATGGATCGACCGCGCGGGGGCGTGCCTTGAGCGACCCTCATGCTTTGGTCCTGAGGGCCGCCCACGGAGCGGCGGCGGGCCGCCCGTCGCGGGGTCATTGGCCCAGTTTGGCGCCCAGGGCCGCGTCGCCGGGGAAGAGCGCCGCGCCCGCCTGCCAGACGGCCAGGGCTTTTTCCGCTTGGCCCTGTTGTTGGTGCAGGTTGCCGAGCAGCAACCAGGCCTGGGAGTGCTGGGGCTGCAAGGGTTTTCCCTCGAGCTGGCCGATCAGGGTTTCGAACTGCTTCACGGCCTCGGCCTGCTTCCCGAAGATCGGGGGCCAAAAGGAGAGCGAGATGGCCTTCGACAGGCGCGCTCCCACGTGCTCCGGATCGAGCTCCAGGGCGCGGTCGAAGGCGGCGTCTGCGCGGCCGGCCCACTGGCCCGCGAGCGGTCCCTGGCCGACCTCCTGCAGCATGCGCAGGTACGCACCGCCGAGTTCCACCTGCACGTCGGGGTCGTAGGGGCTTTGCTCGGCGCGTTTTTCGAAGAGCGCGATCAACTCGCGGGTGCGGCCGGCGCGTGCGATCTGCAGCCAAATCCCTTCGCGCTCTAAGTCAGTGAAGTCCGGGGTGCCGAGCAGCGCCAGCCAATCCTCGGCGCTGCGCTCTTCGGGGAGACCTCCGTTGGCGGAGCCGGATGCGCGCGGGGGGGCGGGCTGCGGGACCGGATCGACCTGTGGGTCGGCCGGTGCTTGGGGAGTGTCCAGCTCGCGCCGGGAGAGTCCCGCAATCCGCACACCGAACTCCCGCCGCAGGGCTTCCAATTCGCCGCGCTGGGCTTCGAGCGCGCGTTCCAGGGCCGCGATGCGCTCCGCGCCGGGTTCCGGGGTCGGGGCCACCGCCACCGCCGGGCGCGCCGGACCTTCTAGGCCGCGGGCCAAAACTCCCGCGACGACGGAGAGCACCACACACAGGGCGACGAGGGGCAGATGTTTCATGACTCGGGGGAAGCGGGGCGTGGAGCGTTCGATGGTCCCAAACTCTACTCGCGCGTGGGTTACCAGCCGAAATGCTGCGCGGCCAGCCAGCGCTCGGGCACTCGCCGGAGCTCCTCCGCCAGCGCCTCCACTTCGTCCGGGTCAGGGGTTTCCCCAAGGGCGCGCACCCGCTCCGCCGCGGGCACGCCAAAACGCTCCCCGGCCGCCGCGAAGGCCTCCGCGGTGCTCTCCATCTGGGTCGCACGGCGGCGGCGCAACTGTGTCGCCTGGGACTCGAGCCGATCCAGGGCCCGGCCCCAATCGCGCGCTTCGCGCCGCTCCAGGAGCGGCCTGAGGGTTCGGCGCGCCTGGGGGGAGGGCGCCACGTCGAGGGCTTCAGCCCAGGCCAAGAGCACCGCGATCGCGGGCGCCGCATCCGCTTCGATCAGCGTGCGCGCGGCGCTTTCCAAATCGGAGGCAGCCGCCCGGGCCAGGGCCAAACGCGCCTGGGCCTCGGCCACCAACGGGTCGCTGCGCCCATCGAACGTTTGAGCCTCCAGAAGACCGGGTAGGGCCTCATCAAAACGGCCTTCCGAGAGGGCCGGCGCGATTTCCGCTCGATAACGCGCGCGCCAGGGCAAGAGTTCGCGCAAACGCCGGCGTTCGATCAGGTCCGCGAGCGGTGCATCCAGGTAGGTTTCCTCGCCGGCCCACTCATCGCCGATGCGCAGCCCCGGATCGCCCTCCCAGACCACACGGCCGTCCGGATCGAGCAGTAAGAGTCGCGGCAGGTTGAAACGATCGATCGCAAAGAGCTCGAAGCTCGTGCCGATGCCGAAACCCTCGCGGGCATCCACGCCCACCGGGCCGGGGAAAGCATTGCGCTCCAAATACCCTTCGATGCCTTCCGCGTCGTTGGCGGAGACGATCGACATCACCCCCAGGTCCACCTGGGCGTGCCGTTCGACCAGGTCGCGCAGCCAGGCATCGAGGGGCATCGCGTCGTTCTGGTCGACACTCCACAGCACCAGCAACTTCGGCCCTCGCCCCAGATCTTCCCAAGCGCGCGGGGATCCGCCGACCCAGCGCGCCACCTCGGGCCAGGGCGCTTCGAAGCCGAGGTAACTGCCGCCGGGGGCGCGGCCCCCTTCGGCCATGGATTCCATGCGCGCCTGGCGTTCCAGGGCGCCGCCGAAGTCCCGGGAGTCGCGCGCCAGGAAACGCACATTGCGGAAAGCGGCCTCCCCGGGACCGAGGATCAGGCCGAAGCCGCCGCGCAGAATCTCGGGACTTGCGAACTCGTGGCTGGCTTGCCACACGCCATCCACCCACAGGTCCACGTGCCGATCGATGACGTCCACGCGCAGCTTGCGTCCGCCGCCGGCCGAGGCCGTGCCCGTGCCTTCGGCGGGGGGGCCGCCGCCCACGGGCAGGTGGCGCCAGACCTGGAAGGAGCCCGGTCCGTAGAAACTGGTCAGGTCCACATACGCGGTTTCCGCGGCCCCCTCGCGCGCCGCGCGCGGCGGGAAGAGGATCGCCGCGTGGAAGCTGTCGGCGCTCTTGCGCCCGAAGACCAGCCCGGCGAACGCGCCGCGATTGGGCTCGATCAACACCTCCGCCTCCATGGAGAAGTCCCCGGAGGTGACTTGGTCGAGGGTCAAGAAGCGGTACTCGTAGGTGTCCGGCCGGTACGTGCCGAGCCTGGCCTCCAAGCGCTCGCCGCGCGCCGTCCAGCCCTCCTGGCCGGCGGAGGTCCAACCCTCCAGATTCTCTTCGTTGTAGGCCAGGGACCAAAGGGCCAGGGTTTTGCCGCTGCGCCGCACGGCATCGGCGTAGAGCTCCTCCATCTCGACGATGCCCAGGCTCGTGCCCAGTCCCAGGGACAGGTCCATGGCCATCAGGTGCAGTTCTTCGGCCACGTAGCGGCGCACCAGCCCGGTGGCCGCCGTGCGGATCGAATTGCGCACGCGCGCCACGTCGCGCACCCCGGGGTCGGCGCGCTCCAGGGCCCGTTCCACCTCCGCCAGCCGGCGTGTGTCCACCGGTTCGCTGCGTTCGAGCACACGCGCCGCGTGGGCCAGGAGTTTCGCCGCCCGGTCATCGTCCCGGCGCTGGGTGCGCAACAGGTCGGCGAATTCGATCAGCAAGTCCAGATCATTGGGATGCTCGGCGAGGCCCTTTTCGAAGTGTTCGAAGGCGTCGTCGAATGCCCGCCGGGTGCGTGCATGTCGCGCCCACTCGAGCCAGGGCCGCTGCACTTCGCGGCGCCCGCTCTGTTCGTCGCGCAGCTCCAGGATGTACTGCTTCCAGACCTCGTCCAGCTCTTCGACCGTGCGCGGCAGTCGCAGGGCGGCCCGCCCGCGTGTGTCCACGCCGGGTGTCGGCGGTTCGGGGTTGGCCAGCACGACTTCTTCGAAGTTGCGCACCGCGCCTGGCCCCATGCGTCCGCCCGAGCGGTCGATGAACTGGCGGAAGGCGGCGCGATAGACAAAGCGCCCGTCCAGGGGGTCCTGGAAGTTGTAGAGGAAGTACACCACGCCCCAGGTGGGCGCGTACCAGGGCGGGCCCCAGGTGTAGCGGTTTTCGAGCACGATGCGGAAGGTCGGCGCGCGCTCGGGCTGGCTGCCGGTCGGGTTGGCCGGGTCGATGCCGTCGTTCTCGTCGCTCATCCAGCCCGCTTCCATGCGCTGGGCCAGGGGGAACAGCCGGTGGTTGGCCGGCAGGTTCATCAGCACCGTGCCGTTGGCCAAAAGCCGGCAACCCTCGAAGAAGGAGGCCAACCCCTCGTTCAGCCAACCGACCGCGTTGGTCGCCAGGGAGATGAATTGGTGGGCGGCTTCGTGGAAGAGCGTGCCAACCATCTCTTCGAAGCCGCCGGGTCCGATGAAGGTTTCCACCGCGGAGCCAGTGAACAGGCCCCCCGACCATTCGGGCGGATTCGAACCGTGGCGCAGGTAGTCGTCGCGGTTTCGGAAGATGCGCAGCTCGATGCGCGGCACGCTGCGCCCCTGCCCCTCCATGCCGTACTGGAAGAACACCCGATAGAATGCGTTCATCTGCTCCATGGCCTCGGCCGAGCGCACCATGACCTCGTAGCCGGCGTTGGAAACGGTCACGTAGTTGGGCCGTTCGAGCCGGGCGCGATCGCGCCACTGCACGTGGCGGCGGTCGAAGGCCGAGATCCACTCGGAGGAAACCCCGTCGAGCAGGTCGCGCGGTTTGGCGTCGGCCGCCAGGCTCGGGTCGGGGGCCGAGGCGATGCGTTCGATGGCCTGGACGCTGGCGCTGCGCTCCGGATCGATCGCGAGAATCTCGCGGTGGGTGCGGATGGCGCTGTGGCGGCGACCGTCCCGTTCGTAGCGCTCGGCGATCGGCACGAGCTGGGAGACGAACAGCGCGCGCATGGCGAGCCACTCGCGCGCCAGCGGGTCGATTTCGTGCAGCGCGGCGTCGAGGGCCGAGAGTTCCTCGCGGGATGCACCCTGGGCCGCGGCCAGGCTGCGCAGGCGGTGTTTTGCGTGGACCAGTTCGTCCCGCCTGCCGGCCGCCTCGGCCCAACGCACCCGCAGCCGCCAGGCTTCCAGGGAGGCCGCGTCGCGCTCCAGCGCGCGTTCGATCTGCCGCTGGGCGCCGTCCAGGTTGCCCACGTCCAGGGCCCGGCGCGCCGCTTCGATCGCCTGGGCGAAGTTCGCGCTTTGGGCTGGGGCCCGGTCCGCGAACAGGGTCGTCAGCCCCAGGAGGACGAGCAGCAGGGGCAGGAGGCGGCCCGCGAACCGGGGGAACCGCGGGCGTTCCCCGCGCGTCGACTGCCGCGGGCGCGCGGCGCAAGGAAGGTGGGACATGGTCCCCATCTTGCGCACGCAGCCCCCGCGGGGAAGCCCTTCACGGGCTCTTTGCGAGCCTCAGCGCCGCCCGCGTCCCAAGAGATCCCCAAAAGCCGGCCCGTTGCGTGCCCCGCGCCGCAGCGAACTCGGCCCGATCCCGGTTCGACCTCCGCCCTGCCCCGCCGCCGGCTTCGGATAGAATCCCGGATCCCCCGCACGGTTCCCGTTCCCCGCCCCCCATGCTCCGCCCCTCGCCCGCCGCTCCCGCGGCCCATCGGCCCATCGGCCTTCTATCGCGCTGGTGCGCCCTCGCGGTCGCGCTGCTCTTCCTTTGGCCCGCGCTGGTTCTGGCCGGCGAATTGGAGGTCCACATCCTGGACGTGGGCCAGGGCAGCGGCATCTTCGTCCTGGGTCCGGACGGCACCCGCGTGGCGGTGGACGCCGGCCCCCCCGGCGCGGGCAACTCCGCGGTGCTGCCCTACCTCAGCTCCCGCGGCATCACCGGCCTGGATTGGTCGGTCATGACCCACTGGCACACTGACCACTACGGCGGCCTGACGGAGCTCTTCAACGCCGGTTGGCTGCCGACCTTCAGCGCCTGGGACCGCGGCAACTTCAACATCCCCTCGAACCCGCTGGTCAGCGCCTACCTGGCGGCGGCAGCGGGCAAACGCGCGACGCCCAGCGTGGGTCAAAAGATCCAGCTCGGCGACGGCGCGTTCCTCGAAGTGGTCGCGATCAACGGCATCACCGCCCAGGGGGTCGTGCCGGTGGTCGGAACGGCCCAGGAGGAAAACTCGCGCTCGATCGCGGTGCTGATCTCCTACGGGGACTTCCAGTTCTACTACGGCGGCGACCTGACCTCCGGTGGGAACGGCACGGCCAACGTGGAAGGTCCCATGTCCCAGTCCGTCGGTCAAGTCGAAGCGGTGCTCACCAGTCACCACGGCTCGAACACCAGTTCGTCGCAGTTCGTGGTCTCGAACCTGGCGCCGAGTTTCGTGGCCCATTCCAACGGGCTCGGCAACAACTTCGGACATCCGACCAAAACGACCACGAATCGCTGGAATGCTCCCGGCGCGGTGCGTGTGCAGTGGGGCACGAGCGAGGGCGACCAGAGCAATGGTTCCGGAGGCTGGACCTCCGCCGAGGGGCACATGGTGCTGCGCACCGACGGCCAGCGTTTCCGGGTCGAAGCGGTGACGAGCGGCGAAAGCGTCGGCTTCACCACCTTCGAGAATCCCGGGATTCTCGCCAGCCCGGCCAACCTGCGCGTCAGCGAGCTGCTCACCCGCCCCGCGAACGCTGCCAACGACGTGGGCCAGTGGATCGAACTGGTCAACATTTCCCAGGGACCGGTGGACCTGGGCGGTGTGCGCATCCTCTCGGGCGCGCAGAACTTCACGATCGCGAGCCGGATCCTGCTGGAGCCCATGGAGTACCTGGTGGTGGGCCTGGACGGCAAACCCTCGCGCAACGGCGATCTTTTTGTGCACCTGGGAGCGCCCTGGGAGTCCTTCGCGCTGCCCACCACGAGCGGATCCGTCGAGGTGCGCGCCGCGAACGGCACCACCATCGAAACGGTGCAATGGGGTCCGGGAGCCGTCCCGGCGCAGCTCGGCATTTCCTCCGAGCGCGTCGACCTTTCCCAGCCGCCGAGCGCAGCGAACTTCGCCCCGGCGCCCACCCCCTGGGCCCCCGGAGCCGACCGGGGCACGCCGGGCCGGGTCAACGACAACGACCTGTCGACGTTCCCGCCGACCCTGTCGCTGAACTCCTCCCAGGTCGGCGGGCTGCTCTCGTTTGGGCTCTCGGCCCCGGGCAAGAACGGGCAGGTCTACGGCTTGCTCGCCTCGGCCACGATCGGCTTCGGCCTGAACCTCTACGGCTTGCAAACGCCGCACCCGCCCGACCCTTTCTTGCTCTATTGGGTGCAGTTCGTGCCGAACATCATCGGCATCCTCGCCACGCCGCCCTCGGCGACCTTCCAACTGGCCATCCCGCCGAACCCCTCCCTGGTGGGCTTCGTGGGCTTCGCCAGCTTCCTGACCCTGGATCTGGTGCCCGGCGGCCTGGTCGGCACGGGCCAATCCAACACCCTGATCTTCGTGCTCCAGTAGGCGGCCGCAGCGCGGTTCGGTCGGGCGCGGGGTTCGGGCGGGCCGGGCACCTGCTACCCTGCGCGCATTAGGAACCGCAGGAAGCCTTGAAGACCCGCAGGAAGCACAGCGTGCTGCGCGACCCCGTGCACGGGGACGTGTATTTGAGCGATGAGGAGATCGCCGTGATCGACACGGCGGAGTTCCAGCGCCTGCGCGGCGTGCGGCAACTCGGGGCCGCGTACCTGGTCTATCCGGGCGCCCTGCACACCCGCTTCGAGCATTCGATCGGCACCCTGCACATGGCCCAGCGCATGCTGGACGCCGTGCAGCTCAACCACGAGCTGGACCCGCGCGGCTGTCTGGGGGTCGGCGCCCAGGAAGCCCGTGTGGTGCGTTTGGCGGCCCTGGTGCACGACATCACGCACATACCCTTTGGCCACGGCATCGAGGACCAAACCGGCCTGCTCGAACGCCACGATACCCCCGGCCGTTTCCGGGCCATGCTCGGTCCGAAGACGGAGGTGGGCCGGTTGCTCGGTGAACTCGGTGTGCGCGAGGAGGTGCTCGCCGTGCTCTTGCCCCCCGGCCAGCAGGACCTGCCCGCCGTGCCGCCCTATTGGGCCCAGATCCTGAGCGACACGATCTGCGCCGACCTCTTCGACTACCTGGCCCGCGATGCTTATTACACGGGCTTGCGGATTCAAGTCGACCCGCGCCTGGCCAACTACTTCAAGGTCGATCGCCAAAGCGGCAACCTGTTCATCGACCTGGCCAAACGCGAGCTCCTTCGCGAGGACATCCTCTCGGAAATCGTGCGCATGCTCGAAGCGCGCTACTACTTCTCCGAACGGGTGTACTACCACCACGCCAAGGTGGCCGCCGGCGCGATGGTGGCGCGCGCGGTCGAGTTGGCCCTGGAGTCCGGTTGGATCGCCGACCGAGACCTCTACGGCCAGACGGACGCTTCCCTGCTCGACCTGCTGCGCTCGCGCGCCGGCCACGCGGGGACCGGGCGCGGGGAAGACGGGGCGCGGGCGGCGCGGGTGCGCCGGTTGGCCGAACGCGTGGCGCTGCGCCGCCTGCACAAACGCGCGGCCGTGTACCCCCGCCCCCAAAACAGCGCAGTGCAGGAAGAACTCGTGTCGCGCTTCTTCGCCCGCGAACGTGCCCCCGCCCGGGCCGAAGCCGAAGCCCGCCTGGCCGATCTGGTGCGTTTCTCCAGCGGCGAATCCGTGGACGTGATCGTCTACTGCCCCGCAGCGCGCATGCAGCTCAAGGAAGCCCAAACCCACGTGCGTTGGCCCGGCGACGACCGCCCGCGCCCACTCTCCGAACAATCCGAACGCGTTCCGCGCCTCGGGGATCTGGAACGTTCCTACCGGGACCTCTGGAAGTTCTACGTGCTCGTCGATTCCGAACGCGACTCCGTGCTCGCCGCCACCCGCCGCGCCGCCGCCGAGGAATTCGGCGAAGCCATCAGCGCCTACCGCCCCGGCGCCTGATCCCGCTCACCTCCCGGGAAGCGCTGCGACCTGGGTGAGGTACGGGGGCGATGGATTCGGCTCCCCGCCGCCTGGCAGGCCCACAGGGTGCTGAGACCTGTTGCAGCGGAGTCACGTGGTGCACTCTGTGAAACGTCCGCGCCTGAGCTGCATGGAACTTGGCGGCCCCCACGGCCAACGTGGCGCCACGGAAGGCAGGCATTCGGCGGGACGCGCCGGGCGGTCGCTCTCAATCGCCGCAAACTCTTCTCTCGCTTTCGTCGACGAACCCACCTTCTTCTCCCTTTTGATCTCCCCTTCTCTGTGGCTCTTATTTTTTCTGAAGAGAAGAAGATTCACAAGAGCCACGGAGGAGGGGAGATCAGAACGGAGGAAAGACAAGAGGGGGTGCTGGGACGGCCAAATCGAAGCTACCGACAGGGAGCCTTCCGCCCAGGACTACGTAGCGGGCCTGCCGGGCACGGTGGGGCCTAATGCCATTGCGCGGTGGGGGAGGTGGAAAAGGTTTCCTGATTGGGAGCCGGGCTCAAGGGGGGGGAGCGGGGGAACCGATGGGGGGCGGGCGGATGGGGAATCGTTCGCTGGGCGAGGCTGTCCGGCTGCCTTGGGGCGGCGGTTGGCCGCGGCCCCTTGCCTGCGATGTGGTTCGTCGATCGATTGGCCCTCGATGTGGAGGAAGTTGTGGGTCCGCGGACCCGCGGCGAGGGCGGTCGTTGGGTGCGTGTGCTGGGGCGGCTCGATCGGCGGGGGGGGGCGAGCCCCGGTGCCGGGCCCCAGGGGCGCGAGCTGATTCTGTTCAACCACCTCGGGGGTGTGCGCTGGGAGGAGCAACCCCTGGGACTGCACGATTGCCAGCAGTGCGCGCGCAGCGAGTGTTCGGAGCGGGCCTGGGCGAGGGTGTCGCGCACGGCCACCCATGTGCTGCTCGTGGCGCCCGGGGTCGGTCGGCGTGCGGCCGATGCGGCTTTGCGCGCGCCCCGTTGGTTGGGGGATCTGGGGGCCGTGGGGGTCGACTTCGACCGCTGGAATGAACTGCAACTGGGTGCGGCGGAGCTCGACTGCGCCGTGCCCGCGGAGACCGTGCTGCCGGCCGCGGGGCGCATGGACCTGTGGGAGGCCTGGGTGGCGGGGCTGCCGCCGCTGCTCGGGCGCGCGGGGCCGGCGCTCTTTCCAACCCTGCTGCGCCGTTTCCTGGGGGCCGAGGGCATGCGCGGCCAGGGGGCCGCGCTGGAGAGCATCGACCAGGCCTGCGGCTGGTTGCAGCGCGCCCGCGGAGACGCGCTTTTCGGCGGGCTCGTGCCGGCCGAGGATCTGGGAGCCGAGTTGCCGCCGCTGGTGCTCGACGCGGAGCGTTCCTTGACCTGGCGCCCCTTGGGGATCGCGCCGGGGGGCGCGGTGTTTTTGGCCCTGGGCGGCGACCGGCTGTATTTGACCGAGGAACCGGTGCTGGCGGCCGCCTGATCAGGCGCGGCGATCGGACAAGAAACGTTCCAGGCGCACGAGCGCCTCGCGGATGCGACTTTCCTCCAGGGCGTAGGAGAGGCGCACGTGGGTCGGCGCACCGAACGCGGTGCCGGGCACGAGCACCAGGTCCTGTTCTTCCAGCAGCGCTTCGCAAAAGCCGTTGCTGTCCTCGGCCGCACCGAGGAACGGGGCGGCGTCCGGGAACGCATAGAAGGCCCCCTGGGCGGCGGGCACCGGCAGGCCCAGGCGCTCCAATCCGCCGAGCAGCAGCTCCCGGCGGCGTTCGTAGGTGCGCCGCATGGTTTCGACTTCGGGAGGTTCGTGCTCCAAAGCCGCCAAGTAGGCCGCTTGGCTGACCGCATTGGGGGAGCCGGTCAATTGGCTGTGCAGGCGCGCGATGGCGTCGATCGCGTCCCGTGGGCCGGCGGCGAAACCGATGCGGTAGCCGGTCATGGCAAAGGCCTTGCTGGCGCCGTCGACGATCACGCAGCGCCGCCGGGCGACGTCGCCGAGTTCGAGCGGGCTGACGAAGGGCCGCTCGCCGTAGGTCAGGCGCCGGTAGATCTCGTCCGTCACGATCCAAAGGTCGTGGCGTTCGGCGAGCTCCAAAAGCCCGGCGAGTTCCTCGCGGGTCCAGACGTACCCGCTGGGGTTGCAGGGCGAGTTCAAAAGAATGCCGCGGGTGCGCGGCGTGATCGCGGCCGCCAGCGCCTCCAAGTCGGGGCCCAGGTCGGAGCGCGGCGGCACACCGACGGGCACACCGCCCGCCAGGCGCACGATTTCGTCGTAGCTGACCCAGGCGGGTAGGGGCACGAGCACCTCGTCGCCGGACTCCACCAGGGCCAAACAAGCGCCGGACAGGGCGTGTTTGGCGCTGTGGCAAACGACCACGTCCGCCGGCTGCCAGGCGCCCCCGCGGGTGGCGGTCAGGTGTTCGGCCAGGGCGCCTCGCAGCTCGGGAGTACCCGCGGCCGCGGTGTAGCGCACGTCGCCACCGTCGACCTTGGCCATGGCCGCGCGGCGAACCGCTTCGGGGGCGGGGAAATCGGGCTCGCCCACGGCCATGTTCACCAGGTCGTGGCCGGCGGCCAGGCGAGCCTTGGCCCGCGCATCGAGGGCCAGGGTGACGGACAGGGCGATGCCGCGCGCGCGGGCGGTGACCTTCATCCGAGCGATTGTGGCCGCCGGGGGCCGGCGCGCACAATCCGCACCGCCCGGGCCCCGGGAAGGATCCTCGCCCCGGCGCGTCCCAGGGGCGCGCGGAAGGTCCCGCGGGCCATCGCCCGCGTTAAGCTCCGGCCCCGCCGCTCCAGCGCACCCGCCCCGGGCCGCCCGCCATTGCCCCTATGACCCGCCGCCGCTTCCTGCGCTTCCTCCTGATCGGGACCGCCGTGGTCCTGTTCACGGGGTACTTCGCGTTCCAGACCTTTTTCTTCAATCCGCTCGAAGGGCGCTATGGAGCGGGTTTGCCGACCCTCCTGCCGCGCAACGTCGACTTTTTCCTGGCCAAGGTCGACCTGCAGAGCGAGTTCCAGGAATTTCCCCGGCTGCGGGCCGCGGCGGCCCTCGAAGGGCATCCGGCCGGGCGCCGTTTCCTGGAGTCGCCCCAACTGCGTGCCTTGACCGGGCCGGGGGGGCTGGAGGAACTCGAAGGCCGGGTGCGCGCCGAACTCGAACAGATGCCGGCCGCGATTTCGCCCCTGACCCTGTTCGGGGGGAGGGGGGTGGCCCTGGCGGGCTACGCAGGCGCGAGCGGCTTCGCGGACGCGCGCTGGGTGGCGCTGGGGCGCACCAACTGGGCGGGCAAGCTGGGTCTCGAACTGGTGGCGCGCCCGGATTGGATCGGGCTTTCGGCCCAAGGGTTCGACAGCCGCCGCCAGGGACCGCTCGTGCGCCTGGCGGGTGGAGGTTTGAACGAGCCGCTCTATCTGGGACGTCTGCGGGACGTGTTGATCGTCGCCAACGGCGAGGAACTCGCGCTGCGCGCCTTGGAACTCGCCGGCCGCAAGGGCGAGGACTCCTTCGGCCTGTCCGGGCGCTACTTCGACCAGATCCAGAGCCGTGATCGGGGCCAGGACCCCTTCGAGTTCTACATCGACGTCACCAAGCTCGGCCCCGCCCTCGGCCTGCCGATGGGTTGGCCCGACCCGCGTTCCTTCGAGTCCACCGAGGTTTTCCTGTCGCGCTTTTTCCAAATGCGGCAGGTGCGCGCGGCCACCGGCACGCTTTCCTTGGGGCGCAGCGTGGAGCTCGACCTGACGGCGGAGATCGCCACCGAGTTGCACTCGCCCTTCCAGCGGCGTCTGCACCGCATGCGCGGTTTTGAGCGCGGCACGGTGCTCTCGGACGTTTCGCGCCTGGCGCCGGCCGACAGCCTTCTGTTCGCCTACGCGCAGATCGATCTGGCGGGCGGGCTGCGCGAGTGGTTGGGCGCCCAGGAACCGGCCCTGCGCGACAACCTGGTGAATGGCATCGCGCGGCCGATCTGGGGCGCCAACACCCTCGATCCGATTGTCGATGACCTGGACGGCGCTTTCCGCGACCAGGTCGCGCTGATCGTGCGCCCCAACGACTACCCCTCGATGGGGCCCGACGGGCCGCCCCACAACGATCGAGAGGTGCTCTGCTGGACGATCGCCCTGTGGGTGGAGAATCGCGAACGGCTGGTGGAGCTGCGCGATCGGGTGATCCAGAACCAGGGCCGCTTCGGCATCCAGGGCCGCACGCCGGGATCGAGCGGCGTGTTCACCAACGAGGTCCAGGGCGGCTTCCAGGTCTACGAGTTCTGGTCGCCGGTGATCGACGGTACCGGGCACGTGGCGAGCGTCGACGACGGGCAGCTCTTCCTGATTTCGAACAGCTACCAGATGATCGGGCACGTGCTCAGCACCTACTACCAGGGCGGCACGCGTTTTCCTCAACTCACCTCCCGCGGGCCCTTCCTGGCGCTGGTGCCCACCGGGCTGGTCAGTTCCACGGCCTTCGTTTGGATCCAGCCGGCCGGCGGCTTGGATGCATTGCGGCGTCTTTGGAGCCAGGCGGCCCGGGACGACGTGCTGCGCGACGTGGACTGGGTGGCCGAGCGCCAGCGCACCGCCGTGCGTATCGCCCAGGAGCGTTTCCCCGGCACGAGCTACGACGCGCTGCCCGACGGCCAGCGTTTGCAGGTGGACGCCCTGGTGGATGAATCCATGGCCGGAGCCCGCGATCGCCTGCGCGCCGAGCGTTTGCCCGGGCTCTTGGCCGACGTGGATCGGCGCGTGGAGTGGGCCGGCTCCATCGAAGGCGGCATGGTGCAGGTGCAACTGGGCCAGCGCACCTTGGAACTAGCCGCCCGGCTGCTCTTCGCCGCCCCCTGAGGAGCGGCCCTTAGCCCGAACTATGCATGAACACGCACCCAAACACCACGACCGGGCGGCTACGCCGCCCTTTCGGCCCCTGCCGGTACTTTTCGAACACCGGCGTCCTCGAGACCTGTTCAAGGTCGACTGCGGGGCCGGCGCTCGAAAAGCACCGGCAGGAACCGAATCGAGGCGTTTGGGGCACGTGTTCATGCATAATCCGGGCTAGGGCCCGTCGAGCCGCACGGCCACACGCGCCGCACCGACCCGGTCGAGCATTTCGCCGAGATCCTCGAAGGCGTCGATGCGCGCCTGTCGGCCGCCTTCGCCCTCCAGGTCGAGCACCCGCACCGGCAGTCCGGCGGCCTCCAGGCGCGCCCGGTGGGCTCTGCCCCCGGCCTTCGTCAGCACCACGGCTTCGGGGGCCGCGGCGACCAGCCGTTCGAGCTCCCGCGTCCCGGCCGGGTCCGCCAGGGTGATGGCGTCACCCACGGCGTCCTGGGGCCGCGCCCAGTCCGCGGGCACGGCCACCAGCGACGCTTCGCTGCCGACCGCGTAGAAGGCCGCGGCCACCGAGGGCTCCAGGGCGGCGAGCCTGCGCGGCGTGCCCAGGGCGCCGACCTCGGGCGCACCGGCGCGCGGACGGGGGCCGCGGTAGGCCCAAAGGATCGTTTGGCCGGGCTGGGGCTGGAACTCGTGGGCCGCGGCCGGACCCAGGGCGCCGTCCAGGTACCACATCCAGTAGCGGTCCCGGCGCGGATCCGGTCCCACGCCGCCGATGGACCACACGTCGTTTTCGTCGCAGCACAGGTAGCGCTGCTCCACAGCCGCCAGGGCCCGCACCACATCGACCGTGGTCGCGCCCGACACGGGGCGCAGGCTACCGGCGAGGGCCGGGCGATCCAGGGGCCCGAAGTCCACCTCGATCCGCACCCGCTCCTTGACCTCGGGGACCACCGGGGCAGTGGCCAGGGGAGCGCCCGGACCGAAACCCGGGGTCGGCTGCGGTGTGGCCCGGCAGCCGCCCAGGAGGGGCAGCGCCGCGGCCGCGAGGACCGCCCATCCGGCTCCCGCAAGGGGCCGGACCTGGGCCGTCGACCTGGAAGAATGGTGCCCGGGACTGGAGTCGAACCAGCACGGGTTGCCCCACAAGAACCTCATTCTTGCGCGTCTGCCAATTTCGCCACCCGGGCACTCTAAGGGGATCGTTCGCCTGCGTCCCGGCGCGCCGGAGCGCGCGCGGCCCGCGGGCGGGCAGCCGACGCGCCCCCGGGGGCGCGAGGGAGCGAAGACTG
>JBJHAV010000056.1:0-16760 GCA_050480685.1 Planctomycetaceae bacterium | reverse complement strand
CCCTTCGACCGCGCCGCTGGGCCGCGGCCCCCTTGCGGCGCAGACCGCCGGCGCGCAGCCAGGGGCCGTCCTCGCCCTCGCGGCTGACCAGCGCCAGGTCGAGGGCCTCGTCCACCCGGTCCACCAGGTGCACGGTCAGCTTCGAGCGGATTTCGCTCGGCAGGCGCAAAACCTCCTCGGCGTTGCGGGCGGGCACCACCGCGCTGCGCAGGCCGGCGCGGATCGCCGCCAAGAGTTTCTCCTTCAGCCCGCCCACGGGCAGCACCTGCCCGAGCAGGGAAACCTCGCCGGTCAGGGCCATGTCGTGGCGCACCTGCCGCCGCGCGAGCAGGCTGAAGAGCGAGACCGCGATCGCGAGTCCGGCCGAAGGGCCGTCCTTGGGCACCGCTCCGGAAGGGAAGTGCAGGTGCAGGTCGAGTTCGTCCAGGGCGGCTTTGCCGAGGCCCAGGGAACCGAGCCGCGTGCGCGCGAAGGAAACCGCCGTTTGGAAGGACTCGCGCAGCACGTCGCCCACCTGGCCCGTGAGTTGGGTGCGCCCGGATCCCGGCATGGCCAGGGCCTCCACCGGCAAGAGCGAACCGCCCGCGCTGGTCCAAGCCAGTCCCAGGGCCACGCCGACCCGCGGCCGGCGGGCGCGCACTTCCTCGTCCGCCCGCGCCGGACCGACCAGGTCCGCCAGGTCGCGTTTGTGCACCCGCCGGGCGGCGCCGTCGCGGACCACGGCCACCGCCGCCTTGCGCGCCAACGCTTCGATCAGGCGCTTGAGCTGGCGCACCCCGGCTTCTTCCGTGTAGCCGCGCAAGAGCGCCGTCAGGGCGCCCGGGCTGATTTGGAACTGACTCGCGCTCAGGCCCGCTTCGGCGCGCGCCCGCGGCAACAGGTGCCCGCGCGCGATGGCGAGTTTTTCCGCCTCCGTGAAGCCGGAGAACTCCACGATCTCCAGGCGGTCGAGCAGCGCTTCGCTCATCTCCTCGGTATCGCTGGCCGTGGCCAGGAACAGGCAGCGCGACAGGTCGAAGGGCAGCCCCAGGTACTGGTCCACGAAGTCGACGCTCTGGTCTGGGTCGAGCACCTGCAGCAGCACTCCGCCGGCGTCGCCGCCGCCGCCCAGTTGCAGCTTGTCGATCTCGTCCAAGAGCACCACCGGATCGGGCCGGCCGGCGCGCTTGAGCCCGTCGATCAGGGCGCCGGGGAAAGCGCCCTCCAGGCGGTGGGAGCGCCCGACCAGTTGCCGCTCGTCGGTCATGGCCCCGACGGCGATCGAAACGAAGGGGCGCCCCAGGGCGCGCGCCACGGCCCGGGCCATGCTCGATTTGCCCGTGCCCGGCGGGCCGAGGAAACACAGGGCGCCGCCCCGCGGCCGGCCGCCCAGTTGGCGCACGGCGAGGGTCTCGATCACGCGCTGCTTGACCTCACCCAGGCCGGCGTGGCTCTTGGCCAGGGCCCGCTCGACCCGCGCCAGCTCGCGCGGATCGCCGCCGGAGCGTTCCGGGCGGGGCGCGATCCAGGGCAGCTCCAAGAGCCACTCCAAATAGGCGTGCAACTGGGCCGCGTGGGGCGAGCCGGGCGGCAGGCGGCGCAGGTGTTCGAGCTCGCGCCGGCCGGCGGCCCGCGCCGCGGGGGAGAGGGCCGTGCGCTCCAGCCGCCGCTCCAACGCCTCCACCTCCCGCGCCAGGGGATCCCTCTCGCCCAGCTCCGAGCGAATCACTTCGAGCTGCTCGCGCAGGTACACCCGGCGCAGGCGCTCCTTGACCTTGCCGCGCAGCCTCAGGCCCGCGTCGCCCTTGACCTCCAGGGCGCGCAAAAGGGGCAGCAGCCGCTCCGCCCGGCCTTCGAGTGAAGGTTCTTCAAGCAGCTTCACCCGATCGGCGAAGGCCAGGGCGAGGTGCTGGGCCGCCGCATCGAGGCGCTGGCGGGCGCTGAGCCCTTCGGCGGAAAGCTGCGCGGCGAGCTCCCGCCCGCGCAGTTGCCGCCCGCGCATCAGTTGCGCGAGCAGGGCCAGGGCCTGGGAAATCGGGCCGTCCGGGTCCGCTGCGCGGTCCTCGCCGCGCCCGTGTGTTTCAGCGTCGGGCGCTTCTCCGGCGCCGAACACCTCCCATTCAGCCGCGAGCAGCGCACCCTCCGCCGTCACCGGCCCACGTCGCGCCCGCGCGACACCCTGCAAGAGCACACGCACGCGCCCGCCGCCGAGCTCCAGCCGTTCGAGCACCCGCGCCAGGGTGCCCACCGCCCCAACCGTCTGCGCCGCGCCGGCGGCGTCCTGGGCCCGTCGCGCCCGCCCCAGGCTCGGCACCGCCCCGAGCAGGCCGTCCCCATCACCCTCGCCCGCCACCGCATCCAAGGCCGCGCGCGCCGCCGCGCCTTGCACTTCGAAGCTGCGCACCGCGTGCGGGAACAGCACCTGCTCGCCCAGGGGCAAAAGCGGTCGCCGCCCAGCCGGAGCTTGGCCGCGGGAGCCGGGGTGGGGGATGGGAGTCGCGTTGGACATGGCCGGGCAGAAGAAGGACCCCTCCAGTATCGGTCCGTTGCGATGGGAATGCTCCCCGCCCCACGCCCGGAGTCCGGCCGGGCGACGCGGGGCCCGCTCTGGGCCCATCCCAGGCCCCCGGAGGGCCCGGCCGGACGGATTTTTTCTCTTCCGAAGCGAGGTCCGAACAAAGCAGGCGCTTCGCGCTCGGTTCCGTCGCTAGCCCCCTCCCTTGCGTGAGCGGGGCGCTGGTGGGGCCGAGTCTCGGTCCTGGGGGAAAGGTGGGATTTTTCACCTTGACGGCCCAGACCACAGGTGTAGTCTTGGGGCTGGCCTACATCTGTAGTCAACAAGGTCACCATGACACCCACCCCCAAAATCTCCGCCGCCGAATGGGAGCTGATGCGCGTCCTTTGGGCCCGCGCTCCCCGCACCGCCGCCGAGGTGATCGAAGAGGTCGCAGGGCCCCAGGGCTGGAGCCCCAAGACCGTGCGCACGCTGCTCGCGCGCCTGGTCGAGAAGGGCGCCCTGGAAGTGCGCCGCGAAGGTCCCGTGCAGGTCTTTCAGCCGCTGGTCGCCGAAACGGACTGCGTGCGCGAGGAAAGCCGCACGTTCCTGGACCGTGTTTTCGGCGGGACCCTGCGGCCGATGCTCGCGCACTTCGTCGAGAACAACGAGCTCACACCTGAGGAGATCGCGGACCTGCGCGCGATCCTCGACGAGGCGGCGCGCAAGGAGCGTGAATCGTGAGTTGGCTCACGATGCCCACCGCGGCCGGCATGATCCAAGCGTCCCTGCAGGCGTCGCTGCTCGTGCTGCTCGTGCTCGTGCTGCGCCGCTTCCTCGGGGATCGGCTCGCGCCGCGCTGGCGCGTCGCCCTGTGGCTGGTCGTTTTCGCCCGCCTGGCCCTGGTCGTGGCGCCGCCGACCCCCTGGAGCCTGTTCAACGCGTTCGATGTGCAGAGCGTGGGGACGGAGGTGGTGGAGTTCACCCGCGGCGCGGCCTTCGTGTCGCGTTTCGGCGAGAGCTTCGCGCCGGCCGAGGGGCAGCTTGGGGAAACGGCCCCCGGGCGGCAAGTCGGCGCGGCGGCCGTTTCGCCCTCGCTTGGCGCCGGCGGGTTCGTGGAGCCGGAGCCGGAACCCGTCGAGCAGGCCGTGTCCCCGTGGGTTGGGTTGTGGGCCTTCGGCGCGCTCGTCTTGTGCCTGGCCGTCGCCTTCGGCCATGTGCGCCTGTCGCGCAAGCTCGCGCGGGCCAGGCAGTGCGTGGACCCCGAGGTGCTCGCGGCCCTGTCGGAGTGCCGCGCGGCGCTCGGTGTGGCGAAGCCGATCTCTGTCTTTGAGGACGAAGGTGCCGGCTCGCCGCTCCTCATCGGCGCCATCCGCCCGATGTTGCTGCTACCGCCGGGTCTCGCGGAGAGGCTCGGGCCGAAGGGCCTGCGCGCGGTCCTCATGCACGAGGTCGCGCACGTGGCGCGCCACGATATCGCCATCGGGTGGGCCACAACCGCCCTGTGGATCGTGCATTGGTTCAACCCGCTGGCCTGGGTCGCGGCCGCGCGGCTGCGGGCGGATCGCGAAATGGCATGCGACGCCCTCGCGCTCGCGCACATGGGCCGCGGAGCCTCCAGCTCTTACGGCGGCGCGCTGCTCGACCTCTTAAACCACACCCAACCACGGCGTGTCCTGCCCGGGCTCGCCGCCATTCTCGAAGACAAAAAGGACATGCAACGGAGGATCCATATGATTGCCAACTTCCGCACCCCCGGCGCCGCCACGACCCTTGGCGGAGCCGCCCTGATCGCGGCCCTCGCCGTCTTCGGCCTGACCAACGGCATGCCGGCGCCGCCCGCGCCCGAGCAGCAGGTTGTGTCCGTGGAGGGCGCGGCGATCCCCGAGGATCTGACCGCACAGGAGGTACTCCTGCGCATGGCCCGGACCTACCGCGCGGCGAACAGCTATCAGGACGAAGGAGTTGTCGTGCAGCGCATGTTCAACGCCGATGGCACTCCGCGTCGCAGGACGGATAGCGTCAAGCCTTTTTCCACTGCCTGGACACGCGCGGGGGAATTGCATGACCGCTTCCTGTTCGAGTATCGCCAGGCACTCGGGCGTTCTGAGCAGCAATACGTCGTTTGGAGCGGCGGCAAGCTTGTGCGGAGCTGGTGGTCGGTGCGGGATGAGGTCACCGAACATGCGAACCTCCAGCAGGCCCTAGTCGGTCCTTCGAGTATCTCGGGAGGTTCGGCCACAGTCGTTCCGAGCCTTCTCCTCAGCGGGGTCTCTACGCACAAGCTCAATCTCCATGAACCGACCGTCGATGGAGTCGACGAAGTGGATGGACGGCTCTGTCTACGTATCAGCGGATTGACGACCGTGGATCATCGCAGGGCGGATCAACAGCCTGTGTATCCCACGACCCTGTGGGTGGATGCGGAGTCGTTCCTGCTGCGCCGCCTGGTCTCGCGCTCCTACGTCGATCCCGCACGTCTGCGGGAGGAGGTTCCCCAAGCTTTCGAGGACCCGCGCACCGGCCGGCCCGGCCCTCCCTTCGAGACCGAGACGACGATCACACTCACCCCGATCCTCGACGAAGCGATTCCCCAGGCCCGGTTCGAGTTCGAACCGCCCCACTGATCGCCCGCGAGGAGGGGACGGTGCCAGGCGCCAACTCCTCCTCGCGACCTAGTCCTCAACAAAACCCTTCCAGCGCCGCATGTAGTCGATGAAGGCTTCGCCCAGGGCGTTCTGGCGCAGGTGCTCGGACGTGTAGGGCGGCCGCGTGGGCACCCATCCTGGCCTCGCGGCGTCGATCGGCCAGCGCGCGTGCCCGATCGCCGCTCGCCCGAGGCCCACCAAGTCCGCCCCGTGCGCAATCACTTCGTCCGCCTGCGCCGGTGTCCACACGCCGCCGGTGGCGATCACCGGCACATCGGGCCCGACCGCGTCCCGCAGCCACGTGGTCAACATGCGATCGGAGTCCGGGTGCGCGGCGGGTGGCCGGAAGCTGTCCCAGTTCGACAGGTGCAAGAAATCCACGCCGTCGCGGGCGAGCCAGCGCGCCACCTGGAGCGCGTCTTCCAGCACCACACCCTGTTCGGGCACCTCGGGTGACAGGCGCACGCCCACCAGGAAGGTCTCGGGCACGGCCGCTTGGACCGCCGCCAGCACCTCCCGCACGAAACGCGCCCGCCCCTCGAGGGATCCGCCCCACGCATCGGTGCGTGTGTTCGTGATGGTGCCCAGGAATTGCGTGATCAGGTAGCCGTGCGCTCCGTGGATCTCGACGCCGTCGAATCCGGCCGCCGCGCAGCGACGGGCAGCTGCCGCGAAGGCTTGAATCGCGCCTTGAATGTCCTGCTCGGTGGCGGCGCGGGGTACCTCGAAGTTCGCGGTGTCCAGCTCAAACGCGCTCGCGCTCCACGGCTGCCGGCCGGTGAGCCGCGACGGTGCCCGAACGCCCCCGTGGAAGATCTGCACGAGCCCGAGTGTGCCGGCCGTGGACAAGGCCTTCGCCAGCCGCGTCAACCCGGGCAGCAGCGTGTCATCGAAGACCCCCAGCTCGCCGTCCCAGCCCTGCCCATCCCGGGAAACGTGCGCCGCACAGGTGGTCACGATGCCGAAGGAAGAGCGCGCCAGGAGCCAGTGAAACTCGTCCTCGCCAAGCGAGCCATCCCCGTGGCTCTGCATGTTCGTCATGGCCGCGAGCACGAGCCGGTTGGCGACGGTGCGCCCGGTGCGCGGGAAGCGAAAGGGGGAAAGCACGCGGGGCAGCGGTGCGGGCATGGAGGGGGAGTGTACGAGTGCCCCCGGGCCGTCGGTATCGCCGCCGAATCGGCCCCGGCCCTGGTGCACTCGAAATGGCGAAAAATTCCCCCGCTTTGACGATACCCGGACAAACTCGGCGGATATTCCAGACGCTCCCCTCTTACCCCTGTCCGGCCTTCCAGGACGGTTTCAGGCCCCTCCCTCCAGCCCATTTCGCCTCGACACATGCACCTCACACCGCTCGCTCAAAGGTCCAAGGCCCTCGCACTCAAGTTCTGCCTTCCGCTGCTGCTCGCACCGACGGCCGCCGGCCAGTTCTTGATCTCGAGCGGCGATTCCCTCGGAACCCTCGGCACGGTCACGGAGGTGCTCGAAGTCACCGTGAACGGCTCAGGGGCCTGGGCCGCGACAGTTCGCACCACCGGCATGGCCGCGAACGAAAACGCGCTCGTGGTCGACGGGGAAGTGCGGATCGCGCCCTCCGACGCCCTGCCGGGGGGCGGATTGGCGGAGACCTTCCAGGCGGCCGAGTCGCCGGTGATCGATTCCGCGGGCCGCGTGGCCTGGCGCGGCTTGGGCCGCAACGCCCAGGGGCTGACCGTTGCGACCGGTTTGTTCCTCGACCTCACTCCCTTGGCCAAAACCGGCACGCCCGTGACGGCCTCGGGTTTCACTGCCTCGGAGAACTGGTCGCTGAGCTTCGCCCACACCCTGATCCCCGGGGGAGGTTTGGCCTTCCGCGCTCGAACCAGCCCGAGCGACGGAGCCCTCCTGTGGCGGGCGGACGAGATCGCGGCGGGGGAGTTCGAGATCACCTACCTCGACGATGCCGTCTTCGCGGGCAGCCGGAACAACCTCGCGGCCGACGGCCAGGGCCGCATCGTGTACGCCAAACAAAACGACCTGCGGCGCGACGGCGAGTTGATCGCGAGCAACTTCGGCCCGTCGCCGATCTTCGGGGTCCAGTACGGCACCTTCTCGACCTCGGCGGTGGCGGCGGCCGGCCCTGCGAACGTCGCCTTTCTCAACCGCGCGAACGTACCGGACAACCGCTGGATGCTCGTCTGGAACGGTCAGTTGCTCGCGCGGCAAGGGGAGAGTTTGAGCGCGATCGCGCCCTTCACCCTCACGAGCTTGATCCCCGGAGCGGGGCAGGCCGGTCCCTTGAGCATGAGCACTGCGGGGCGGCTTTTGTGGTGGGGGAGCTGGAACGATCCGGATCCGGCTCTCGGCGAAGGGCTCTTTCTCGATCAGCAGCCCCTCGTGCGCGTCGGGGATACGGAGATCCTCGGACGCCGGGTTATCGGCCTGGTCTCCGGAACGGGCCCGGCGGCGCGGACCAGCTTCCAACTCGCTCCCAATGGCAAGTTTTTCGTGTTTCGGGCCCTGTTCGAGGGTGGTGACTGGGCCGCGGTTCGGGTGGAGCTAGACCAGGAGGTGGAGTTCATCGCGCCGTGCTCGGACTACGACGTGTGGCTTTGCACATCCCCGAGTGGAAGCCCGCTCGGGTGCGTACTCGTGTTCCCGAAGAGCATTAAGCCCGGAGGTACGCTGCCCCTTGGGTTCCGCGTGCCGAGCCAGCCGTTGGGAGCGTTCGAATACTTCAACCCAAGCACCGTCGGGCAGGTCTACATCGGCGAACGCACGTCCACGGTTTGCGGCCTCCCGCTGCCTGGCCTCGGCGAGGTAATGCTGGATCTCGGGCAGCCTTTCGGCCTCTTGAGCAACACGACGGTGGTGTTTCCCGGATTCTGGGCCACGGTAACCGTGCCCATTCCGGATGTCAGCGAGTTGATCGGCGTCGAATTCACCGTGCAAGGGGTGCTGCTCAACCCGACCAGTTCCCTCGCCCCGGTCCGCATCACCAACGCCCTCGGTGTGCGCATCGCGCTCTTCCTCTAAACGGAAGTTCGGCGTCTCGCCCCAGGGTGGCGGCGGTCGGCAGGGGCCGGCCGCCGCCGCTTTCGTGTTCGGGCCCGGCCCTGGGCCGGCGGGAGCGACCACCGAGGGTGCCGGATCCGGGGCGAGGTCCTCCTCGCACCCCGGAGAGGGGTACAAGCCGGCGTGCCGGGGCGTACACAGGGCAATCCCACCGGATCCGGCCTCCCCCTCAACACTTCCGCGGCCCGGATGTCCGATGGAAGCGGTTCCGTTCCCCCGAACCGCGTCCCATGCAGATCGAATTCGTTGGCCATGCCTCGGTGGTCCTGCGCCGAGGCCCGATTCACTTGCTGGTCGATCCCTGGCTCGAAGGCCGGGTCTTCGATGACGGTTGGGCGTTGCTCTCCCGCCCCGTTTTCGGACCGGCGGACTTCGACTCGATCACGCACCTGTGGTTCTCCCACGAACACCCGGATCACTTCCACCCGCGCACCCTGGCGGCGATCCCGGAAGCCGCGCGGCGGCGCATCCAAGTCCTTTTCCACCCGAGCGGCGACGGCAAGGTCGTGGAGCACTGCCGCGGACTGGGATTCGGTGAGGTGCGCGAACTGCCCCTGGGCTGTTGGCAATCCCTGGGCGCGGGCTTCGAGGTTTTCGTCGATACCTGGGCCGGATCGGATGATTCGTGGATGGCCCTGCGCACACCGGAGGGCACGGTCCTCAACCTCAACGATTGCGCCGTGGTGGAACGCGAGGAGGCCCGTGAACTCGCGCGGCGGATCGGATCCGTGGATGCGCTGCTGACGCAGTTTTCGATTTCCGCCTGGGATGGGGGCGAACACGAGGTGGAACGCCGACGGGCCGGCGCGCGGGCCATGCTCGAGCGTGTCCTGATGCAAACCGAAGTGCTCGGTGCGCGCCACGTGGTGCCCTTCGCGAGTTTCGTGCGCTTTTGCCACCGGGAAAACGCGTACATGAACGGCGCGATGGTGGATGTGAGCCAGGTGGCCGAGGCCTTGGCGCAGCAGGGCCTGGCCCAACCGGTGGTGATGTACCCGGGCGACCGCTGGGAGCTGGGTCACCCATGGAACAGCGAGCCGGCCGCCACCCGCTACGCCCGCGACCGCGCCGCGCTGGCCGGCGAACCCCTGGTCGAGAGTCCGCCGGTGGACCTGGAAACCCTCGCGCATCTGGCGGAGCGTTTCCAGGCACGCATCTACTCCGGCCGCAAGAAGGTGCGCCGCCGGCTCAGCGCCGCGCGCAATCACGTTCGCCACCTGCGCCGCCGCCACACCCTCCTTGCCGGGCTGCAAGCGGCGGCCCAGATGCTCCTGCTGCGGCCCCGCCCGGCGCACCTCTGGCTGAGCGACCACGGGCGCGCGGTGACCCTTTGTCCCCTCAAGGGTTTCTCCCTCACCGACCGCGGGCGCAAAACCTGCGACCTGGAACTCTCCTCCTCCGCCCTGGCCTACGCGCTCAAATTCCTTTGGGGCGGCGAAACTCTGCAAATCAACGGGCGCTTCCGCGAGCTGGAGCCCGACGGCCGTTTTCCGCTCTTCGACCAACTCTGGCTGGCCGCCACCCTCAACCACCGCGCCGGCGCCCTCGCCCGCCCCCTCTGAAGCGCCCGGCGGGGCCCCAGCTACCTTCCCCGCAGCGCCGCGCCGCGCCGCGCCGCACCAGGCCTTTGGCCTTTGCGGCGTCAATCGCCCAGATAGCCCAACTCCTGGAGTTGTCGGCGGGCTGCGTCGCTGAGTTCGGCGGTGTGGCGGGAGGCGATGAAGGCGTGTTGCCAGGCTTCGCGTTCGCGCAGGATCCGCTCCAGGCGGGCGGAGTCCTCGGGTCCGGTGATCTCCTGGCGGTGGCGATCGTCGAAGGGCTCCTCCAGGTCGAACCAGTGGCCCGGCTCCGAGTCGCTGAACCGGTAGCGCCGGGGCCAATCCACGGAGGAGTAATGGTTCTCTCCGCCGGTGTAGAGGTGTTTGTGGATCGTGCGTCCCTGGGGTTCGGGGAGCAGGGGCCGCGCTGGACTGGGATGGACCAGTGTCACGTCGGCAAGTTGCGCCACGGTGGCCGCCACGTCGGTCAGGGAAACGGGCCCGTGCAGCACCCTGTGCCCGGTGTCGGGGCCGCGAACGAGCAGCGGGACGCGCGTCTGGGCTTCGTTCAGACCGGTGCCGTGGTACATGAGATCGCGCTCACCGAAGGCTTCGCCGTGGTCGCTGGTGACGAAGAGGTACCCGCGCGCGAAGAAATTGCGTTCCTTGAGCAGCGCGAGGAACTCGCCGAAACCCGCATCCAGGTCGGACACTCCGCCCCAATAGAGGCGCTGTAGATCGGAGCGCAGCTCGGCCAGGCGCGCCGCGGCATCGGGCTCCCGCTCGGCCCCCGCTGCGAGTTCCTCCGCCAGGCGCTCCTCCTCCGCGGCCAGGCTGACGAAGTCCAGCTCTTCGAGTTCGAGCATCGCCAAGCGTTGGCGGGTTTCGAGCGTGGCGTGGAAGGGCGCGTGGGCGCGGTAGGTCTGCGCGAAGAGGAACAGTGGGCGACCGTCGTCCGCGTCGAGGGCCTCGCGTGTGAAGGCACACAGTCGCGCGAGGCTCGGCAGGTGGTAGTCGCGCATCCACTGGCGTTCGAGGAACAGCTCGAAGCCGCGCTCGAGCCCGAAGTCCTGCGAGACATAACCCCCGTCGCTGATCGCTTCGGTGCGGTACCCCGCGGCGCGCAGGAGTTGGGGCAGGCTGATGACTTCCTCGGATAGGCGGCTCAGGGGCCCAACGGCTCCATGTTGCTCGGGCAGTAGCCCCGTGAAGAGGCTGACGTGGGAGGGCAGGGTCCAGGAGGAGGGCGCGAAGGCATTGCGGAAGACCAGCGCCTGGTCGGCGAAACGGTCGAGGGCCGGGGCCACCTGGACACCGGGTCCACCGGGTAGGCCCGCGTACACCTCGAGGGCGTCGCTGCGCAGCGTGTCGGCTAGGAAGATGGCGATATCCGGTAGGGTCGCCGGGCCGCGCCGCGCCGTCGACCGCTCCGCCGAGCCATCCGTGTCGCGGGGGCCGACCACGGGAGCAAGCAGGGCGGCGAAGCCAAAGCCACCCGTGACCTCGAAGTGGAGTTTGGCGGAGGACGACCCGCCTGCCGGCAGGGGCAGCTCGAGGCGCTCAACGACCACGTCACCTCCCTGATCGCGCAGGTCCCGGAGCGGGCCGCGCCAGAGAACCTCGGCGTCGAGGCCGATGGTGAGCTCGAGGGGGTCCGGGTCGAGGTCCCCGTCGGAGGGTTGTTGGGGCCGGTAGCCCGCCACGGAGAGCCGCAGGGTGCTGTCGGGTGGCAGGTGCAACTCGACCTCGGCGCGGTCGCCGGGGGCCAGCATCCAACCCTCCGCGGCGAGCCCCGGCACGCGTAGTTGCCATGCGCCCACGCGGCGCTGCCCACGGGTGACGAGGGCGCCGAAGCGGCCCGCCGGTGGCGCGGAGTCCGGCTCCCCAATCAGGTAGAGGGTGCCGCCGGCCACGGCAAAGTCCCCGGACTGAAGCATGTCGCCCTCCTGGCCGGCTGCGTGCCACTCCACCTCGCGGCTCGCGAGTCCTTCGAGGTCGAGCCGGTAGACGGCCCCGTCGGGCTCGGGGGAGGCCAGCGCCTCGAAGGGCAGTGGCGCCGTGAAGGAGCCTTCCAGCAGCCAGGGGGTCCAACCCTCGGGTTCCAGTTCGGCTTCCAGCCACCATCCGCGCCCTGCGGGGTCGGCCTCAAGGGCCGGAGCGCCGGTACCCGCGTGCAAACCGGCCGCGGCTTCCGCCGGCTCCGCCTGGTAGACCTCCGCCAGGTGAAGCCAGGGCTCTGCCCCACCCCGGCGGCACCCTGCCATCGCGGCCGAGAGCAACGCCACCACCGTCAGCGCGGCGCGCGCGCCGCCTGGAAGGGCGCGGGGGCACGTAGGGGAGGGTTCCATGCAGGGGGCAAGGACGGGGACGTCCGCTCGCCTGTGAAAACCTATCCCCACGGCCGAGCCCCCACAACCCAGGCCGGCCTGCGCCAAGCGCATCTCTGCTTCGAGTTCGGCGCAGTTCTCCCCGGGCCCTGCCGCGGCATCCGCCGGTCCGCCGCCGCCCTAAGGTCTCCGAGAAGCTGGGCCTTCCCACCCAAAAAGGTGGATTCAAGGCAAGCTCCGCGTCGCGGCAATCATGGAGAGTGATTGGAGTTTGTCGTCTTCCGCCGGCCAAGAGTTCGAAGCCGCGTTCGATTCTCGAATGTCGCTGCCTTGAGGGCCGAATTGGCGAGCGATCCCGAGGCCGCCCAGTGGGGGGAGCAGGAACTCCACGAACTCGGCCGCCGGCTTTTGGCCGCGCATGCGCGCGGCCTCGAGTGGTTCGAGCTGGGCTGGAGCGCCGCGCTCAGCGGGGTGGAGTTCGGACCCAATCCCTACATGCTGCCCGACCCCGAGAGCTGGTTGCGCCGGCGCCCGCTACCAAACGGCCACCGACAGCGAACCCCACCTGCGCCTCGCCCGCCCCGGCGCCTTCGCGGAGTTCACCCTCGAGTCCTTGCCCGAAGGAACCTCCCCCGCCCACACCCGCCTCCGGCCCCCACACCCTGCGCATCACCGTGCTCGAAGCCACCACCACGTATTGGCTTCACGGCGCCCGAATTGTTTTCGACGCCGTTGAAGTGAATGGGGGCGGGGCCGCCGAATGCGGCCGGAGCTCCCGGAAGCTCCCTTCGAAGGCGCAGGGGACTTGCGCCGTCAGAGAGGCGCGCTAGCCTCGTCTTTGCTATCGGGCGCGGCGAGGAGGTCTCGCGGTGCCGGCTCGAGTTCTTGACCCCTCGAGGTTCCATGTTCACTCGTCTGCTCGCTGCTTGTTTGTCCGTCGCGTTGCTCCTCGGAATCGGATCGGCGGGGTTCGCCGGAAATCGGGTTGCCGATGGGGAGTCGCTGCTCCACGGGATTCCCGGGGATGTGCAGGGCGCTGTGCGTTTGCTCGGGGAGGTTCGCGATGCCCACGGGTATCCGGTTCCTTTCGCCCGAGTCGGCACGAGTTGCGGGGCGCGCGTTTCGGCCGATGGGGCTGGGCGTTTTGCGGTCCAGAGTCTGGCCGCCCGGAGCGTTTCCGAGATCGAGGTCGTTGCCAGGGATGCGGTCCGGGGCCGCGCCGTTCGGCGGGTGGGGCTGCTCCCGGGTGGCGAGATCGAACTCGAACCGCTGGTTTTGAGTGCGCCGCTGCCCTGTGAGCCCGATTGGCTTCCGACCTTCTCTCCGCTTCTGGAGGGGGTGGATGGCACCGTGCGTTCGCTGGCGGTGTTCCATGGACCGGCGGGTCCGGAGCTGTTCCTGGGGGGTGGTTTCTCGCGGGCGGGGGACCAGGAGGTCGCCAATGTGGCCCGGTTCCGGGGGAATGTTTTCCAGCCGGCCGGGGCCGGATTGCCCGGGGGGCAGGTGGAGCAGCTTTTGGTGTGCGATTTGGGTTCGGGTGAGGAGCTGTTGGCCTTCGGGTCCTTCCTGCTTCCCGATCCGGATCCCGCGGCGCCCCCGGGGGCGACCGCGACGGCCCATGTGGCCCGCTGGAGCGGCTTCGCTTGGGAAACCCACCCGGCCGACTTTGGCCAGCCGTTCCAGCGGGTGTTGTTTTTCGATGACGGAACGGGCCCCGGCCTGGCGGCCCATGGGCCGTTTGGGGTCGCTCGCTGGGACGGGCAGAGTTGGGACATGTACGGCTCACCCGCCGGACTTGGGAAACTCGCCTCGATCGCCGTGTTCGATGGGGGGCAGGGGCCCGCGCTCTACGCGGCGGGCTGGGAGTCTTCCGCCGCTGCCGGCGGCTTTCCCCACGGGCGCTTGAGCCGTTGGCAGGCGGGGGGCTGGTTCGACATTCCCACGTCCATCCCATTCCCCATCACCGAACTGGCCGTGCGCCATCTGGCGTCGGGGCCGGAGCTCCTCTTGGGGCTCGGCTTTGGCGGCATTCGCACCTGGAACGGAAGTCAGTGGGGCAGTCTCCCGATGCCCTGGTACAGCTCGGTCAGCAGGATTCACGTGATCGGCACGGACGTGCTCGCCACGGGCACCTTCGAGGCGAGCCAAGTCCCCGGCTTCTTCGGTGCGACCTGGAACGGCTTTGCCTTCACGGCCCCCAACGGATCGATTTTGTCCTTCGCACTGTTCGACGAAGGCGGCGGGCCGGTCCTCTATCTGGGCGGTAGCTTCACCGAGATGCAGGGCAAACCCGCCTCGGGCATCACGAGGCTCTCCCAAGGGCTTTGGACCGGGCTCCTCGCGGGTACGGCCCTCGACGGCCCGGTCCACGCCTTGGCGGCCGGATCCGTCGGAAGCGGGACGGGCTCAGCCCCGAGTCTCTTCGTGGGAGGTGGCTTTTTGAGCGCCGGTATTGAGTTGGCCGTGGGGGCGGCCATTTGGAATGGGACATGGCAAGCACATGGGTCGCCCCAGTTTGATCTTTCCTGGGACCTCGCCATGGAGCCGGTACTCTCGTACACAATCCTCGATTTTGGGCAGGGGCCTAAGCTGGTGCGTGGGGGGATGGGTGGCTTGCTTGCTGCCTGGGATGGGGCGATTTGGGGTTCGATCGGCAGCGCTGACGGTACGAGCGATCAAACCTTCTACCCGGGGCCCTGGTTGAACCCTTTTCCGCGGATTTGCGCGTTGCAGGTCTTCGGCTCAGGCGCAGAGCAAAAGCTCTACATCGGTGGTAGCTTCGAGTCCGTTTCGGGGGTGGAGTCCAAGGCAATCGCCGCTTGGGATGGAAGTGGGTGGAGTGATGTGGCCGGGGCGTTTGCAGCGACAGCGCCATGGATCATGCACGTTGTTCAAGCCCTCGCGCGTTTCGATAACGGCACGGGCGAGGTACTTGTGACCGCAGGCACGTTCACCACCATCGCGGGTCAGCCGGCCAGCAATGTGGCCGCCTGGGACGGGGCGAGTTGGAGGCCCATGGGCCAGAACCTGCCGCCGGTGATGGCCCTGGAAGTGTGGGAGGGCCCCCAAGGACCGGAGTTGGTGGCCGCAGCCGCCGAACGGGTTTGGCGCTGGGACGGCATCGATTGGTCGCCCCTGCCGGGCGCTTTCACGGGCACCGTGCGCGCGCTGCGCGGGGTGCAGTTCGGCGATGGGCCCGCCTCGCTGATCGCGGGCGGCGACTTCGACTCGGTGGACGGGCTCGCAGCAAACCGCTTGGCGCGCTGGGACGGCAACGCCTGGAGTCCCCTGGGCTCCGGCGTGCCCGGTACCGTGCGCGCGCTCCTCGTCCACGACGACGGGCGCGGCCCGGCCCTGTGGGTGGGAGGGGACTTCGCTCACTCGCCCGCGGGCGATGGTTTCTTGGCCCGCTGGGGCTGTCCGCCGCTCTTTTCCCTGACGGGCTGCGCCGGTCCCGCGCCCAGCTTGAAGGCGGAAGCGCCGGCGATGCTCGGCAAAAACTTCCGCTTGGAGCTTTGGCCCCTGGAAGTTTCCCCCGGATCCGCGCCGGATCCCCGGCCCGCACTTCTGGGTTGGCTGTTCGAAGGTCGACCGGGCTGGGACGCCGCCGGCTGCGGCACCGCCTTCGCCGGTCTCGGCGACCTGCTGCTCGCG
Source organism: Planctomycetaceae bacterium (assembly GCA_050480685.1). Classification (GTDB taxonomy): domain Bacteria; phylum Planctomycetota; class UBA1135; order UBA1135; genus JBJHAV01. The sequence continues at coordinate 1,069 of JBJHAV010000056.1, read as the reverse complement.
CTCCAGCCGGAACCCCTGCTGCTCGCCCAAACCCTGGCCGGCGCCTTCCCCCTCACCTGGAACCTGGCGATCCCCCCCGATCTCCACTGGCTCGGCACGGAATTGCACTTCCAAGCCGTCCTCCTCACCGCCGACCTGGGCGCCCAACTTTCCACCAGCCTCTCCGCCCGACTCCAGCCGGCGCCGTGAACCCCCCTTCGGGGGGTGTCGGGTAGACCCGGGTCGCGACCTGCCGTTGCGCAGGCGGTCAGCGGGTTTCGAGGGCGGTGGTGAGTTCGGCGGGGAGCCAGGGGGGGAGGTCTGTGAGGGTGGCTTTGGCTTCGGGGGTGACGGGGATGTGCCAGGCGTCGAAGAAGGGGCCGAGGTCGTGGTGGATGGCGCGGGAGAGGCGGATCATCCACTGATCGCGTTTGTCCTGTTGGGAACGGGGGCGCTCGCGGGGGGGGAGGCGCTGGTATTCGGCGAAGACGCGCTGGAAGGGTTCCCAGCCGAAGGTTTCTTGGACCTGCTGGTACTTGATCAGGGCGAGGAAGGGGTCGTTGGCCCAGCGCTGCCAGCTCGGGCCGTCGCGGTCGCTGAAGAAGGCTCGGATCATGCGTGCCCGTTGGCGGTCGGAGAGGGCGGGGTGTCCTTCGCGGGGGCCGAGGCCGCAGATCTTTTGGCAGATGTAGAGGGAGAAGAGGTTGACGGTGACTTCGCCGGTGCCCTCGAAGGTCCACATGGGGTCCTGGTGGTTGTGGCCGAGTTCGTGGAAGAGCCCCCAGGAATCGGCCAGCAGGCGATCGACGCTGACCATGTCTTCGATGGCGTCCAGGTGCGTCATGATCGGATAGCCGGCGTGCATGTAGCCGGCGCTGATCTGTACGTCCGGCACGTAGCGTTCGGCGCGCGAGCGCTCGTGGGGCCAAACCGCCAGGTCGGCGGCGGCGTCGAGGATCCGATCCCACAGGGCCAATAGCGGCTCCGGGTCGTCGAGCGTGCGGATCGCGGAGGAGGGAACCGTGAGCACGACCTTGCCGGTCTCCAGCTCGGCCCAGGGCGCGGGCGCGCGGCGGGCCTGGGCCCACTG
>JBJHAV010000055.1:0-16770 GCA_050480685.1 Planctomycetaceae bacterium | reverse complement strand
GCCCCCCGCGTTCTCCCGGGCGGGGGTCGTCGCCCGCGTGCGCTGTGCTGCGGCGCCCGCCGGGCGCCGGTGCGCGCCCGGATGGGGGGCGGACCCTGCAAAGGTCGGCGAAAGTCCTTAACCTGAGGCTCGCATCGCCGGGTTCGATCCGGTGCGAGCGCGGCACGCGGGGTGTGGCGTTCGGCCGAGGGACCGCCGGCTTTGGACTCGGAGGACCCATGACGACCCACGCCCCCAGCTACCGCAACGTCTGCTTCGTCGGCCACCCCGGGACCGGAAAGACCACCCTGGTCGATGCTTTGGCCCACGCGGCCGGAGCCGCGGACCGCAAGGGATCGACGGCGGAAGGCACCAGCCTGATCGATACCGAGCCCGAAGCCCAGGAGAAGGGGCACACCCTGCAGGCCTGCGTGGTCCACGCCCAGCACGGCGGCGTGAGGTGGAATTGGATCGACACGCCGGGGGCGGCGGATTTCGAGGCCGAGGTGCTCACGGGCATGTTCGCCGCGGATCTGGTGGTGGGCGTGGTCAGTTGTGTCAGCGGAGTGACCCACCTGCTCAAGCGCCGGATGCTTCAAGCCCACGAGCTCGGGCGGCCGCGGGCCCTGCTCATCACCCACGTGGACACTCCGCAGGCCGACTTCGAGACCTTGGTGCTCGAACTGCGCGATGCGCTCGGGGAAATCTGCGTGCCGGTGCTGTTGCCCGAGGGTGCGCGAGGTCAGTTGACGGGTGTTCACCGCACCTACTTGGACCGCGAGACCGAGTGGCGCAAGCGCATGCTCGATCGCATCATCGACGGCGTCGAGGACGAGGATCTGATCGGTCATTACCTGGAGGCGGAGGACCTGACCGAGGAGGAGCTCAAGGCGAATCTGCCGGTTTCGATCTCCGCCGACTGCCTCGTGCCGATCCTGGTGTGCAACCCGGAAGATGGGACGGGTTTGGCGCAGGTGCTCGACTTCCTGCGGCGCGCCGCGCCCAGCCCGCGCCATCACCGCCACTTCCGGGCCGGCAACGAGGCCCTCGAGCCCGACCCGGAAGGTCCGCTGCTCGGAACGGTCTTCGCCGTTCGCTCCGACCCCCACGTAGGGCGCGTCTGCTTGGCGCGCATCGTTTCCGGGGTGCTCGGGGCCCATGACCCGCTGCAGCGCATCGACGGCACGGACAAGGAAAAGATCGGCGGCCTCTTCGTGCCGATCGGCGGCAAGCGGCGGGAACCGGTCGAATCGATCGCCGCGGGCGGCATCGCGGCCTTCACGAAGGTCGAGGGTTTGGGGGTAGGGGACTCGTTCACCAAGGACGGCGGCTTCGCCGTCGCGGTGGACTTCCCCGAGCTTCCCGCGCCGATGGCGGCCCTTTCGGTGCGCCCCAAGAGCCGCGCCGACGAGCAGAAGATCGCCGGATCCCTCTCGAAGTTGGCGGCGGAGGACCCCTCCCTGCGTGTGGTGCACGACCCGCAAACCCACGAGTTGGTGCTGCAAGGGGCGAGCGAACTGCACCTGTCGATCGTCGAGGCGCGTTTGGCCCGCCGCTTCGGGGTGGAGATCGAAACCAGCCTGCCGCGCATCGCCTACCGGGAGACCGTCAGCAAAGCGGCGGAAGCCAGCTATCGCCACAAGAAGCAGAGCGGCGGCCGCGGTCAGTTCGGCGAGTGCCACCTGCGGGTGCGGCCCGGGGAAGAGGGCAGCGGTGTGGTTTTCATCGACAAGATCGTCGGCGGGTCCATTCCCCGCAACCTCATTCCGGCGGTGGAGAAGGGCGTCCGGGAACTCGCCGAGCAGGGCATCCTGACCCACTCGAAGGTGGTGGATGTGGAGGTCGAGGTGTTCGACGGGAAGTTCCACGCGGTGGACTCGGACGAAGCCAGCTTCAAAACCGCCGGCGCGCGCGCGTTCCGGGAGGCTTTCGAAAAGGCCGGCCCGGTGCTGCTCGAACCGGTCGTGGAGCTCGAGGTGCACGTGCCGACCGATCATGCCGGGGCGGTTTTTTCGGACATCACCAGCCAGCGCCGGGGCCACGTACTCAGCCAGGACAGTGAGGACGGCGGCCAGGTGACGGTGATCCGCGCCCACGTGCCCTTGGCCTCGGTGCGCAGTTATGCGCGCGACTTGCGCTCGCAAACGGCCGGGCTCGGGCACTACCTCCTGCGGCCCCACGGGTACGCGCCCCTGCCGGCTGCGGAACAAAAGCGAGTGATCGCCGAGGAAGGCCGGCAGCACGCCGAGGATTGATGCCGCCCGGGCGATGAGTCCTCACCGCTGAGCTAGGCGCTGCCGGAGGAGGGGCCGGGCTCGGGGCGGTCGGCCGGGACGGACTCGCGGATGGGAGTCGGCCCGTCCTCCAGCCCGGCCTCGGCCCCCCTGGAGCTGGCGGGAGGGGGGGCGGTGGGCCCGGCGGCCCGCAGGAGGGGCCGAAGTCAGGCCGGACTTCAGCGCGGGGGGCGGGACACCCGACAGGGCCCCTGGAGTCGTCCTGTCCACGGCACGCCGCCGGACACGTTGCCCGCGCGCCCCCGCCCCTGGGGGGTAGGGGGCCAACGTGGGGTGGGGACTCCCAGAGCACTCGAGGAAGCCCCCATGATCACCATGGAAGATCTCCTTGCGCTGATGGTGCGCAAGGGCGGTTCAGACCTGCACATCTCCGTCGGATCCCCGCCGCGTATCCGCGTGGACGGGCACCTGATCGCCGTGGAGACCGAGGATCTCACGCCGGAGGACACCCGGCGACTCTCCACCAGCGTGCTCAACTCGGAGCAGATCGCCAAGCTGGACCGGGAGTTCGAGTTGGACTGCTCCTTCGAGTTGGAGGGACAGGGGCGCTTCCGGGCGAACGTCTTCTACCAGCGCGGCGCCGTTGCCTGCGTGTTGCGTCTGGTTCCCCACCAGATCGCCAGCTTCGACCAGCTCGGGCTTCCCAAGGCGGTCTGCGAGCGAATTTGCAGCCTGCGGGCCGGCTTGGTGCTGGTCTGCGGCGCGACGGGCTCGGGCAAGTCCACTTCCCTGGCCTCGATGATCGACTACATCAATCAAAAGCGCCAGGGGCACATCATCACGATCGAGGACCCGATCGAGTTTTCCCACCGCAGTCAGACCTGCCTCGTCACCCAGCGGGAGATCGGCGGCGACTCGCACAGTTTCGGCAAAGCCCTGCGCAGTGTGCTGCGTCAGGACCCGGACGTCGTGCTGGTGGGCGAGCTCCGCGACCACGAAACCATCGAAGCCGCGCTGACCCTGGCCGAGACCGGTCACCTGACCTTCGGCACCCTGCACACTTCGGATGCGGTGCAGACGATCAACCGCATCGTGGACGTGTTTCCCTCGCACCAGCAACAGCAGGTGCTGACCCAGCTCTCCTTCAGCCTGGAGGCGGTTTTCTGTCAACAACTGCTGCCCCGCGCCACCGGCCGCGGGCGAGCGCTGGCGGCTGAGGTCATGGTCGCCACGCCCGCCATCAGGGCTCTGGTGCGCGAAGGCAAGGCCCACCAGATGTACTCGCAGATCCAAACCGGATCGCGCCACGGCATGCGCACGATGGCGCACTCCCTGGCGGAGCTGGTGCGCGCTGGGACGGTGCGTCTGGAGGATGCGGAACACGCCCTGAGCAACCCCTCGGAACTGCAAAATCTCGTGCGAGCCGCCTGATGGTCCGCAGCTACGGCAAGATCCGACGCATCCTGGTCGAGGCCGGGCTGGTGTCGGCCGAGGCCTGGGGCGAAGCGCGCGCCAGCGGTCGGCAGGTCGTCGACGAACTTCTGCGTCGCGGAGTTCTCGACGAGGGCACCTTGTATTCGACCCTGGCCGCGGCGGCTGGAGTCCCGCCGATCGACGTTTCCCGGGTGCGGCCCGCGCCCGAGGTATTGCAGAGCCTGCCGCGCGAAACCTGCGAGGAGCATCTGGTGCTCCCCGTGGCGCGCAACGGGGATCAGCTCACCGTCGCCGTGTCGGATCCGTTCGACGTGCTCCTGCTGGACGACCTCAACATGCACTCGGGCTGCAAGGTGCGGCCCCTGCTGAGCCATCCGGCGGCGATCAAGTCCGCCCTGGAGAATCTCTACGACGATGGCCGCAAGCAGGTGGACGCTCTGCTGGACGCGGTCGAAGGCGGCGAAATCGAGGTCAAGGAGGAGGGCGACGGTCAGGAGAACATCGAACTCTCCAGTTCCTCGGATAGCGAGGACGTCCCGGCGGTCAAGCTGGTCAATCTGATTCTGCTGCGCGCCCTGCGCGACAAGGCCAGCGACATCCACATCGAGCCCGGGGAACAGTCGATCCGCGTACGATTCCGCGTCGACGGTCGCCTGATCGAAATCCTGCGCCCGCCGAAGTCCTTGCTTCCGGCGATCATCTCGCGCCTGAAGATCATGGCCAACCTGGACATTGCCGAGCGCATGGGGCCCCAGGACGGCAAGTTCCAGATCCGCTACGAGAGCCGCAACATCGACTTCCGCCTGTCCACCCTGCCGGTCGTCGGCGGGGAAAAGGCGGTCATGCGAATCCTGGACCAATCCGGGGTCGGAGCCAACCTGGAGAAGCTGGGCTACGAGCCCAGGTGCCTCGAGGACATGCAGCGCGCGATCGCCGCCAGCTACGGCATGGTGCTGGTGACCGGTCCCACGGGATCTGGTAAGTCCACGACGCTCTACGCCTCGGTCAAGGAAGTGGCGACTCCCGAGATCAACGTCGTCACGGTCGAGGACCCGGTCGAGTACCGCATGGACGGCATCAACCAGGTGCCCGTGAACCCCAAGCGCGGACTCACCTTCGCGGGGGCGCTGCGCTCGATCCTGCGTCAGGACCCGGACGTGGTGCTGGTCGGCGAGATCCGGGACGTGGAAACGGCGGAGATCGCGATCAAGGCCGCGCTCACCGGTCACTTGGTGCTCTCGACGCTGCACACGAACGACGCACCCGGTGCGATCACGCGCTTGGTGGACATGGGCATCGACGCCTTCATGGTGTCGAGTTCCGTGCTGTGCGTGGCGGCCCAGCGCCTGGCCCGTGTGCTTTGTGTCCATTGCCGGCAACCCGCCGAGATCCCCGAGGCCGAGCTGCTCAAGTGCGGTTTCCGCGCCGAGGAACTGGAGGGCATTCAGCTCTTCCAGGCCAACCAGGCCGGTTGTCCGCGCTGCAAGAACGGCTACAAGGGCCGCTTTGCGTTGCTCGAGACCCTGTTCCTCGACCACACGATCAAGCGCATGATCGTCGAGCGCCGTTCGGTGCACGAGATCAAGTCGCAGGCCATCGAAAACGGCATGTTGACGTTGAGGCGGGTCGGCCTGCTGAACGCCATGCGCGGCAAGACTTCTTTGGAAGAGGTCCTGCGAGTGACCATGCCGGATTGATCGGCAGTACACCAAGAGGAAGCACGTGAACACGTTCCACTATTCGGCGAAGGACACCAGCGGGAAAACCGTTGAAGGTACGCTGCAGGGCAGCGACAAGGGGGCGGTGCTGGCCGAGCTGCGGCGCCAAAATTTGATGCCGATGAAGGTCGAGGAAGGCAAAGCCGTCAAAACCAAGACCAAGGCGCCCAAAAAATCCAAGCCCAAATCCGAGGGTGGTGGAGAGTCCTTCCTCGCGAAGCTCAAGAACGTGAGGATCGGCACGTCCAAGCCTTCCTGCACCCGTCAGGAGCTCGTGCTCTTCACACGCCAGTTGGCGACCATGATCGGTGCGGGCCTCTCCCTGATGGAGTCCCTGGAGGTGCTCGCGGCCCAAGCCGACACGCCCGGACTCAAGCGCACCTGCGAGGTCGTCATCGGCGAGCTGCGGGGAGGAGCGGATCTCTCCGCGGCGATGGAAACCTGCCCCAAGGCGTTTTCCCCGCTCTACATCAGCATGGTGCGCGCGGGTGAGGCTTCGGGCCAGATGGATGTGATCCTGGAGCGCCTGGCGGAGTACGTGGAGGCCTCCGAGGCCCTGCGTCGCGAGGTGCGTTCCGCGATGACCTATCCGGTCATTTCTCTGGTGCTCGTGCTCGGCATCACCGCCTTTTTGATGCTCGGGGTCGTGCCGACTTTCCGGGATGTCTTTGACCAGTTGGGCGTGGATTTGCCCGGGATCACCCTCTTCGTGCTCAACAGTTCGGATTGGATGTTGGCGAACTGGCCGGTGGTCTTCGGCGGCATGGCGGGGGTGGCGATCGGTACCTGGCTCTTCCGCCGCACGCAGACCGGCCAACTGTTCTTCGACCATGTGGCCCTGCGTGTCCCGATCTTCGGGGACATGGCCAAAAAGATCGCTTTGGCGCGTTTTTCGCGCACCTTCTCGACCCTGATTCGCTCGGGCGTGCCGATCATGGGCACCCTGGATATCGTGGCGGATACGGCCGGCAACCTGGTTGTTTCCAACGTGGTTCGCGAGTCGCGTGAGAGCGTCAAGAACGGCAACATGCTCAGTGAACCCCTGGCCGAAGCTCCGGTCTTTCCGCCCATGGTGGTGCGCATGATCGCCATCGGCGAGCGTTCGGGTGCCCTCGAACAGTTGCTCGAGAAGATTGCCGAGTTCTACGACAGCCAGGTGAAGGCCCAGATCAAGGCCATGACCAGCCTGATCGAACCGCTCCTGATCAGCTTCATGGGCTTGATGGTCGGCATGGTGGTGCTGTCCGTGTTCCTGCCGATCCTGGACATCGTCGGTCAGCTCGGCCAGCGCGGCTGACGCCGATCCCAGCAACGTTCTTGCGAACGCCCGGACCCCCAGCGGTCCGGGCGTTCGCGTTTGTGGGCCGCTGTGTGCCCGGTCCCGGTCCCGCTCCGGAGGCTCCCCGGGGAAATCCTCTTTCCCTTCAAGGGTCGCGAGGCCGCAGGACGATCCATGCAGCGTTCGGGAGTTCATGAGCTTCCGGTGGGGTTCCCCGCCGGAAAGGAAGGGGCTCCCGGCGATGTGCATCGACCCCCCAGCCGCGTACCGCCGACGCGCACTCCGCCCCGGGCCCGCACCCGGGTGGGTCGCCGGGCGGGGCGACGGTCTGCGGGGGGGCGACATCCGTCGCCCCTGCCGGCGTGGCTGGGCGGTGTGAACAACCCAAAGATAGGCAAACTAAGAGGCATTCCAAGCGTGAAGGTTCACCAACACAAGTCCGCAGGGTTCACCCTGATCGAGCTGATGATCGTCGTTGCGATCATCGCGATCATCGCCTCCGTGGCGATCCCCAAGTTGCTCAGCGCCCGTCTGGCTGCCAATGAGTCGGCTGCCATCTCGACGCTGCGTTCGATCGCGTCCGCCCAGGCGCAATTGCACGCTTCCGCCGCGATCGACACCGACTCCGACGGCGGTGGCGAGTATGGCTTCTTCGGCGAGTTGGCCGGCACTGCCGGTCTGCGCATCGACGATGCCGGCGACGTGTCCACGGACGCCGATCAACTTCTGACCCCGGCCATGCTGTCGAGCGCGTTCGGCAACCTGCAAGCCGGCGGCAACGGTGGTGTCGTGGTTCGCTCGGGCTACGTCTTCCAGATGTGGCTGCCCGGCGACGGTGAGGATCCCGAGGGCATCGCCGAAGCCGATGACGGCGGCATGGATGCCGAGACCGACCCGGACAACTGCGAGATCTTCTGGGCCTGCTACGCCTGGCCCCAGCAGGTCGGAACCAGCGGCAACCGCGTCTTCTTCATCAACCAGGACGGCGACATCCTCCAGTACAACAACCGCGGCGGCACGGTTTACACCGGCCTCAACGACGGCCCGAACTGGGATGCCGCGTACTCGGCCTCCTCGATGGCGGCCCGCACCGCCAACGCCGCCGCCGGCGTTGACGCCGTCGACGAAAACATCTGGACCGTGCTCCAGTGATCTAGGTGAGGGCCTGAGGGCCCGAGCCGCCGGAGCCTCGACTTGAGGCACGGCTAGAGGCGCCGGGTGTCCCGTCAGTCGGGGTGCCCGGCGCCGCTGCATTTCGGCCGCCGGATGGCGCGCACGATGCGCGGGTCAATTCGCAAGAGGCGGCAGCCCGAAGAGCTGGGACGCGTTCGCGGAGGTTTGGGCAGCCAGGTCCTCCACGGTCACTGCGCGCTCCCGGGCGATGCATTCGAGCACCCGGCGCACATGGGCGGGCTCGTTGCGCTTGCCCCGCAGGCCCTGGGGGGCGAGGAAAGGGCAGTCCGTTTCGATCAGCAGTCGGTCCGGCGGCACCTTGCGCGCGGCCTCGCGGTTGGCGCCATTGGCCGGGTAGGTGACGACGCCCGCGAAGGAGATCAAGAAGCCCATCGCCAGGTATGGATCCAGCTCCTCGGGGCCCAGGGTGTAGCAGTGCATCACGCCTCGGACACCGGGGAACTCTCCCAGAACCTCCACGACCTGTGCATGGGCGTCCCGCCCATGCACGATCACGGGCTTGTCGAGCCGGCGCGCCAGGTCGAGTTGCCAGCGGAACGAATCCAGTTGCGCCTCGGGCGGCGAGAAGACCTTGAAGTGGTCGAGACCGGTTTCGCCGACGGCGACGCAGCCGGGTTCGGCGGCCAACTGTTCGATGGCGCGGCGCACGCCCGGATCCGCTCCGGCCGCATCGTGGGGATGCACGCCGGCCGACCAGGAAAGCCCGGGATGCCGCTCGGCGAGCGCGCGGGCCGCTTCCGAAGTGGAAACGTCGGTTCCAACGACGACGCAGCGCTCGACGCCCGCGGCGCGCGCGCGCTCCAAGACCGCGTCCAGGTCCTCGATCAGACCATCCCAATAGAGGTGGGTGTGGCTGTCGACGATCACGGGCACTGTCTCTCGTGCATGTTCGCCAGGAACTGCTGCATGACGATGTCCGCCTCGCGGTCGAGCACATCCGTCAGCACGCGGCAGAGTTCTTGGTTGGGCAAACGCTCGACGAGCCCCTGGGCGGCGATGCGACGCAGGTAGGAGAAACCGGTCGATTCGACCAGCACCTGGCGCAGGGCGGCCACCGCCCGCGGCGAATCATGGGCGGCTAGGGAGCGCACGGCGAGCACCCGGGCGTTTTCCTCCTGGTCGAGGGCCAGGGCCACCCGCGTGAGCAGGGGCACCGGATCGGCGCCCTGGCGCCGGGCGGCCAGCAGGTATCCCTCGAGCATGCTTTCGGCCGGGGGCAGGGTCCGTGGCTGGCGTTCGGACAAGAGGGGTTCGAAGACGGTCAGGGCGAGTTCCGGGTCGACCCTCGCCAGGGCGCCGCAGGCCGCTTCGCGCAGCGCCGCGTCGGCCCGGAACTCGAGCACCAGGGGCACCAGCAGTTCGGCGCTCGCCCGGTCCGCGGCCAAGGAGCCCGCCTCGATGGCGGCCCGGCGCAGGGGCAGGCCCAGGGAGTCGTCCGCGATGGCCCGTTCGATCAGCGCCCGGCCGACCCGGGGGGCTTCTTCGGGCATCGCCGCCAGGGTTGCCCGCCTCCGGGCGTGCCAGCGGTCCTCCTCATCGCTCGCCGTGCCTTGGCCCGGCGCCCGTAACTGCTCCAGGAGAAACTCGACCCGCGCCAGGTGGGCGCTTGGATCCCCTTGGGCGCGCATCGGGTCGGGGGCCGGTTCGGAGGGGCCGCAGCCCAGCAGCAGCAGGGCCAAGAAGGCGCCGGCGCGGAGGGAGAGGCCGGCGGGGAAGGTCCGCACCCCGCGGCTTGCATGGACCGAACGGCGGGTGTGCCCCGGGGCAGGGGGAAAAAAAATCGGGAGTCGGGGCATCGGGGGACGGACAGGGAGGGTGGAGCGCGTCGGCCGTCCGGGTGCGCGGAGTTCCGCCGCGCGGCGAGGCTTCCGCTCGGAGCGGCCGCCGCAGGGCGGCCCGCGGCGTCTTCCGGTGGCCCTGTCCGCATGGCCGAGCAGGTTTTTCCACTCCGCGAGGCCTCGGGACCCGAGGTTCGGTCGGCCGGCCGAAACCGGAGCCCCGCGGCTGCGGGTTCACCCGGTGCGACCTTGCCGCTAGCCTAGTCTAGCTTCAGTGGGTACATCCACCCCGGGACGCGCTCCCCCGCGCGGGCTCGGTCCCCTTCGGACACCGGTCCGCCGCCCCCAGATGCCCGGCTTCTCGGCCCCGAGGTTCCCCTCGCGGCGCTCTCCCCAAGCTTCGCCAACTTCACGATGATTCCGCGCCTCGGACTGCTCCTCTCGACCTCGCTCGCACTCACCCTGGCCGCCTGTGGAGGCAGTTCCTCCGGTGATTTCGGCGGCCCGATGGTGGCGATCTCGTGCAGCCTGGGCTGCAGTTCCACCGGTGCCCAAATCAAGTGCGGCACGACCCAGGTGTTCGTGAACCAGGACCTTTGGTTCGAGTTCAGCCAGCCGGTGGATCTCTCCACGGTGACCAAGAACACGCTGCAGGTCACGAACACGAGCACGGGCCAAACACCGGCGGGCACCTACATCCAAGACCCGACGAATCCCCGGCGGATCGCCTTTCGCCCGCTCCTGAGCTTCGACTCCCTGGGCAACCCGATCTTCGGCTTCCAGCCGAATTCGGTCTTCCGGGTGACGGTTCCCGGCCAGGCATCCGGGGACAACGGTCCTTTCCTGCGCAGCCAGGCCGGTGAGGCGAACCAGCAGCGCATTGACTGCTTCGTCAGTGCCTCGCTGGGCATCAACGATCTGGTTCCCGGCCCCCCCACGGTGGTGGTGACCCTTGAGGACTTGGCGGGTGCCCAGCCTCCCGTGGAAGCCCAAGGGGCCGAGGACGTGCCGCGCCAAAGCCGGGTGCGTCTGGTGTTCGACGACATCATGAACCCGTCCACGCTGGTCAATCCCGCGACCGGGCTCTCGCCGCTGATCACCGTGGCTTTGGACCTGGATGGGGACTTGGCCACGACCGACGACCAACTTCTGCTCCAGGGCGCGTTCCAGATCTCCTTCGACTTCCTGGCCAACACCACCACGGTGCTGTTCACCCCCACGGGCGGCTTTCCGTCCTCGGGCAGCGATCCGGACTCCCCGCGCCGGATCGTCATGAACCTGCCGATCTCGATCAGCGACCTGGGCGGCAACGGGCTGGTGAATGCGGGACCGGTGGCGTTCACCACGGTCGGCTCCCCGCTGGTGGTCGGCACCCTGCCCGTGGCCGGCGGCGAACAGTTCACCTCGACCCAGTTCGTCGACACGAACCGCACCGGCATGTTCGTGGTCACCGACCCCGGTCGATTGGTGCCCGGTCTTGGCGGAGGCTCGGGCAAACTCGGGGATCTGGTGGTGTCGGTTGGTCAGACGGTGGTGCTCTCGACCGCCGCGATCGGCAACTCCTTCGGCCCCGGGGCGGATCCCGAGAATCCGCCCGACTTCAGCTCGGTGGTCCTCGACAACTACGACCCGGAGAACGACCTGCCCGGCACCGTGGACCTGGTGGCGGTGGACGGCGTGTATGAGTTCAGCTCCCTGCGGGTGGACTCCGGCGGTGTGCTGCGCTTCAGCGGGGACGATCCGCCGCGCATTTTCGTGCGCGGTGCGGCGACCGTCCAAGGGCTGATCGAAGTCCCCGGTCTCGACGGGCCGGTGCATGCCGGGCGCCAAGGCTTCGGCGGGCAAGGCGGTTTGGCCGGACCCGGAGGTGGTTCAGGCGGGCGCGGCGCGGACCGCGTCTTTTGGCCCGCGGCCTCGCCGGTGCTCCTGGCAGGCGCCTTCGACTTCGCTGGCCAGGGGGTCGATCCGGGCATCTTGCAGACCACCGGTCGGCCCGGCGTCGGGCGGGGTGGCGGGGTCGGCACGGGTGGCGGCACGGGCGGCATCCAGTGGCCGGTCAACCTGCCCGGTCCGACTCTCTTCCCGCCCTTCGCGGACTTCGTGCCGAACCTTTTCTGCCGTTCCCAGCAAGTCGGCGGCCCCGGCAATGGCGGCACCTTCTCGGCCGTGGGCGGCGTGGGGACCTACGTGCCCCTGCCCGGCCCCACGCCTCCGCTGCCCCAGCTTCCGGCCCCGGACCCCACCCAGCGCTTGACCGCCCAGGAAACCGATCTCGATCCCGAAGCGGGCGAGCTCGTCGGCGGAGCGGGTGGAGGCGGCGGCGGCCTCGGCATCGCCGGCACCGCCACGAACGGCCAGCTCTTCGCATGCCAGGTTCCTTTCGCCGCCTTCCCGATCGTGGGGCCCCCGGGACTGCTCCAAATCAAGGCCGAGGGGTATCGGGACGCGAGCGGAGCCGGCGGCGGCGGCGGCGGTGGAACGCTTCAACTCCAGGTGGGTGGGCGTTTGACCCTGCAGGGCGCGATCAACGTGCGCGGCGGGCGGGGCGGCGGCGGCACCGCGGCTGTGGTGCAGCCCTTCAGCAACGACTTCGACCAGGACGCCGCCGCGGCGCCCGGGGGCGGCGGTTCCGGGGGATCGATCCTGGTTCAGACCCGCGATCTGATCCTGCCGAACCTGCCCGGTTTGTTCGACGTGACTGGTGGCGAAGGTGGCCGCGCTTTGCCCGTGGCACAAGCCTTGGCGATTCCGAACCTGTCCCTCGGCGGAGCCGGGGGGCCGGGCATCGTGCGCATCGAGAAGTCGCCGCTGCTGCCCCTCACTCCGACCCAGGTTTCCTCCCGCGTGATCCCTCTCACCGGCGGCCAGGGCCAACCGGCCGTGCTCGATGTGATCGCCACGGCGGATTGGTTCCCCAAGTTGCTCTTCCCCGAGCCGATCAGCGAAGGTGCACGCGCCTCCGCGCGCAGCGGCATGCAGTCCTGCTGGCTGACGCCGACCGGTGCGTTCCAGGTGGAGTACGAAGAGGACAGTGAGGAGCAGCCTGGCTGGAACCTGGGCCTGCGCATCTCCGGGGTGCCGGTCACGATCCCCTGGCGCGGGCCCCAGTCCTTGAGCCTGTTCGGGTTCCCGGACCTGGAATCGCTGTTCGGCGGTGATCTGGGCACCTCTCCCATCGTCGTGCGTTTCCAGGGCGCGCGTTTGCTGCAGTCCATCCAGGACGGCTGCGCGGTCACCTTCGGCGGATCGGGTAGCCCCTTCTTGCCCGGGTCGCTCACGCCTTGGGTGCGTCATCCGGCGGAGCTCAACACCTACTGGACGAACCCCGCCCTGGGCCTGACTCCGGGTGAGGCGGCGCAGTTCAAGCCGAACGCGATCCGCTACCAGATCGTGTTCGACCGCTCGGTGCTCGGAGGCGGCCTGATCGAGGCGATCGACTCCTTCGAGATCGTCTGCGAGTTCGATTGATCGCGGGGCGATCGGAGGAGCCGGCCGGGTCCATCCCGTCCGGCTCCGCGGCGCCCGGGGCTGTGCGCTCCGGGCGCGCCAGGGTCCTGGCCGCCCGCTGGCTTTGGGCCGGCAGGGGCAGCTTGCTCGCGGATGCGGGTTTGTTGATCGTCGGGGAGCGCATCGAACGTGTGCTCTCCAGCCGATCGGCGATCCGGCGGGCCGGGGCCGAGGTGCGACCCCTGGGCGACGTGTTTCTGACTCCGGGTCTGGTGAACGCCCACGCGCACCTGGAGCTCTCCGCCCTGGCGGGAAGGGTTTCGCCGGCCGGCGGTTTCGTGGAGTGGATCCGGCGGCTGATGTCGGAACGCGGCGCCACGGCTCGCGCGGATCTCGCCGCCGGCCACAGTCAGGCGCTTTCGGACCAACTGCGGTTTGGTGTGACGGCGGTGGGGGATGTGGACAGCCTCGACCTGGGGCTCGGTCCGCTGCCGGCGCGGCGTCCGCGGTTGGTGCTCTTGCGCGAAGCGCTCGACGGAGGAGATCCGAGCCGCGCGCCGGAGGTTCTAAAGCGCCTGCGCGCGGCGCCCAAACCCCGGGCCAGGGTGACCCACGGGCTCTCGCCCCACGGTCCCCACACCGCGAGTGGACCACTCCTGGCCGAACTCGGCCGACTTGCGGCCCGCACACGGCGGCCGGTGGCGGTGCATTGGGCTGAAACCCGCGAAGAGGTCGATTGGTTGGCCGGACGCCAGGGCCCCTTCGATGCGCTTCTCGGGCCGGCTTCCGCCGAGCCCGCGTCCGGGCTCGAACGGCTGATCCGCGCCGGGCTGGTCGGGCCGCGCACGGCCCTCGTGCACGCCAATCATCCGGAGCCCGGGGAGCGGGAACGGGTCGCTGGGTTGGGTGCGACCGTCGTGCACTGCCCTGGGGCCCAGCGCTTCTTCGGGCGGGAACGGTTCCCGTTCGAGGCCTGGCGCGCCGCGGGTGTGCCCGTGGCCCTCGGCACGGATTCCCTGGCGGGCAGCGCGACTTTGAACTTGGCCGCGGAGATGCGCGTCCTCGCCGGTGGGGCCCAAGGCCCGCCGGCGGAAGAGGTGTTCGTCAGCGCGACGGAGTCGGGCGCCCGGGCGCTGGGGCTCGGACAGCGGGTCGGGCGTCTGCAGCCCGGGATGCAGGCCGACCTGGTCGCCTGGCCCTTGCCCGCTGGGACGGGCGCGGATCCCCTGGCCGTCTGGCTGGAACTCGGCCCGGCTCCCCTCGCGGTTTGGCTCCGGGGCCGGCAGCAGTGAGGCCGGTGGGGGAATTCCGCGGCGAACCCGCCGTTCGCGCGCGCGGCCGACAGCTTCCGCGAGCTGCGCCCCGAGACTGCTAGACTGGGACGTCGTCGTCCATGGCCCCTTGGGCGGACGCGACATGCACCCGAATCGCCCCATGGCGCGCCTGGAAGTCGCCCCCGATCGCGAGCAGAGCCGCGCCCTGGAAATCCTCGGCGGCGCGCGGAGTCTGTTGCTCGTTGGACACGAACGGCCCGACGGGGACGTGCTCGGCTCCCAGGCCGCACTGGCCCGGGTGCTCTCGGGCCTCGGGAAAGAGGTTCGGATCCTCAACCCGGATCCCCCGGAGGAAACCTTCGGCTTTCTCGAACCTCCCGGCGGATTCGGGGCCTGGGAGGGTGAGGAGCTGCCCTTCCACCAGGTCGCGGTGCTGCTGGACATTTCGGAACTCGGGCGCACGGGCCCCCTGGCGGCGCCCTTGGCGGCTTATCCCTCGCGCAAGCTGGTGGTGGACCACCACCTGCATGGCGGGCCGCATTGGTGGGATGCGGCCTATCGCGATCCGGCCGCCGCGGCCACGGGGGTACTCGTGTGGCGCATCGCGCGGGCCCTCGACGCACCCATCGATGCGCCCGTGGCCCAGGCCCTGTTGACCGCGTTGACCACGGACACGGGCTGGTTCCGCCACTCGAACACGGACGCGGAGAGTTTGCAGATCGCCGCGGATCTGGTCGAACTCGGCGCCGAACCGGCACAACTCTACGGGGCGCTCTTCCAGCGGCGTCCGGCGGAACTACCCGGAGCCCTGGCGGATATGTTGACGCGGGTCGAGTACCACCTGGAAGGAGCACTCGCGTTTGTCGCCCTGCCGCGCTCGGCGGGCATCCCCGCCGAACTCGCCGAGGGGGATCTGTTGCTCGACCTGTTGCGTTCGATTGCGCCCGTGCGGATGGTGCTCTTGCTGCGCGAGCAAGAGCGCGAACTCTGGCGCCTCTCGGGCCGCAGCAAGGGCGACGTGGACGTGCACGATGTGGCGGCGGCTTTCGGCGGGGGAGGTCACGCCAAGGCCGCCGGCGCGCGGCTGGTGGGCGACCTGTCCGCGCTCCGAAGACGCTTGCTGGAAGAGGCCGCGCGCGCCTTCGCGCGGACCGGCGCTTGAAGATCGCGATCATTTCGGACCTGCACGCCAACCGCGAAGCCCTGGAGGCGGTTTGGCAGCACATCCAGGGCCAGTCCGTGGATCAACTGGTCTGCCTAGGCGACGTGATCGGCTACGGACCGGATCCGGAGTGGTGCGTGGATCTGGTGCGCGGCCATGCCCAGTGGTGTTTGCTCGGCAACCACGACGAGGGACTCTTCCGCGACGCCTCGGACTTCAACTCCTACGCGCGCGCGGCCCTCGACTACACGCGCAAGCGCATGCAGCCCCGCTGGTACAGCTCCAGCGAGCGGCGCGAGCGTTGGAATTGGCTGCGCGGGTTGCCCCTGACACGCAGCGAGGGCCGTTTTCACTTCTACCACGGCTCGCCGCGCGATCCGGTGCGCGAGTACGTGCTCAGCACCGACGGGATCCTCAACCCCGGCAAACTCCAGGCGATCTTCGAATGCTTCGAGGGCGTTGGTTTCGCCGGACACACACACCAACCGGGGATGCACGACGAGGACCTCAAGTGGCATGGGTTGCAGGGGGCGGACAGCCTGACCCTGCCCCTGCCGGAGGGGCGGCGCGCGTTCGTCAACGTGGGTTCCACGGGGCAGCCGCGGGATGGGGACCCGCGCGCCTGTTACGTGGTGCTCGAACCGCACCAGGTCACCTGGCACCGTGTGGAGTACGACCTGCGCCGCACCCAGGATAAGATCCTGGCGACCGGAGCGTTGCCGGAACTCCTGGCGCGCAGGCTCTCGGTGGGCCGCTAGCGTCCAGGACACTAAGCACCAGCGCGCGGAGTGCGCCGAGCGGTTCAGCGCCAGAAGGCCAAGGTGTCGCGCATCACGTGCCGGAAGATCTGCGGGTTCTTGCGCAGGCGGCGGGTGCTGTAGGGGCGCCACTGGGGCCCGAAGGGCACGTAGACGCGTACCGTTTCCCCGGCGGCTCGCCACTGGGTCCAGAGCGGCTCGCGCACGCCGAGCAGCACTTGGAACTCCCGCTTGTCCCGTGGCGAGCCCCGTTCGCCCAAAAGCGCCAGGCAGCGTTCGGCCAAGACCTCGTCGTGGGTGGCCAGGGACAAAAACGCATCGCGCGCGGCGAGCTGGCCGGCCAGTTCGAGGAAAGCCTGGCGGATCGGCTCCGGCTCGGTGTGCGCGATTTCGGCGGGTTCCAGGTAGATGCCCTTCACCAGGCGCACGTTGAGGGGGCCGGCTGCCAAGCGGCGCACGTCCTCCGGGGTGCGCTTGAGGCGCGCCTGCAGGACGATGCCCACGTGGGTGTGT
>JBJHAV010000054.1:0-17538 GCA_050480685.1 Planctomycetaceae bacterium | reverse complement strand
GGGGCGCGCGGCGCAAGCCCGGCGCCCCGGCGGTGGCCCGCGCTGCGGGCCGCCGCTACACTCTCCCGCCGTTCGTCCCGGCCGATGGCCCGGGGGCGGCCGACGCTCCTCGCCCGCCGACTTTTTGCGGTCCCGCTCCGAACGCCGGTAGACACCCTCGGCGCACGCCCCGGGCGCGTTCCCATCACCCCGCTAGCACCCCCCAACACCCGCCGCCCTCCCCCGGCACTCCCCGCCGAGCCCCATGAACATCCACGAATTCCAAGCCAAGGAGCTGCTCGGCGGCTTCGGCGTGCCCGTGCCCGAAGGGCGCGAGTGCACCACCCCCGAGGCGGCCGCCGAGGCGTTCCGCGCCCTGGGTTCGAAGGTGGCCGTGGTCAAGGCCCAGATCCACGCTGGCGGCCGCGGCAAGGCCGGCGGCGTGAAGCTGGTGAAGAGCGCCGAGGAGGCCGAAGCCGTCGCCCGCGAGCTTTTGGGCAAGACCCTGGTGACCCACCAAACCGGCCCCGCCGGCCAGGTGGTGCGGCGCCTTTGGGTCGAGCGCGGTTCGGCCATCGCCAAGGAGTACTACCTGGGCATCGTGGTCGACCGGGCGGCCGGCGGTCCGGTGATGATGGCCTCCAGCGAAGGCGGCATGGACATCGAGGAAGTCGCCGCCAAGACGCCCGAAAAGATCCTCAAGGCGCCCTTCGGAACGGACGGCGTGCTCGATGGGGCGGAGGCCGAGCGCCTGGCGCGCGGCATCGGCCTGCCCGAAGCCCTGGTGCCCAAGGGGGCCGAGTTCATGGGCAAGTTGGCCAAGGCCTTCACCCAACTCGACTGCTCCCTGGCCGAAATCAACCCGCTGGTTCAAACGGAAGGCGGCGAGGTGATCGCCCTCGACGCCAAGATCAACTTCGACTCCAACGCGCTCTACCGCCACCCCCAGGTGGTGGCCCTGCGCGACCTGCACGAAGAAGACCCCAAGGAAGTCGAAGCCAGCAAGTTCGACCTCTCTTACATCGCCCTGGACGGCAACATCGGCTGCATGGTCAACGGCGCCGGTCTGGCCATGGCGACCATGGACGTGATCAAGCTGGCGGGCGGCGAGCCGGCCAACTTCCTGGACGTGGGTGGGGGAGCCAGCAAGGAGAAGGTCGCCGCGGCCTTCAAGATCCTGCTCTCCGACTCCCAGGTGAAGGGGGTGCTGATCAACATCTTCGGCGGGATCATGAAGTGCGACGTGATCGCCGAAGGTGTGATCGCCGCCGCCAAGGAAGTCGCGCTCTCGGTGCCGCTCGTCGTGCGCCTGGAGGGCACCAACGTCGAGAAAGGCCGCAAACTCCTGGATGAGTCCGGTCTGCCCCTGATCACCGCGTCGGATCTCGACGACGCCGCCAAGAAGATCGTCGCCGCAGTCGCCGGCTGAGCCACCGAGGAACCTCCCATGAGCGTCTGGGTCGACAAGGACACCAAAGTCATCTGCCAGGGTTTCACCGGCAAACACGGCACGTTCCACTCGGAACAAGCCATCGCCTACGGCACACGCATGGTCGGCGGCGTGACCCCCAAGAAGGGCGGTACCACGCACCTCGGCCTGCCCGTCTTCGACACGGTGGCCCAGGCGGTGGAATCCACCGGCGCGACGGCCAGCGCGATCTACGTGCCGCCTCCCTTCGCGGGCGCGGCGATCATCGAAGCCGTCGAGGCCGGCATTCGCCTGGTGGTCACGATCACCGAGGGCATTCCGGTGCTCGACATGGTCAAGGTGCGCGAATACATGCGCGGCAAGGACGCCCGCCTGATCGGGCCGAACTGCCCCGGCATCATCACGCCCGGCGAGTGCAAGATCGGCATCATGCCCGGCTACATCCACCGCCCCGGCCGGGTCGGTGTCGTGTCGCGCTCGGGCACGCTGACCTACGAGGCCGTCTGGCAACTCACCAGCCGCGGCCTGGGCCAGTCGACCTGCATCGGCATCGGCGGCGACCCGATCAACGGCACCAACTTCATCGACTGCCTGAAGGCATTCAACGCCGACCCGGACACGGATGCGATCATCCTGATCGGGGAAATCGGCGGCAGCGCCGAGGAGGAGGCCGCCGACTACATCGCGGCCCACGTGAAGAAGCCCGTGGTGGGCTTCATCGCCGGTGTGACCGCTCCCCCCGGCCGCCGCATGGGGCACGCCGGCGCGATCATCTCCGGGGGCAAGGGCACCGCGGAGGAGAAGATCCGCGCCCTGGAGAAGGCCGGGGTCTGGATGACCCCCAGCCCCGCCCGCCTGGGCGAAATGATGGAGCAGCGCCTGACCGAGGCCGGGCTGCTCGAAGCCGCCCGGGGGTGAATCCCGGACGGGGGGGAGGGTGGCTACCCCACGCCCCCTCCCCGGCCCCAGCGGGCCGCTCCGCGGGGCGCGTCCCGGCCGTTGCCGGGCGATCGGGCAGCGCCGGGGCGCCGGAACCCCCCAAACCGGCTCGTTTCGCGGGCGTGGTTGATCTACGATGGGCCGTGCATCGCGCGGACCAGAGCGCCGCGGAAGGGGCGAAGCGTTTCGCGTTCGCCGGCCCGCCGTCCCCTCTTCGCCCGTTCTCCGGCTCCCGCCGGACCGCGCGCCGCACCCCGCGCCCGCCCCAGGCCCTTCGGCCGGCGGCCCGCGGGGTGGGGTCCGAGCGGGAGCCTCCGATCGCCCATGAATCCTCCGATCGCGCCCTTCCTCGCGCTGCCCGGCCCCACCGAGTTGTGGGTGGTTGCATTGATCCTGGTGCTGCTCTTCGGCGCGCGCAAGCTGCCCGAACTGGCCCGGGCCGCCGGCAGCAGCATTTCGATGTTCAAGCGCGGGTTGAAGGAAGGCACGGACCTGGAGGACGGAAGCACTGGGCGCGAATCGCGCAGCCAGGGCTCGGCCGCCCCGGAGGCGAAGGACTCCAAGTGACCGTCGGCGCGACCGTGCCGCCCCGGCGCGCGGCCGCGGTCGGGATCGTGCTCGCCGGAGGCGAGAGTTCCCGCATGGGGCGGGACAAGGCGCGTTTGCCCTGGGGCTCCGGCACGCTGCTCGAACACGCGGTCCTGCTGCTGGCGCAGCACGTCGACCGCGTGCTGATCGCATCGGGCCCCGGGCCGCGCTACGGCGACCTGGCGGGTCCCCTGGGCGCCCGCGAAGTTTCCGACCTGCGCCCCGCGGGTACCGGGCCCCTGGCGGGATTGGAGGCGGCCCTGGCCGCCGCCGCCGAGCACCAGGGGGGCGGCGCCGGTGCCCTGTGTTTGCCCTGCGATCTGGTCGGTTTGGAGGGCGACGTTTTGGTGGATCTGGCCGAGTCCGCCCGCGCCCGTGGGCTCGACCTTTTGACCCTGTGCGACCCGGGGGGATCCCAGCCCCTGATGGGGTTTTTCGGCCCGCGCTGCTTGGCCGCCGTCCGGGCCGCTCTGGACCTCGGGCGGCGGCGAGCCGACAGCCTGCGGGGCTTCCCCGGGCCGGACGGCCGGCCCTTGGCCTGGGACGAATACACGCTGGACGGGGCGGCTTTGCGCTCCGCCGGCAACCTCAATACGCCGGAGGAGTACGCAGCCGCCCGGAGGGGCCTGGAACCCCTCCCCACGGGCCGGCCCTCGGCGCAGCGCCCCGTATCCGCCGGCGAGGTGTGCCCATGAGTCAACAGGGACCGCAACTCGCCGAACTGCTCGCTCCGGTCGAGCCGGAGATGGAGCGCATGCGCGCCCACGTGGCGCAGCAGCTCCAGGACACCTCCGCGGTGGTTGGGGATTTGACGGCCCACGTCTCGCGCTTTCGAGGCAAACAACTGCGCGCCGGGCTGGTGCTCCTGACCGCCAAGGCCACCGGCCAGATGCAGGAGGAGCACCCGGCCGTGGCCGCGGTGGTGGAGATGATCCACCTGGCGACCCTGGTGCACGACGACATCCTCGACGGTGCCGAGGTGCGCCGCCGGGTGGCCTGCGTGAACCAGCGTTGGAACAACCAGATCGCCGTGTTGCTCGGCGATTTCCTCTATGCCCGGGCGTTTGCCCTGAGCACCTCCTTGAGTTCGCGCCTTTGCAGCAGTCTGCTGGCGGACACGACGCGCACCCTGTGCGTGGGGGAGATCGAGCAAAGCACGCGCCGCTACGACTTCGAACTCCGGGCGGAGGAAGTCGAACGCATCGCCGGAGCCAAAACCGCCAGCCTTTACGCGGCCGCCTGCGAGCTCGGCGCCAGCTACCAGAGCGGCGTGGACGAACCGGCCCGTCCGCAGCTCGGCGCCGCCCTGCGCGCCTACGGCTGGGAGCTTGGACTCGCCTTCCAGTTGGTGGACGACTGTCTGGACATCGTCGGCGACGAGGCCGAGGTCGGCAAAACCGTTGGCACCGATGTGGAGGACGGCAAGGTGACGTTGCCCGTGCTCTATACCTACCAACGGGCGGGCGCCGAACTGCGTACCCGTATACGCGACATCTACACCCTGCCCGATCTCGAAGGGCGGGCGCGGTTGTTGCGCGAGGTTTGCGATCTTTCCGCGGGCGTGGAGGCCACACTGGTACGCGCGCGCGAACTAGTTGCCAGCGCGCGCTCCCGCTTGGAAGGTCTCCCCCCGTCGCCGGCCCGCTCGCGTTTGAGCGAACTCGGCGACTTCGTCCTGGCCAGGCGCTGGTGATTCGATCCGCTCCGGGCGAACCCCGTCGGCCCTGCCGACGTCCGATTCCCCGGAGCCGTCCGATCCCGTGCCCGGCCCTCCACCCAGTCCCGACGGGCCGCGGAACACCGCGGCCCCGCATCACGATCGTTCCCCCACCGCTCTTCCGTGCAGAGCCGTAGCGACAAAGACCCCAAGCGCCAGTTCCGCTGGGGCTTCGGCAGCGCCTTTCTGGTGGTTTGCCTCCTCACCTTCACCGGCTGGGGACTCATCAACCTGCTCCTGCCGTACTTCATGGCCGGCAAGGACGCCATACTCGGCATGGGCGGCGGCCGGGGATTGGCGGATGCCCCGCGGCTGTATGCCGAACGGCACCTGAACGGCCCGCGGGATTGGATGCGTGAAGTCGCCTTCCTGGCCTTTCTGGTGGTCGGGGCCTACTGGGTGCGCAGCCAGTGGAGCGCGGTCAACCGCTTCTTCCGCTCGATGACGGTCGGGGTCACGTTGGTCTCCATGGCGACCGTCGCCGTGGCGATCGGTGTGATGATCCCCCAGATCGACCCGCCGGACGATGCCGACTTGCGGGTCACCGAAGCCAATCGCGAGGAGCAGTACCAGGCCTTCCGATGGGCCCAGGGGTACTTCCTTTGGCACCTCTCCCACCTGTACGGGGTGGGCATGCCCCAGGTCGAGCTGCCGCCGCAGACGCGCGCCGGACTCGAACGCTTCGGGATCCGCTACGGATTCGAGGAGCGCGACAACCGCCGCAAGCAGATGCAGGCGAGTTTTTCCGGGGGAGCCAAGACCCAGGCGATCCAGGCCTTCATCGAGCGCAACGAGAGTTTCCTCGAGCGCTACTTCGAGTGGTGCACGCGGCTGCACTTCAACCGCATCTACCGCACGCACTACTTCGCGAGCCTGCTCTCGTTGGTGTTCATCGCGGTGGCCTTCAACACCTTCCACGGGGGGCCGCAGCGCTGGTTCAAGCCGACCAAACTCGGCTTTTTCCTGACGCACCTCGGCATGCTCACCCTGCTGGTCGGCGGCGGCGTCAGCCGTTCCTGCACGGACCGGGGCATTTTGCACCTGTTCCTGGACGGGGACGTGAGCGGCGACGGCGTGGCGGACATCTCGCCGGTCCAGGACACCTACTGGCGGCACTTCCGCCCGGACAAACTCTCGCGCATGCCCTTCGGCGTGTCCCTGGAGCACTTCAACCGGCGCGACTGGAAGTCCCTGCGTGTGCATTTCCTGGAGGAGGAATTCACCGCACGGATCCCCGACTACACCCTCTGGAAAGGTCGCACGATCGATCTGGACTACCGCCTGGTGGACCGCGATGGGAATCCCCTGCGGCTCGGAACGGACGGCAAGGTGCGCGATCAGGCCGGCGATGAGGTGCCCGATCGCGCGGTGCGCAAGATCCCGAACCTGCGCCTGCGGGTGCTCGGTTTGCATGACCGCGCGCGGGTCGAGGGCATCGAACTGACCGAGACCTGGGATCCGAGCGAGCCCCTGCGGGTGCATCCGGTGGTGGAGCTGATCGTGCCCGATCTGGAGGCGCTGGTCGCCTCGGGAGGCGCCAACGGCATCGAAGGCGCGACCCGTGCGGTGACGCTCAGCCCGCGGGTGTCGCAGCTCTTCCCCAACCGCCTCTACGCCGACCCCTACGGCAGTTGGCGCCTGCTAGCCACCTACGGGGGCGACACGGCGCGCGCTTTCCCGCGCGAGGACGACGGCCTGGGGTGGGTCCAGGTCTCCCTGGAGACCTTGGGTGAGCAAGCCACGCGGGTCGTGCCCCTGCGGCCCGGGGTGCCCCAGGAACTGCCCGGCGGTTTCCTGCTGACCGCCGAGAAGGTCACGGCCGACTTCCGCGTCGAGGGTCCGGAGACCTTCCACTTCGACCAGCGCCCCTTGGCCGAACAGGAGTACCGCACTGCGGCGGCGTGGCTCCAGATCGAAGGCCCCGATGGCCGCCGCGAGCGGCGACTGGTGGTGGAGGGGCTCGACGCCCAGGCCCACGGGTTGCAAGGGGGGTTCGAGTTCCCCGAGCTCTACCTGCGCATGGGCTGGAACCCCTGGACCGCTCCCGGGCCGCCGCGGTTCCTGCTGCACTGGAACCCGGGCGAAGGTCCGCGGTTGATCGGCGAGGACGGCAGTGTGGTACCGGTGATGTCCGGTGAACGGCTGGCGCTGCCGGGCAATTGGCCGACGCGCCTCGGGCGCTACTTCCACCGGGCGCGGGTCGAGCCGAGCATCGCTTTCGAAGCGCCGCGGCTGACCGACGACGGTTGGGACAAGGACTTCTACTCCCGCGATCCGCGCGGACTGGAACTCGAAGTCACCTTCGATCCGACCGGGCCCGAACCGCGGGTCGAGGTTTTGCGGCTGGCGAGCACCCGCGAGAGCAGCGCTGACGTCTGGTTCAGCGACGACCGGGACGGCAAGGGTTTTGCGCTCGAGTTCTTCGAGAACACCGAGATGCTGCCCTTCGAGTGGCGCTCGGTGCTGGCCATCCACAGCCTGCAGCGCGATGGTTCCTGGCGCCGGGTGGAAACGGGTCCCGAGCAAGCGCGCGAGATCCGCGTCAATGAGTACCTGACCCACCGCGGCTACCGGTTTTTCCAGACCAATGCCCTGCCCGACAATCCGCGCTACAGCGGCATCGGCGTGGTCTACGATCCGGGGATCCCGATCGTGCTCGTGGGCATGTACCTGGTGATCGCCGGC
Source organism: Planctomycetaceae bacterium (assembly GCA_050480685.1). GTDB lineage: Bacteria > Planctomycetota > UBA1135 > UBA1135 > JBJHAV01. Next base: position 10,201 of record JBJHAV010000054.1, on the reverse strand, counting down.
GCGACCGTCGCTTTCCTGGTGCGTCCCATCGTGCAAGGCCGCTCGCGCCGCCCCCAGGGGGTGGTTTCGAGCTCCCCCCCGCCGGCTCCTTCGGCCCGTACCTGACCGGTTTCCCTCCCACCTCCCCCTGCTGTCATGATTGCTCTCTTGGCCACCGACTCGCGCTTCGAGCGCCTGCTCGCGAGCCTCGATCCGACCCGTGTCGGCCTGTTCGACTCCGGGATCTGGCTTCGGGTAACCAACCTGCTTTGCTTGGCGGGCATCGCGCTCGCGATCCTGGCAGCCTGGGCCTACGGGCGGCAGGTGCGCTCGAAGGAGGGCCAGGGCATGGAAGGCGCGGTGCGCGTTCCCTTCGCCTCGCGTATCAACGTGGGGGTGCTCTCCGCCGCCTGTATCGCGATCGTGGTTTCGATCTGCTACCGCTGGGTGGAGGTCAACCACTTCCCGAGCCAGACCATGGGCGAGGTCCTGGTGATGTTCAGCGCGATGCTGCTCATCTCCATGCTCGTGCTCTACTTCGCCCTGGGGCTGCGGCGCATCGGACCGGGTTGGGGCATCGTCGAAGAAGGCCTGATGCTCTCTGTGTTTGCGGGCGCCTGGGCCGTCAATCACTACACGACGACCCTGTCGACGGCGCAGCGGGACTTACCGCCGGCGCTTCAGTCCTACTGGTTCGCGCCCCACGTCGCCGCCCTGGTGTTCAGTTACGCGACCTTGGGGATCGCGGCCGTGCTCTGCCTGAGCTACTTCGCCATCCGGTTCTGGACCCAGATCTTTTGGCGCGAGGGGAAGGGCAAGGGAGCTGCCTCCGGCCTGCACACGATCGCTCTCTTGGTGCTTCTGGCCGTGCCGTTCCTGCCGATCGCGGCGGCGCGCCTCTCGGGTAGCGCCGATTCGGCGCCGCTCTTCACCGGGGTTTGGCTGCTGCTGATGGTGCTGGGCGGCGTCGGCGTGCTCGTGCTGCGCTTCACCGGGGCGAGCAACGCGCGACTGGCGAGTTTGCTCCTGATCTACATGGGCCTCGCCATCGTGCCGTTCGCGCAGTTCGTCACCGTTCCGGTGCTGGCGATCGCCGGACTGGTGTTCCTGGGCCTGCATTTGCGGGGCTGGTCGCCCCCGAGCGGTTGGCTGCCGCGCTTGGAGAAGACCCTGGACGAGGTCAGTTTCCGGGCCTTCGCCGTGGGTTTCCCGTTCCTCACCGCCGGGCTCTACATGGGCGCCTTTTGGGCGCAGGATGCCTGGGCCAACTACTGGGGTTGGGATAGCAAGGAGAACACGGCGCTGATCTCTTGGCTGATCTACGTGGTCTACGTGCACCTGCGCCTGCTCGGCGGGTATCGCGGCGAGAAGGCCATGGCAGCCCTGGTGGCCGGTGCCTTCTCGATCTTCATCACCTTCCAAATCTTCGGGTACCTGCCCGACAGCCAGAAGAGTCTGCACCGCTACACCGATGATGGTGTTGTGCCCCAGGAGGGCATGATCGGTCCGGCGCCCGAGCAGCAGGCCGCCCTGGAGCCCGAACGTCGAGAATCCGAGGGCGGATCGCGATGAGCGCCAGGCGCATCGACGGGCGGGCCCATGCCGAGGCCCTGCGCGGGGAGGTGCGCCGCTCGGCCGAAACCTTCCGGGCGCACGTCGGGCGCGCCCCGGGTTTGGCCGTGGTCCTGGTGGGGGACGACCCCGCCAGCCAGGTCTACGTGCGCAACAAGGACCGCGCCGCCACGGAGGCGGGCTTCGATGTGCGCACCCTGAGGCTCGAAGCGAACACGCCCCAGGCGTTGCTCCTGGGCGTCGTGCGCGAACTCAACCGGGACGAATCCATCGACGGCATCTTGGTGCAGCTTCCCCTGCCGGCCCACCTGGACGCGGGACAGGTGCTGCGCGCCCTGGATCCGGCCAAGGACGTGGACGGCCTGCACCCCGAAAACGTCGCGGCGCTCTGGGCCGGCGGCCGGGGGCTGGTGCCCTGCACGCCGGCGGGCTGCGTGACCCTGTTGGAGCGGGAGGGGATCGCGATCGAAGGCCGGCGCGCGGTGGTGCTCGGCCGCTCGCTGCTGGTGGGCAAACCGCTGGCGGCGCTGCTGCTGGAGCGCAACGCCACGGTGACCCTGGCCCACAGCCGCAGCCGGAACCTGCCCGAACTCTGCCGCGAGGCGGAGATCCTGGTGGCCGCCGTCGGCAAGGCCGAACTGGTGCGGGGCGACTGGGTCCGGCCCGGGGCGGCCGTTTTGGACGTGGGCATCAACCGCCGGGAGGACGGCGGCCTGGTGGGGGATGTGGCCTTCTCGGAGGTGGAGCCCCACGCGGGTTGGATCACTCCGGTTCCAGGCGGGGTCGGGCCGATGACCATCGCGATGCTGCTGAGGAACACCTACCTGGCCGGGGCCCGGGCCGCGGAGCTCGATCCGGTCGAACTGGTCGGGCCGGGAGCGCGCCGGTGAGCGCCTGGCGCGAGCCCATGGGGACGGGCCTGGCCTTCCCGCGCATCACCCCGGTGGTGAAGTGGCTCCTGATCGTGCAGATCGGGATTTTCCTGGTCACTTACTTCATGGCCCTGGGAGATGGCGCGACGGTTGCGACCCTCTACCGCTGGTTGGGGGTCACGCCCTCGACCTGGTTCACGGCGCCGGTTTTTCTCCCCTTCTGGCAGGTGGTCACCTACGGTTGGCTGCACTCGGCCGGGAGCTTTGGGCACATCCTCTGGAACATGCTCCTGACCTACTTCTTCGGCACCATGCTGGAGGAGATGCTGGGGAGCCGGCGCTTTTTGAGTTTCTACCTGGCGGCCCTGGTGCTGGCCGGCATCGCCTGCGTTTTCTTCGGACTGCTCCTGGGGGAGGTCGCTTCGACCATTGGCGCTTCGGGCGCGATCCTGGCGGTGATCGCGGCCCTGGCGGTGCTGCGGCCCCAGACCCCGGTGATCCTGCTCTTCTTTCCGATACCCCTGGTCTTCCTGGCGATCGGGATCGTGGCCATCGACCTGTTGCAGTTCATCGGCCAACTGACCGGCCGGGGCACGGGGGTCTCCCACCTGGCGCACCTCTCCGGGGCTCTGTTCGGCTTTCTGGCGGCGAGGAAGGGCTGGCTCACGTTCGACGTGGTGACGGCCCTGGAGGACCGTCGCCGCCGCCGGGCGGCCGAGGACCTGGCTTCGGCGGAGAAGCGCCTCGACGCCCTCTTGGATCGCATCCACAAGGAGGGCATCGGGTCCCTGAGCGCCAGCGAGCGCGAGTTCTTGCAGCGCATGAGCCAGCGCGATCGGCGCTAGGGTCCGCGCAGCGGAGGCCGCGGCGCGGCAGCGGGCGACTTGCGGGTTCCCCCGCCTTGTAGGTCGGACCCGGCCGGGGCCCTACAATCGGGCCCCCGGGCTCACCCGGTGCCCCTCGCCGCCGACCTTCCTCCTCCGAAATGCGCTGCACCCTTTCGCTCCTGACCCTGTTGCTTGCGGTACCCGCGCTGGTCGCGATAGCCCGTCCCGCGCCGGTGTACGGCGCTCCCGCCGCGACGTTCGTCCAGAGCCGCGAACTCTCCCTCACGGAGCTGCAGACCCAGTTCCGCCAGGCGGACGACAACGGTGACTTCCAGCGCATGGGCAATCTCTTGCGCCAGAACATCTTCACCGCCGTGTTCTGGGTTCAGCTCGTGGCGACCGAACTCGCCGAAGAGCCCACCGAGCGGCGCATCAAGGACATGGAGGGCCTCAAGCGCGGCTGGCGCCAGACCTTCCAAAGCGGCTTCGTCGAGCAGATGGAGCGCTACCACCAGTTGCTGCGGCCCGAAATGCGCCGCGCGCGCGCGAATCTGATGCCCCAGTACGATCGCGCGCTGACCGAGTACGAGGAGATTCGCACGACAGCTCCCAGCGACGAGCGCACGAAGCGCGCCCTGCACCTGAGCGAGATCTTCGAAGCGCTCGGCAACGCCTACCTCGAGGTGGGCGATCACCTGCAAGCCTCCCAGTCCTTCGTGCGCGCGGGGTTCTTGCTGGACGAGACGCTGCTAGGCGCGGAAGCGAGGCCCCGCCGCGCCTTGCCCCTGCTCAAGTTGGGCCAGGAATACCGGGAGCGCATCGAGCTGCGCGATCCGACCTACCTGCAAACCGCCGGCCGGGTCAGCGCCCTCGAAGCCGAACTGGGCCCGGAAGAGACGGAACCCGGCGCGGTCGACGAGATCGACGAAAGCGGACTGCCGGGCGTTTCCCTGGGGCAGGCCCAAGTCCTGGAGGGCACCTTCGTCAGCTACCGCTATCCCGCCCCCTTCCAGCGCCCGGCCTACGCGGCGGACGAGATCTACCCCGCCTGGTTCACCCTGTACCTAGGCGCCGATGGATCGACCCGTCAGTTCGACGCCATGGGCAACGACTCGCCGCGCATCCAACGCACGGGAGCCTCCGCGGTCGTGGTCGTCGGCAGCGACGCCAAGGAAATCCCGGTGCCCATGACCGGCAACGTGGAGGAAATCCGCACCGTGATCGGGCAAGGGGAAGAACAGCGCCCCTGGTCTTTCCTGGCTCGCCTGCCCACCGATCGCGAGATGTACCAGGGCTTCGAGATCAACTTCGGACCCTCGCGCGAACAGATCATCCTCAACGTGTCCCCGTCGGCCGGCATGCGCATCGATGTCGCGGGAACTCCGGTGGTGATCCTGGACGACAACCTCGACGGGGTCTACGGCGGCGAGCCGCGCAGTTGGGGTTTTGCGGGCGTGATCGAAAACACGTTCCAGTGGGATGTGGATTCGGTCCTGATCGGCACCGCGCGGCGCAGTGTGCCCTTCAGCGAACTGATGCGCATCGGCGACCAGTGGTACCGCTTCGAGCCGGTCCACAAGGGCCGCGCCTTCGAAGTGCGCCCGGCCACGGTGCGCACCGGCAACGTGCGTCTGGAGGCCCGGGGCATCACCTTCGAGAACCTCGTGGTTCGCGGAACGGGCCCCCTGGCCGGCCTGTTCTTCGATCTGGCCCAGGCCGGCAGGACGGGACTCGATCTGCCCGTGGGGCGCTATGAGTTGCTCTATGGGGTGGTGCGCTCAGGACGGCGCCAGGCCATCGAAAAGGCCCTGGTGGTCGGCGGGGCGGGCGTCGGCAACCTCAACGTGAACCGCGGCGAGACCACCACCCTGACCCTGGGCGCGCCCTTCGCTTTCGGCTTTCGCCACACCTTCGACGAGGTGAATCTATCGATCCCGGGGGATTCGTGGCACGTAGTCGGCAGCGCCGGTGAGCGCTACGTGCGGCTCTGGAACCTGCCCCTGCGTCCGGAAGTGATGCACCGGGTGGCGGGCACTCGCCGGGCTTCCCGGCCGGAGCGTGTGCCCTTCGTGACCGATACCCAGACACTGCTCGACCGGGGAGTGCAGGTTTCCTGGTTCCCCTTGAATCTGATCCTGGAGCATCGCCAAGGGCGCGACGACCTCGAGGTCCAGGCCCAGGAACGCCGTCACAAGCTCTTCGGCCGGATCGAAACCGACTGGCGCTGAACCCGTCCATGATCGACATCAAGTGGATTCGGCAGGAACCCGACGCGATCCGCGCGGCGGCACTCAAGAAGCGTGTTCACTGCGACGTGGACCGCATCTTGTACCTGGATCTGGAGTTGCGGCGTGACGGTCAGCGCATCGACGAGTTGCGCGCATTGCAGCGCACCCAGGGCAAACTCGTCGCCAAGGCATCGCCCGCCGAGCGGGAGGCGCTGCTCGAGGAGCAGCGCAGCGTCAAGCTGGAGCTCAAGGCCCTGGAGGACCGCACCGGACCGATGCGGTCCGAGCTCGATGCGCTCCTACTCACGGTTCCCAACCCGCCGGCGGCGGAGGTGCCCGAGGGCAAGGACGACACGGAAAACGTCGAGCTGCGCCGGGTGGGGGAGCGGCCCGTGTTCGACTTCGAGCCCCTCGACCACGTGGCCCTGGCCGAGGCCCAAGGCTGGCTCGACACCCAAGCGGGAGCCCGGGTGGCGGGCAGCCGCAACTACTTCCTGCTCGGCGATTTGGTGCTCCTGGAGGCTGCGGTCATGCGCTTCGCCTTCGACCACATGGTCGCCAAGGGTTTCCTGGCCGCGACGGTGCCGACCCTGGTGCGCCGCGAAACCATGGTCGGCACGGGGTACTTCCCGGGCGGCGAGGAGCAGGCCTATCGCTGCGATGAGCGCGATGATCTGTGCCTGGTCGGCACGGCCGAGGTGCCCCTGACGGCCATGTACGCCGGCGAGATTCTGGATCCGGCGCGCCTGCCGATCCGGCTCGTGGCCCTGTCGCCCTGCTATCGACGCGAAGCGGGCACCTACGGGCGGGACACCCGCGGGCTCTACCGGGTGCACCAGTTCCAAAAGGTCGAGCAGGTGGTCATCGATGCCGCGGATCCGGCCCTGAGCCTGGAGCACCACCACTCGATTCTGGAGAACGCCGAGGAAGTGCTGCGGGCGCTCGATCTCAGCTACCGGGTCGTCGACGTTTGCGGCGGCGACCTGGGGCTTGGGCAGGTTCAAAAGTTCGATATCGAAACCTGGATGCCCTCCCGCGAAGCCTTTGGGGAGACCCACAGTGCGAGCCGCTTCCACGACTTCCAGGCCCGGCGCCTGAACCTGCGTTATCGGGACGCGGAGGGCCGTGTGCAGTTCTGCCACACCCTCAACAACACGGTCGCCGCCAGTGCGCGCATGTTGATCGCGCTGGTCGAAAACCACCAGGTCGCCGATGGCCGGGTGCGGGTGCCCGCGGCCCTTCGCCCCTATCTCGGCGGTGCTGAGTTTTTGGGTCGCGCGATCCGGTAGGACCCGAGGAGTCGTCGGCCCGAGCGGATGCCGGGCAGCGGCGGCTTTTACTCCCCGTGGTGCGGCATTCGAGCGGTCCCATGGCCGAGCCGGAGGAATCGCCCTGCCGGCCTGTTGCCGCCTGGGTGGTCAGCCGCCGCCGAAGGGATTTGGCAGGCCTCCGCCGGGGGCGGGCACGCCGCCCGTGCCCGGGGTGAAGGTGCCCGGGTCGATGGGGGGCACACCGCCCGGGGGCTGGGCGCCCGGGCCACCCGGGCCGCCGGCTCCGCCGGGCCCCTCGCCACCAATGGGGCCGCGGGCGGGATCCGGCGGGCGAATGTCGGGGATGGCGGGCAGGGGCTGCATCACCGTGGCTTCGCGCAGGTTCTCCGGGAATCGAATCACGCGCCGGTAGGTGAGGGTCCTGCGGCTGAGGGGCGTGACCGTGAGTTGTTCGCGGACCAGGCGCGGGGAGAGTTCCAGGGTCAGGGTGATCTCCAGCCGCGCGGGCAAGCCGATGCGCTCGGAGCCTTCTTCTCCCCACTGTTCGAGTGGCTCGGCGTCCGGTCCGTCTTCTTCGAAGACCGCCACATCAAAACCGCGAATGCGATCACTCAGGAACGCGTAGCGGGCGTCCCGCGAGGGATCCTCGCCGATCCCGAAGGACTCGCGCCGGTAGAGCTCCAGGAAGTCGCTGTCGCGCGGATTTTGGCGTGCCAAGTAGGCCACCGCCGCATAGTCCGGCCGCACGAACATGCGCCGGCGCGGGTCCTCGACGACCATCAGGCCCGTGGTGGCCGTCACGAACTCCAGGGTGTCGGCGTCCAGACCCGAGACGATGCGGTTGCGCACGGAAAGGTGCTGTTCCCGGGCGCGACCGAGCATGAAGGCGGCGCGCAGGTCGCGTTCAATCGCATCGAGGATCGCCGGCCCGACGAGCTGGGTCTCCTGGATGTTGTGGATCAGGTCGCGGGTGGAGCGGGCGCCATTGAGGATCTGGGTCATGCTGACCAGCAGCAACGACATGATCAGCAACACGACGACGATCTCCACCAGGGTGAAGCCTGCGCGGGTGGTGCGGCGGAGCGAGGTCCTCATCGCGATCCGCGGCTCCCTCCGCTTCGGCCGTCGTCTTCTTCGTCGCCGTAGACCCGATCCCAAACCATCCAGCGTTCCAGCACCAGGTGATTCGGCAGGTCCTGGACCTGGGGGAACGAGATGCGGATGCGCACCTTCTCGTAGGGCTCGCGGATCGGGTCGTCTTCGCCCCGGTCGCGCCGCTGCTCCTCTTCCCGCTCCCTGCGCCAGGAGAAGGAGTCGAAGCGCTCGCCGATCTGGGGCGCTTCATCGGGAAAACTCTCGGCCCCGACCAACACCTCGTAGCGGAAGGTGGGATATCCCTCGTCCGCGTAGGTGCCGGCGATCCCCCGCGCGATCTCGTCCCGGTGCAGCCCCGCCTCGACCTCGCCGAGGGTCAAGAGACCCAGTTCGCGGGCCAGCTTGAGGTTGCGTGTGTGCGCGGCGTCCAGCTTGGCGCTGTTGAGGCTCTGCAGCATCATCACCATGGCGATGCCGACGATCACGATGGTGATCGCCACCTCCGCCAGGGTGAAGCCAGAAACGCTTCGTGTCCGTCCGTCGCGGCGGATCCCGGGATTAGCGAAAGTCCACATCCCGAGGCGGCTCCGGTCGATAAACACCATCGTGGAAGCGGATCTGGCCGGTTAAGCCGAGCACCTCGATGGTGTAGAAGGCGTTGAAGCGCGGCTGGCGCAGCACGATCGTGTGGTCGTTGGATGCGCCCAGGGGGTCAAAGCGCACGTACGGAAACCCGCCGATGTTGTCCGCGTAGACCCGTCCGTCGATCGTGATTTCCTCGAACTGCACACCCTCGCGCAGGGCGGTGCGGAAGAGCTGGCGCCCCCCTTCGGCGGTCTGGCGCACGCGCCCCTCTTCGTCGTAGGGCGCCTGGATCCAATACTCGTGTTGCTCCAGGTCGTAGACGATCCAGAACTCGGCGTTGCGGGCGATCGCATCCGAGCGCGCGCCGTGCAGCCGCGAGGAGAGCGCGCGCACGTCCGAGGTCAAGCGTGTGCTGGGGACGACCGCATCCCAGGAGATCGTCACGACGCCGACGATCAAGCCCAGGATCATCATGGTCGCGAGGAGTTCGACCAGCGTGAACCCGTCCCGCCCGCGCAAACCGCGGAGCGGGTGGGTTCTGGTGTGCCGGTCGAAGGGGAGCATCGCGTTGGGCCGGTGTCCGCCGGGCTCACTTGCCGAGCATGGTGTTGTCGATGTCCATGTCCTCGCCCTCGCCGCCCGGTTGGCCGTCGCGGCCGAGGGTGTAGACCCGGAACTCGGTCGAGCCACCCATGGGCGGGTCGTAGAAGTACGGCTGACCCCAGGGGTCCTCGGGCAGGCGTCGCAGGAAGGCAAAGCCGGACTCGTCCTTGATCACCAGCTCCTCCAAGCTTTGGGGCAGGCGGCCCTTGACCGCGTAGAAGGAGTCAATCGACATCACCAGTTGGCTGATGTCCGACTCGGCCTTGGCGCGCTTGCCCTGGAACAGGAAGCGCCCGACCTGGGGCACCACCAGGGTGGCGAGCAGGCCGAGGATGACGATCACTACCATCAACTCGGCCAGGGAGAAGCCGGAGCGACGGCGGCGCGCGGAGTGGAAATTCGTGAGGTGCTTCATGGCGTTGGTTCCGGAGCGGCTGCGTCCGGCGGAGAGTGGCGGGGGAAGGAGCAGTCGAGGGGTGAGGCCCCCGGGCTCGCGGGCGCCCAACCTAGTTTGTACGGATCGGAGCCCGGAATGTTGGGCCCCGCCGCGCCGCAGCGGCGCGCTTACTGGATGGCGCCCACCTGGAGGATGGGCAGGATGATCGAGATGACGATGAAGCCCACGACCACCGCGAGGATGATGATCATGATCGGCTCGAGGACCGATGTCACCCGTTCGGTGACCACGTCGATTTCCTCGTCGTAGGCGTCGGAGACGCGGTCGAGCATGCCCTCCAGCTCGCCCGACTGCTCACCCACCGCAACCATGTAGCCCACGACCGAGGGGAACACACCGGTTTGCCTCAAGGGCGTGGCGAAATCCGTGCCTTCGAGGATCTTGACGCGGATCTGTTCCGAGGCCTGGGCGACCACCGAGTTGCCGACCACGTCGCGGGTGATCTCCAGGGCCTGCACCGCGGGTACGCCGCTGGAAAGCAGCGTGGAGAGCGTGCGGCAAAAGCGCGAGATGGCGCGCTTGCGCAAAAGTTCGCCGACCAAGGGCAGGCGCAGTTGGAAGCGGTCCAGGACCGACCGGCCCTTCGGCGTGCGGTACCAGCGCTCGATGCTCCAGGATGCGGCCGCGATGGCCAGGGCCCCGACCCACCAGTAGTGCTGGAAGTACCAGGAGACCTCCATCAGGATCTGGGTCGGCAGGGGCAGTTGCTGGC
>JBJHAV010000053.1:0-17591 GCA_050480685.1 Planctomycetaceae bacterium | reverse complement strand
CGCCAGTTCCGAGCGCTCGCTCGGGCGCCCACTCACATGAAAGTTCTTCATGCCCCGAGGCTGACCTCAGGGCCAGGAGCCGGGGAAGGGAGCGCTCAGATCACCGCCGGACGCTTACGATCGGCCCGATCGTCGGCGGCCGCATCCTGGCCGCCACCGGCGACGACTATTCCGTGTTGATGCTCGGCACCGTCACCCTCTACGTGCTCGGCTGCAGCGCCAGCCTCCTGCTCCTCGGCCCCCTCGACCGCCGCGCCCGCGAAGCCGAGGCCGCCGAACGGCTCCACCCGTGACCCCCCCCCACCCCAAGGCCCAGCCCCTCCACCGCCAAAGTGGTCCTTGCGGCCGGCTCAACCCGCACTGCAGTCGCGGAAGTCAGTCTTTCGGCCACGAAGAGGGAGCCTCTCTCATCGAACGGGTGGCCTATAGGTGAGAGTCAGGTGCCGAGCCGCGATCACCGCAGCGGGAAACAAATCGTTCAAAGGAATCAGCCGTGGGGTTGGGGCCTGACGTAGGGAGGGCCGAAGCCGTACCCTGGGGCGATGGTGAGGCGGCGGCAGCCGGCCTGGACACGGCTGGGGGATGCGGAGCTTCTGGGGCTGCGGCTCAAGGACCTGGAGCTGAAGCTCGAGGGCACGGCTCTGGCCGCGCGGATCGAGCGGCTGCAGGAGGAGTTGAAGTCGGCGGGCCTGCGCTTTCGGCCGCATGTGTGGTTGAGCACCGACTGGTTCACGCCGGACGGGGTGCCCGGGTTCGCGGTGCCCTTCTATTTGGCCCATCCCCGGCTGGCCCAGCTCGAGCGCCGGCAGATGCTGGAGGTCGAGGGCGGTTCGCTGGCGTCTTGCATGGCGCTGCTTCGGCACGAAACAGCCCATGCCCTGGACAACGCCTATCGCCTGCGTCGGCGCAAACGTTTCCGCGAGGTCTTCGGAGCGGCGGGAACTCCCTATCGGCAGGTCTACAGCGCCAACCCGCGCAGCCGCGAGCACGTGCTCAACCTGCCGGGTTGGTATGCACAGAGCCATCCCCTCGAGGACTTCGCCGAAACCTTCGCGGTTTGGCTGCAACCGGGGGGGCGGTGGCGGCGCGCCTACGCCGGCTGGCCGGCGCTGGCGAAACTCGAGTACGTGGACGAGCTGATGGGCGAGATCGCCCGCCAGGCCCCCGCCGTGCGCTCGCGCCGCCGCGAAGCGACCCTGGCGACCCAGCGCCAAACCCTGGAGGAGGTCTACCGGGCCAAGAAGCGCAGCTTTCCGCGCGCGGAGTCGCTCCACGAGTCCGCCCTGCGCCAGCTCTTTTCCGATGCGCCGGCCTACCGCCGGCGCGAGAGCGCCGCCGCGTTCCTGTCCCGCAAGCGGCGCGAACTGGCCCGTCGGGTCTCGACCTTCACCGGGCAACACCGCTACACCGTCGATCAGGCGCTGTCCGAAACCATCGGGCTCTCGCGGGAGTTGGGTCTGCGTTTGACCCGCTCCGAGAGGGACACGCATTTGGATGCGGTCAGCCTTTTGACGGTTCGAACCCTGCGCTACACCAGCGGTGGTCGCCCGCTTTTCTCCCGATGAAGAAGTTGCGCGTCCTGGTGCTCGTACACGAAGACCTGGTTCCACCGGAGTCCATCGAAGGTTTGACGCAGGAGCAAATGGCTCCCTGGAAGGCGGAGTTCGATGTCAGTGCCACCCTGCGCGAGATGGGGCACGAGGTCGAAGTGCTCGGTGTGGGCGACGAGCTCAAGCCCGTGCGCCAGGCCATCGAGAGGTTTCGGCCCCACGTGGCCTTCAACCTGCTCCTGCACTTTTGGGGCGTCGGCATCTATGACGCGCACCTAGTCAGTTATCTGGAGCTCTTGCGGACGGCCTTCACGGGGGTGAATCCGCGTGGCCTGTTGCTCAGTCACGACAAGGCGCTGAGCAAAAAAATCCTCGCCTTCCACCGCATCCGCGTCCCGCGCTTCCTGACCTTCAAGGAAGGCGGTTCGCGCCGCGTGCCGAAGGACACACCGTTCCCCCTGATCGTCAAGTCCCTGGCGGAGCACGCCAGTTTGGGTATCAGTCAGGCTTCGATCGTGCGCGAGCCCGAGGCGCTGCTCGAACGGGTCGATTTCATCCACCGCAACGTCAGTTCCGATGCGATCGCCGAGCAGTACATCGAAGGCCGAGAGCTCACCGTCGGCGTGATCGGCAACCAGCGTTTGACCTGCTTCCCCGTCTGGGAGCTTTCCTTCGAGAACTTGCCCGAGCGGGCCGCGCCGATCGCCACCAGCAAGGTCAAGTGGGACCACGCCTATCAAAAGAAGGTGGGACTGCGCAGCGCGCCCGCCGCCGATCTGGAACCGGGCGAAGCGGAAGCGATCCAGCGGCTCGCGAAGCGCATCTACCGTGTGCTCGGCTTGTCGGGTTACGCACGCATCGACCTGCGGCGCACAGCCGACGGCAGGATCTACGTGCTCGAAGCCAACCCGAATCCCGACCTGTGTTACGGGGAGGACTTCGCGGAGGGTGCGGAAGCGGTCGGGCTCGGATATCCCGACTTGCTCCAAAAAATCGTCAACCTCGGCATGCGCTGGCCCGCGCCGTGGCGTCACGCGCAGCCTTCCTAAGCGGCGACCAAGTCCCTGGTCAGGGTTCGTCGCCGGGGCGAACGCCTATGCGCCTAAGATCCGGGAAATGCCCGGATCTCGCTCACCAGGGCGCCCAAGCCCTGAGTGATGCAAGCTTGGGCCCTGTATTCGGGTTGCCGAAGCAACTCGCGGTGGAGCTCCGGCAAGTGCTGAAAGGGCACGCGGGGGAACAGATGATGTTCCAGGTGGTAGCCCATGGCCTTCGGCAGCAAAAAAATGCGCCCGAGTGGGCCCAGCGGGAGCGTGCGAGTCTTGCGCAGTTCGTTGGATTCGTCGACCGCCCAGTGTTCCGCGATCCCCCGCAGGCGCATGCTGGGGAGGAACCAGAGGCAGTAGGGCAGCATCCAGAAGAGCAAGACCGATGACCAGACGCCGAACCATGAAATCGCCGCTACCAGCACAGCGTAGTAGGCGAGCCGAAAGCCAGTTCGGGCGAAGCGTTTAGGCTTCTGTGTGGATTCACCGGTGCCGGCGAACATGCGAAGAAGTTCCCGTTGCTCGCCGGCGATGCCGAGCAGGAGCCGCGTCCGGGGCACGGCGCCGCGCACGGAACGCAGCCGATCGGGCCGATTGCGCGCCCAGTCGGGATCGGCCAAGGTGCCGAGGTGGCGGTGGTGCGCCAGGTGCACCCGGCGGTAGGCGTAGAGGGAAAGTCCCAGGGGCCAGGCCAAGATCAGTTCGCCGACGCGATCGTTCCAACGGCCGGGCAGCAGGCGCCCGTGGGCGGCTTCATGAACGAGGGCTGCAAGCGCGTGTTGCCGAGAGCCGATCCACGGGACCAAAACCAGGTAGAAAAGCAGGTGATCGACGGCGATGCCCGCCGCCACCGCCGCGAGTATCCCCGCCCATTCCAAGCCGATGTGGAACACGTTTCGCAGCGGCTGGTGGGCATGGAGCCGTTCCAGGAGGTCCCGCGAAAGGGTCGGCAGGCCGGGTGCCGGGCCGGCCTGCAAGCGGGGGGCGGGGACAGGGGCGGTTTCAGGGTCCACGGCATCAGCGGACCACGGGGTTGCGGAAATGTCGAGGCGTCACCTTGCGCGTTCCTCTAGGGACCGCTTCCAATAGCCCCTGCAAGCATCTGTACGGCTCTACTCTGCCCCCCCCTCCATGCCGACCTTCGAGACCGGTTTTCCCAGCTCGGATCCATCGAACGCGTTGTCGAGCGCGAGGTGTGCCAGTGAGTTGAGCACTTCATCGCTCCACCCGGTCGAATCGGATGGTCGGTCGTTTCCCGAAGCGTCCGGATGCACCTCGGTGCACGTCGAGGAACCTTCACGTCTGCGCAGACTGTACTTACCCAGCCACGTGAGTTTCCGGGAGGTCCGTCGAGAGGATTACCCACTTCTCTACCGACTGCTGGTGGAGCGCTACGAGACAGGTGCGAGCAACATCCAAGGCCGGGCCCTCGAACGTCTGCCAAGTTACGACGAGCATGTCGCCCACCTGGATCGACAGCCCTACCGCCGCATCGCCATCCTGCGGGCGGATGGGGTCGATGCGGGCATGTGGTACGTGAGCCACGAGAATGTAGGCGCATGTTTTGTTCTGGCGCCCTACGTCTCGCGGGGGTTGGGTCTGGCGGCTTGTTTCCTGTTTCTACAAGAGTGCACTTATCCGGTGTACGCCTACGTGCATCCGAAGCACCGCCCAGGGCGGCGAACCGTAGAGCGGCTGGGCTTCGCCTTGGTCGAAGAACAGCCGCAGTGGGTTCGCTACGAGCTGCCGGGTCCGCCGCTCAATCCATTCGCGGCATACGGTCATGCCGCATCGGGAGGATCCTTGCAGGGACCGCCATGCTCCATCGCGATCGCGTAGGGCGATGGGCCGGTGGAGCCATCCGTGGAGGGGCGCTTTGCCTGCCGCGGTGCGCGCAAGACTGCGGTGAACAACTTCGCCGCGGCGCTCCACCCGTATCCCGAGGTTCCTCCCTCGCGCGGAGAAAAGAGCACGGGAACACTGCGCACCTCGCGCGCTCCGCATCCAAGGGCTACGTCGAGCACCGGAGCAGCAGCGTTCACTCCATCGAGCGAATCACGCAGATCCCGCCGCAGCAAGCGCATGGAACTGGCGCGGAGCATGGCCGGGTGACCTACCCGCAAGGCAAGGAGTATGCGGGCGCAGTTCGCCGCAGAGCGCCGCAGCCATGTTTGGTCGGGATAGCTGCCGGCCCCGTAGATCAGGTCGACCTGGGGCTCGATGGCACCGATCAGGCGCGCAAGTTGCTCAGGGGGGTGCTGAAGGTCATCGTCGATAGTCGCTACCCAATCCAGTCGGGCGGCTCTCAGGCCCGCGAGGGTCGCCAGGTGCTGCCCAACTCGCGTTTCGAGTTCGATGCCGCGAGCCCAAGGGTAGGTGCCGCACAGCGCGCGAAGCGCGGTGCTCGCAGCGTGTCCAGCCCCATCGCTGACTGCGATGAACTCAAATTCTCCGGTCAGGGGACCCAGTGCGCGACGCGACCGTTCGGCCAAGTCGAACAATCCGGCGTGCCCGCCGAAAACAGGCACGACGACCGAAAGATGCAGCGGATCGGCTGGCGACTTCAACGCACGGCATCTTCCACCCGATGAATCGGACGCGCAAGCATCCAGGAGAGAACGGTCCTGAGCTCCATCGAGAGTCCATGGATTACGGTCAGGGCACGCGAGGCCTCACGAATCGCGCGAGTCACCATGGGCTATGTTTCGCTCTACTGCTTCTCGGATTGACCTGGATGGCCTGGCCGGCCCTGGCGCAGGGGCGGGTTCTTTACCCCCATGGGAACGCTGTCGAAGTCGGAGAGCAAACGGGTGAGCTGCGCGAAGTTTCGCGGCTCTTCGCGGACCAAACCAATCTGTACGTGCCCGAGATGCACGCCCATCTCTCGGTGCCACATGCCGGTTGGATCGCCACCTGGAATCCTCACAACGGCCTAGGCCGCCCGCTCTTCCCGAGCGGCTTCGGCCCGGCGCATCCCGTTGGACATGTTCTCGGCAAGGTTACGTCCGACGCCTTCCGTTACTACACCTTCTGGTCGCTCGCCGCGGTTTGGGGTACGGGGCTCTTTGCCTACCTGTTCCTGAGGGCACTTGGGCTGCATGCTGCAGCCTGCTTGCTGGGAGCGGCTGGACTCTCCTTCGGTCCCGTCTTCGGCGGATGGCAGATCGTGCCGCTGATCCAGTGGGGATTCTGCTGGACCTTTGCCGCACTCTACGGCGTGGAGTGCTGGCTGCGGAGGCCGAGCGTGTGGTGCTGGCTGGGCATCGCCTTCGCCGTGTACTCGATCCTGCTCCTGGGGTTTCTTCAGCACACCATCCTGCTGGGATGGGGTGTTTTGGGCTGGATCGTCGTTCGGACGTCTTCCCAGTGCCCTTCTCGGCGAGCGAAGCAGGCGGCCTGGGCCGCCTTCACCGGGGCGGCGATGCTTGGGATTGTGTGTGTCCTGCCCGTCTACCTCGACCTCTTTGTGGACTGGAAGCAATCGGCCCGCGCTGGGTACACGGCGCTGAGCGCGCCGATGTCCGCGCAGGGGATCGAGCGTCACCGCACCCTATTCGGACTCGTGGCGTGGCCGTGGCCCGAGGAGGGAGGGCGTGCGACCACGACGTTGACGCCGTTGTTCGCGGGCTTGGCGGTCCTTGGGCTGCTGTGGCGACAGCGACTGGCAGCCGGCCTACTCGTCGTGTGGGCGTCCACGGCAATCCTTGCGGATCTTTCCTCCACGGTGACGCGGGCCTTGCGTTGGATTGGTCTCTTCCTGTCCGAGTGGCCGGCCATCTATGGTGGCATGGTGCCTCTCATGATCCTGGCCGCCTTCGGAGCGGACACCGCGCTGCGCGCTGGCAAATGCGCGAGATGGGTCCGGATAGGACTGGCCAGTGCGCCGCTCTTGGCCGCGGTGGCTCTGGGGAGCTGGATCCAAAAACCCTTGACCCTGGTGTACCTGTGGTTGCCCATCGCCCTGGGAGCCGGCCTTTTGGTGTTTTGCTGGCGCCCACGGGGAGGGCTGTTGATTGCCCTGCTCGCGGTCACCGCCGTCAGCAGCAGTGGGCGATTGATCTTTTGGCAGGGCCGTGGCGACATCCAGACCGACTCACCGCTGGTCGAACGCATCCGAGCGCTGACCGGTGAAGAAACGCGCTTCGCTTGGGTCGGGCCCAGACCGGAGGGCAATCGCCTTTTGGAACCCAACCAGGAGATCCTGCTCGGACTGACGAGTGTGCACAGTTATGACCATCTCGTGTCGCAGGCCTTCTCCGAGACCACGCGGCGGTTTGGCGGCGAAGCGTACAGCACAAACGTCTATGACCGCAGGTTCCGGGGGCTGCGTCCCGAGGCGGTCGCGCACCAAGCGTTCCTGAGCTTGAGTTCCATCGCAGTGCTGCTGTCGCGCGACCCGCTGCCTGATCTGGATGAGCAGCGGTTCCAGGCGGCCGGGGACGTGAGAGGTGTGCACCTGACGCGCGTGCGCAATGCGGGGCCCTGGGCCCGGCTATTGCCGACGTCCGCTATCGTCATGCAGGTCGCCGGCGCGCGTGTGGCAGAGGGCGGTTTGCAGGCCGGGTCGGCGGTGCATGCGCAGCAGCCCCGGTTGGCCGATCGCGTTTGGATCCAGATTGCTCCGCGACCGGATCCGCACTGGCTCGTCGTCAGCCAGCGGATTCACCCGCACTGGAAAGCATGGGTGGACGGGGAGCCCGTGCCGGTTGTGCCCGTGAACAACGTCTTCCAGGCCATCCATCTGCCCGCTTCGTCCCGCGTGGTGGAGATGCGGCTGGAGCGCTGGGTGCGTTTCAGTTGGCTTCCCCAGGTGTTCTTCGGCATGGCGAGCGTTCTGTGGGCCTGGGGTGTGCTGCGTGGCCGGTTGGTCGGCGGGTCTCCCCGCACCGGGGGCGTTCGATGAATCCGGTGAAGGCTTTCGGGGAGAGCCCCCGCGCGGGAACGTTCGGTTCTTGGTCAAGGTTGCCGTTGACCGGTCCAAGGGCCGTGCGAAGGCTCGGTGCGGGTGATTTGTCGTCGGCCCTGGGCGGCGAAGGCCATTTGCTGCCGTTCGGTTCGGGCAGAACCTACGGCGACACGTGCGTTTCCCCCGGGGGCACCGTGCTGTCGACCGCAACCCTCGATCGCATCTTGAACTTCGATGTGGATCGGGGGATCGTCACCTGCGAGTCCGGGGTACGCCTCGAGCAGATCCTCGACATTGTTGTCTCGCAGGGTTGGTTTCTTCCTGTCTGCCCCGGAACTCGGGCTGTGACGGTCGGGGGGGCGATTGCCCATGACGTGCACGGCAAGAACCAGCACAGGGTCGGCAATTTCGGGTGTTGGGTGGAGAGGATCACCCTGATGCGCTCCTGTGGGGAAGTCCTGGAGCTGAGCGCGGACGCGCGTCCCGAGCTCTTCCACGCGACCATCGGCGGTCTCGGCCTGACCGGCTTGATCGTGAACGCAACGATCCGACTGCGGTCGGTGGAGTCGGCACACTTCATGGGGACTCGCGAGCGGAGGATCGGGTGGCAAGGTCTGATCGAGGAGCGGTCCGAAGACGGAGCAGAGGAGTACGAACTGTGGTGGGTCGACACCCTGCGTGGCGGTGAGCCGGGAGAGCACTGCGTGCGAATCGCCGGGGACCACGCGGGGCAAAGTGAACGCGGTCCCGATGCCGGTTCGGTCGCGCGCCGCCCCACGCTCGCGCGATGGTTGCCCGCCTGGGTCCTGAGACCCGGTCCGATGCGGTGGTTCAACCGGGCGTACTTTCTTGCCGCCTCCTCCCGGGGCGCCCGGCCGACAGCCTGGCCGTACACGAAGTTTCTGTTCCCACAGGATGACATGCACCCTTCGAACCGCATGTACGGGCGCCGAGGGGTCTATGCCCATCACGCACTCATTCCCATGCAGCACGCGGCCGTGGCCATTCCCCGGCTCCTGGCCCGAGCCGCGGATCGAGAGCAACCCTCACTCGTGACGGTGCTCAAGCGCTTTGGAGAGTTGCGGTCCCCGGGCATGCTGTCGTTTCAGGGTCCGGGTGTGTCGATCGTGACGGGATTCAACAACGCCGGGCAAGGAACCCTGAACCTACTGGCGGACTTGGACAGCATCGTCGCTGAGTTTGGCGGTCGGCTCTACCCGGCCAAGGATGCCCGCATGCCTGCCGAGATGTTCCGGCGTTCGTTTCCGCGTTGGGAGGAGTTTGCTCGACATGTGGATCCGCGTTTTGTGTCGCGCTTCTGGCAGCGGGTGAGCGCATGAAACCACCCATGCGCCGCGTCGTGGTGTTCGGAGCGACGTCCGCGATCGCAAGTGGAACGGCGCGGTGTTTTGCGCGACAAGGTGCGGAGTTGGTCCTTGTGGCGCGGAACGTTCAGCGCTCGGAGATGCTGGCGCAGGAGCTGCTGTTGCTGGGTGCCGCTGAGGTGCATCGTTTGGGATTCGAGGCGGAACGGCTCGAGACGTTGCCCGACACCCTGGCGGCCGTGGAAGCGGTTCTGCCCACCTGGGACGGCGTACTGATCGCCCATGGCGCGATGCCAGACCAAGCGGGCACGGAACAGGACGCGGAGCAGCTCCTGCGGAGTCTGGCAGTCAACGGAACGAGTGCCGTTTTGTTGGCGCAGCAGGTTGCCCTCAAGCTCGAGCGCCAGGGCCACGGAACCCTCGCTGTGATCGGCTCCGGCGCCGGTGTCCGCGGTCGGCGTAGCACCTACACCTACGGAGCCGCAAAGGCCATGCTGGCGGTCTACTGCGAGGGATTGCGTGCACGCCTGCATCGTTCGGGTATCCCCGTGCTGACGGTGCTGCCGTGTTTCGTGGACAGTCCCATGACGGCGTACCTGCCGCGCTATCTGCGCTGGATACAGCCAGACCGTGCAGGCGCACGCATCCATCGGGCGATGTTGGCGGGCAAGGATCATGTGCACATCCCGAGGGTTTGGGCCCTGGCGCTGTGGTTGACGCGCAATTTGCCCTCCGGATTGTTGAAGCGTTCACGCAGCGAAGAACGCTTCGCGGCCAAGTTGGCCGCGGCCCATGCTGCGGCGGAAGCTAGCCAATCCTCAGGCGACGGGAAGACGAAGCACGAGGGGGGATCCAACTGATGTCATTCGACGCGAAAGGGGAACCGGCGTTTGCAGGGAGCCCAACCGGAAGCGCAAGCGGTCCGTTGAAGGGTTACCGGATGGTGGAGTTCGCGGGCATCGGGCCCGCGCCCATGGCGGCTTTGCTGCTGGCCGAAATGGGCGCAGACATCGTGCGCGTGCATCCCGTCGTGGATCCCGTGGACCGCATCCCCCTCGAGCCCCGTTTTGCCCTCCTGGAGCGCAGTCGCCGATCCGTCGCGATCGACCTCAAGCGCGCGGAAGGGTTGGCCCTCGCCCAGGAGATGGTCGCCCGATCGGCCGCCGTGATCGAGGGTTTCCGGCCCGGCGTGATGGAACGTCTGGGCTTGGGACCGGAGCCGTGTCTTCGCCGGACCCCGGAACTGGTCTACGGGCGAGTGACCGGTTGGGGGCAAGCGGGTCCACTTTCGGGCGCGCCCGGCCATGACCTGAACTTCATCTCCCTGGCGGGCGCAGGGGCCACCATGGGACCGCGCGATGGCCCCCCGGTTCCTCCCTTGAACCTGCTGGCCGATTTTGGCGGAGGTGGCAGTTATCTAGCGCTCGGTATCGTGGCCGCGCTCTTGGAGGCGCGCCAATCCGGGCGCGGTCAAGTGGTCGAAGTCGCGATGGTGGATTGTGTGGCTTCGCTGATGACCTTTCACTTCGGGCTGCGGGCCGCCGGGTTCGAGACCGGTCCCAGGGGTACCAACCTTCTGGACGGAGGATCTCACTTCTATCGCACCTACGAAACGGCCGATGGGCGTTTCGTCAGTGTCGCGGCGATCGAGGAGCGCTTTTATGTGCGTCTCTTGGACGCGCTCGGACTCGAGGATCCCGGGGCACGGGCGCTTCGGGATTCCAGCCAGTGGCCGGCGTGGAGCGCGGTTTTCGCCGAGGTGTTTGCCCAGCGAACGCGCGCCGAGTGGTGCGACTTGCTCGAGGGCAGCGACGTGTGTTTTGCGCCTGTGCTGGAGCCGGAAGAGGTTTTGAACCACCCACACATGGCGGCGCGCGGCGTTTTGTTGGAACGCGAGGGAGTGCCCCAGCCCGCGCCTGCGCCCCGATTCGCGCGCACCCCGGGCTGCGTCCAGGGCTCGGCGAGAGCCGTGGGCGCGGACACGGAGGAGGTGCTCATGGAACTCGGCTACTCGTCGGAAGAGGTGGCGCTCTGGAGGAGCGAGGGCGTGGTGCGGTAGGGAGAAGAATGCAGTGGGAATCGAGCGGGCCGGAGGCCCGTGAACCGCCCGTTCCGGGCGCACCCTCGGGCCGATGCTCAAGAGTTGAAGGCGGCGAGGGCGGCTTCGACTTGCGGTTCCCAGCCGCGGTTGGCGAGGGGGCTGGCGGGGCTGGGGTGGGGGATGCGGCCGATGGGCAGGTCGAGGCCCTGGGCCGCCGCGACACGCTCCAAGCGGGCCTGGGCGAAACCTCCGACGCCGACCAGGCGTTTGGGCGCGAGCGCGGCGATGCAGTCCGCGAGGGCGGCGTCGCAGAGGGCTTCGAGGGGAGCGCGCTGGGCGGCGGGCAACTTGTCCGGGGTCAGGTTGGCGCCGGTTTCGGAGACGAAGGCCAGCGGGCACCAATTCCACACGAAGAATCGCGCGAAGAAGTGGTTCGCGTCCGAGTGGCGGCCCTTGGCCCAAGCCCACAGGCGTTTGCCCGAAACCTCGCTGCGGCGGCAAGCAAATCCCTCCACCGGGCGTTTGGGGTGCGTGTGTGTCGGCCGGCCGACCTTGCCCGCAAGGCCCAGGTACTCGCGCACCGCGTTCACTTCGCCGAAGGGCACACCGGTCTGGACCATGCCGAAGGGGCCGGGGTTCATGCCCAGGAGCAGAGTTTCGACTCCACGGCGCGCGTAGCGCTCCAGGTAGCTTTCCCAGGGTTCTCGGGCGTAGGTCAATGGTGCGTAGGTGACCGCCACGGGGGCACCGAACTCCAACCCGGCCAGGGCCCGACTCCAGGCGCGCGAACGCTTTGCCAACTCCTTTCCGACCTGCATGCGCCGAGTCTAGCCCTTGGGGGCTGTCCGTGTGGCGCCGGCGGCCTAGGATGGAGAGCATGGCGCGGACACCCCTTTGCTGCTCGGCTTTGTTGCTGGCCCTGGCGATGCTGTTTTCGCCGGGTTGCCTGAGCGAACTGCAACCTGCCTCCTCGGGCGAAGATCCCTACGCCGAGGGCGCACTGCCGCAAGGTTCGGCCGCCCAGGAGACGCTCATGGCCGACAGCTACAACCCTCTCACTCCCGAGGAAGAGCACATCCTGCTCAACAAGGGCACCGAACGGCCCTTCAGCGGGGAGTACAACGGTCACAAGGCGGCCGGCACCTTCCTTTGCCGCCAGTGCAATCAGGCGCTGTATCGCTCCGACGACAAGTTCGACTCCCGCTGCGGCTGGCCCTCCTTCGACGATGAGTTGGAGGGCGCCGTGCGCCGCGAGGTGGACGCGGACGGGCGGCGCATCGAGATCCTGTGCGCGAACTGCGACGGTCACCTGGGCCACGTCTTCGAGGGTGAGCGTTTCACCCCGAAAAACGTGCGTCACTGCGTGAACTCACTCTCCCTGCGCTTCGTGCCCGAGGGACAGCCCTTACCGCCCAGAATTGTGCTCGGCCGCTGATTCCCGTGCGGGATCCGACGGGGTCGTGGCTCCGGCCGCCTCGGGGTCGACTTCGAAGGGGCAGTGGCGGCATCCGTTTCCGCAGCACTCACCCCGGGCCCGCAGGGCGGCCGGGGTGAAGACCTGGAGCCCGGTTCGCGGATCGGCGTAGGTGCTTCGGCCCCGGCGCTCGGCCTCGGCGGCCAACCGGTCTTGCTCGGGAGTGGCGCGCGACATCGGGTCAGTATCGGCAGGGAAGGCCCCCTCCCGATAGAATCCGGCGCGCCCCGCCCGGGGCCACCCACACCATGAGGATCGACTGTGTCGGCGGAGGCCCCGCGGGGCTCTACTTCGCCATCCTGATGAAAAAACAGCGCCCCGAGGCCCGCATCCGGGTCTTCGAGCGCAATCGCCCCGACGACACCTTCGGCTGGGGGGTGGTCTTTTCTGACGAAACCCTGGGCAACTTCGGCGAGGCGGATCCGGAGAGTTACGCCGCGATCCGGCGCGATTTCATCCACTGGGACGCGATCGACACCCACTACCGGGGCAGCCGGGTGCGCTCCAGCGGGCACGGCTTCAGCGGCCTGGCGCGGGTGAGCCTCTTGCAGATCCTGCACGAACGCTGTCGCGAACTGGGCGTGGAGCTGCGCTTCCAGGAGGAGGTCGACACGCGCGCCCTGGAGCGCGAAGCCGATTTGGTGGTGGCGGCGGACGGCATCCACTCGCCCACCCGCGAGAGCCGCGCGGCGGCCTTCCGGCCGAGCCTCGATTGGCGCTCCTGTCGATTCACTTGGCTCGGCACGACCAAACCCCTGGGGGCCTTCACCTTCCTGTTCCTGGAGAACGAACACGGGCTGTGGATGATCCACGCCTACCCGTTCCGCCGACCGGATCCGAGCCGGCCGGACTTGGGAGTCGGCACCTGGATCGTCGAAACCCACGACGACACCTGGCACCGGGCCGGTCTCGAAGGGGCCGACGACGCGGCCACCGTGGCCTACTGCGAAAAACTCTGCGCTGAACATTTGGACGGCCACCGGCTGCTGGCGAATCGTTCGATTTGGCGGCGTTTTCCCAACGTGAGCTGCGAGCGTTGGCACGACGGCAAGGTGGTTCTCTTGGGCGATGCGGCCCACAGCGCGCACTTTTCCATCGGCTCCGGCACCAAACTCGCCATGGAGGACGCGATCGCCCTGGCCGAGGCGTTTCGCGCAAGCGGCGACGGGCCTCCCGAGGAGTGTGTTCCCCGCGCCCTGGAGACCTACCAGGAAGCGCGCTACGTGGAGACACTCAAGATCCAAAAGGCCGCGCAGACCAGCCTGGAGTGGTTCGAGAACGCGCGGCGCTACTTGGGGCAGTCGCCCGAGCGTTTCACCTTCAACCTGATGACGCGTTCCAAGCGCATCACCTGGGAGAACCTGCGCCGCCGCGACCCCGAGTTGGTGCGCCGGGCAGGTGAAGCGTTTGCTGCCGAAAACGGCCAGGCGCCCGAAGCCGACGGCGAGCTGCCGCCGCCCATGTTCACGCCGCTGACCCTGCGCGGGCTGACCCTCGCGAACCGCGTGGTGGTCTCGCCCATGTGCCAGTACTCGGCGGTCGACGGCGCCGTGAACGATTGGCACCTGGTGCACTTGGGCGCGCGCATCGTGGGCGGGGCCGGGCTCGTGCTTACGGAAATGACCGACGTCAGCGCCGAAGGCCGTATCACCCACGGCTGCGCGGGTCTCTACGATCCCGCACACCTGGAAGCCTGGCGGCGGATCGTGGCCTTCGGGCGCGCCCACGGCAAAGGCGCCCTAGGCATCCAATTGGCCCACGCGGGCCGCAAGGCCTCCTTCAGTCGCCCGTGGGAGGGCGATCGCCCACTCGAGGGTCCGGACGCATGGCAGGCCATCGGGCCTTCCCCCGAGCCCTTCCGGCCCGGATGGCCGGTGCCCCGGGAGATGGACCGCGTGGACATGCAGCGGGTGATCGCCGAGTTCGTGCGCGCGACCCAATGGGCCGACGAACTCGACTTCGATCTGGTCGAGCTGCACATGGCCCACGGATACTTGCTGTCGAGTTTCCTCTCCCCGGCCGCCAATCGGCGCGCGGACGAGTACGGCGGATCCCTGGAAAACCGCATGCGCTTTCCCCTGGAGGTGTTCGACGCGGTGCGCGCGGTTTGGCCCGAGCGCAAACCCCTGGCCGTGCGCATTTCGGCCACCGATTGGTTGGAGGAGCGCGCCGGAGCCGGCACGACCTTGGACGAATCGGTGGCGCTCGCGCGCGAACTGGCCGGACGCGGATGCGATTTGATCGACGTTTCGAGCGCCGGCAACACGCCCGAATCCAAACCGGTGTACGGGCGCATGTACCAGGTGCCCTTCGCCGAACGGATTCGCCACGAAGTGGGTCTGCCGGTCCTCGCCGTGGGGGCCATCCAGGGTCCGGATCACGTGAACACGATCCTGGCGGCCGGACGCGCGGACCTGTGCGCCCTGGCTCGGCCGCACTTGCTCGACCCGCACCTGACCCTGCGGGCGGCGGCGGACGCGAACCACGGGCGACAGCACTGGCCGCCCCAGGACCTGGCGGTCCGTCCGAGGCCGCGGCGCGCTCCCGGGTCCTGAACCTCGGGCCCGGTGGCGGGACCACACCGGCGGCGGCCCGCCGCGGCGCACCCCGGGGGACCTAGGCTCGGGTGACTAGAGGATTCCCTCCGCTTGGGATCCCACCGATTCGCCCGCCGCTCCCTCCGCCGCCATGGTCCGCTCCGATTCCGCGTCCCCTCGCCCCCGTCCGTCCAAGCTCCGCCCGATGGTCTGGGCCTGGTCCTTGGCCCTGGCTCTGCCCTTGGCCGCCTGTTCCGTGGGCAATGGCAACGGATCGGGGCTCGGCCTGGGAGGGGGCGGAGGCTCCGGCGGAGGAACCGGCGGCGGCGGCGGCGGAGGCGGTGGAGGCGGCGGCAACCCGGCCACGGGCCCCAGCATCAGCCTGCAGGTCCTGGAGGAGTACACCTTCCTGACCCGGCCCCTGGTGGATGTGCGCACGAACCACCTCTTGCGTTTCCGGGCCAGCACCAGCGGCGGCGGCCCCGTGCTGGGCCTCGGCCCCCAAAACTTCCTCTTCATCCGCGACGGCGGGGCCTCGACGGTGGAGAACTCGGTGGTCCCGACCGAGCAGTTGGCGAAGCTTGAGGTCTCGCTACTGCTCGACAACTCCGCCAGCATCGCCTTTGCTCCGGACGGCACGCCGACGCCCCAAAACGTCGAGCTCCTGCGCCAGGCTTCGATCGACTTCGTGACCGCCCTGGCGAGCAGCGCCCGCAGGTTGAACCTCTACCGGTTTTCCGTCAGTTCGAAGACCGAACGCATCGGCAGCTATCAGGCGATCAACGGCGTTTGGATGCCCGCGCCCGAAACCGGCAACCTGCCCCAGTTCGACATCCAGCAAAAAATCGCCCCCAGCCTGATCGAGGACAAGGGCACGGCCCTCTTCCAGTGTGTGCTCCTGGCCCTGGAGGACGATCCGGACAAGAACGACATCCTGGTGATCTTCTCGGACGGCATCGAGGAGGGCAGCAAGCCCGGGTCGAAGGCCGCGGTCCTGGCCGAGTTGGACGCTTCACCCCGTCTGGCCTTCGCGATCGGCATCGCCGATGCGGATCCGGCCGAGTTGGCCCTGATCGCGGGACCCCAAAACGTCTACCTGGGCCAGACCTTCGAGAGCATCGCGGAACTCTTCGAGGAGGTCAGTAACCAGGTCCAGAGCATCTACACGGTGGTCTACGACACGCCACTGCAAGAAGGTTCCTACCAGTTGGAGCTGATCGTCTCGAAGGCCGGTGTGCAGAGTTCTCCCTACAAAACCCAGTTTCTGGCCGGGGTCGACTTCGCCAAGGCGGGCTGGCACTTGCCGCTCATCCCGGGCACCCAGGCGGTCTACGCGGATGGTTCGGGCCTGACGGCCAGCGCGAACGTGCTGCCCCTATCCGCGGCCTACGTCAGCCCGCTGACCGGCTTCCTCTTCCCGGCCTGGCAGTGGACCTTGGACGGAGAGTTGCCCGAGATCGGCCCGCGTGTCGCCCAGGTCGGGGTCGGTGCCCGGGTCGAAATCGACCTTCAACTCCACAGCTTGCTGCCGCCGGTGCTCGAACTGGGCAAGGTTTGGCCGGCACCCCCGGATCCCCGGTTCAGCGGTCCCGCCGAGCGGCGCCTGGCCGCCTTCGAAGCCGTGACCGTGCCCGCCGGGACCTTCCCGGGGGCGGCGCGGGTGGAAGTGCGCGACGTGGCGAGCGGCGACCTGATCGAGACCTTCTGGTACGCCCAAGGAGTCGGCTTGTTGCGCGTCGCGGATGGAGCCGGCGGAGAAGTTCGCCTGGAATTGATCACCGCTCCCCAGGTCGGCGCCTTTTTCTAACCGGTTCCGCTTGGCAAGTGCGGCCGACTCCACGGCCCGGACCCACTGCCGCCGGCGCTCGTCGCGCGGAAGGTAGACTCTGGCCCGTGGAGACAACGGACGGGGAAGCGGCACGGCCGCGGCGCACGGCCTTCGAAGGTAGGGCCGATTCCGCCGGCGATAGCGAGTATCGGGGCCTGCGCATTTTTGCGGCGCCCGGATTGCATCCCCATGTGGCCCGGTCGGCCGGTGAGCAGCTTCCGGCGGGAGCTCGGGTGGTCGACCTCGGATCGGGCACCGGGGCCTTTGCCTTGCGGCTGGCGGACGTCGGTTATCAGGTGACCGCCTGCGATCTGGTCGCGGAAAACTTCCAGGCGGGCGCCGCGGTGCGTTTTGTGCCGACGGATCTGGACGAGACGATTTTGCCCGGCGAGGAGGCCCGCTACGACGCGGTGTTCGCCGTCGAGATTTTGGAGCACCTGGAAAACCCCAGGCGCTGCCTGCGCCGCGCCTTCGAATTGCTGCGCCCGGGCGGTCGGCTGTTCGTGACCACGCCGAACATCGCCAGTCCGGCTTCCAAGGCGCGTTTTGTGGCCACCGGTCGTTTTCAGTGGTTTACGGACAGTGACCGGCGCAGCCTCGGACATATCACCCCGATCAGCCCCTGGTGGCTGCGCGACGCGATCGGGGATGCGGGCTTCGCGGAACTCGCGATGACTGGCTTTGGTGACGCGGGCGCGCCCCTTGCCGGGTGGCGCAAGCTGCGGCTGCTCGCCCGCGGCATCGCCTTCGCCGCGCGCGGCTCGGGCGACCCGGACGGAGACGTGCTCGTCGCCAGCGCGCTGCGCCCCTGACCCGCGTGGGTGGGGACGGTGCCAGGCTCCCACTCCACCCCCCTTGCGTCTGCTAACGAGCCGGCGGATGCC
>JBJHAV010000052.1:0-17698 GCA_050480685.1 Planctomycetaceae bacterium | reverse complement strand
GGGCCTGCGGGATCGGCCCGTCGAGCTGCCGAAGCCGCCCGGGCGCATCCGCATCGCGCTGATCGGCGACTCGGTGGTCTACGGCACCGGCGTGGATCTGGAGGACACCCTGGCGAAGCAACTGGAGCGGGAGCTGCGCGCGCTTCTGCCGGAGCTCGACCTGGAGGTGCTCAACTGCGGGGTCGAAGCGACCAACACGAGCCAGCAACTGGCCCTCTTGCGCTACCGCCTGTGGGCGTTCGAGCCGGACCTGTTGCTTTGGTGCGTGACGATTCCCGATGCCTCCGGGCGCAACATCCAGCATCCCCCGGACTGGGGGCAACTGCCCGCCCAGCGCCGGTTGCAGCGCATGCGCCTGACTTCGGGACGCTGGACCGAGGGGGAACTGTCCGACCCGTGGGCCAATCGGATCATGGCCGTGCGCCGCCGTTCGCTGCTGGCCGACACCGTCGCGCACCAAATCTACACACGCCTGCAAGCCGAAGCCCTGGTCCAGAGTTATCGCCGGGATTGGTCCGCGGATTCCCCGGGATTCGTGCTCGTCTGCCGCTCCCTACTGGGTGCCGCCCGGGAAGCCGAAGCGCGCGGTGTCCCCATGAGGGTGGCCAAGTTCCCGACGCTCACGCGTCTCGACGACGGCTATCCCTTCTTCGAGGAGGCGCAGCGCCTGGCGGCCTTCTGCGCCCAAATCGATCTGCCCTTCCTGCACCTGTTTGAGCCCCTGCGGGGCGAACGCGCCCGGGAACTGCACGCCCATCGCCACGACCGCCACCCCAATGCCCGCGGCCACGGTTTGGCCGCCGCCTATTGGGCCCGGGACCTGGCGCCCGAGGTGCGCGCCTTGGCGCATGGAAACGCTTTCTCCGCTCGATAGCGCGGACTTTCCCAGGCGGACGCTCGCGCTAGCTGCGGACTTTGCCCGCGGCTTGGCACGATCGGGACGCGAGTCGGCGTTTGCCGTGAGAGATCCGACTTAGACTGGAGGTTCGCGGTGGCCGCAGCAGCCTCCGCTTTTCTTCGCTGTCGCCGGCAAGGGGTCCTCGCCCGGGCCCCAGGAGACCCTGGTCATGGTTCAGAGGGGTGTCTCGACGTTTTTCGTGGCCTCTTGTTTCGCGCTCGGCGCGTCCGCGCCGCCGCTCGACGCTCAGCAATGCGCGGAGCAGGTGCTTGGCGGCGTCGTAGCGACCTACTTCGGGGGCACCCTCGCCACCGACGGCGAGACCTTGCTGGTGCGGCGGCGGGTTTTTGATTGGGCTTCGGCCCACAGCCGCGTGGACCACTTCGAGCGCGTCGGAGGTCAGTGGGTCCGACGCGGCACACTCGAGCCGACGGGGTCCGGTTTCGGTTCGGCCCTGGCGGTCGACGGCGATCAACTCGCAGTCGGCGCATGGGGACCGCCGCTGGCCGTCCACCTCTACGCCCGGGACCAGGGCGGCTGGACACCGACGGCGCTCTTGACGCCCGGCGACGCCTCATCCGGCCAGGGGTTCGGGAGCTCCCTCGCCTTGGACGGTGATTGGCTCGGTGTGGGGGCTCAGCAGGCTTTGAGTCCGGCCGGCGTCGCCACCGGACGGGTGCATCTCTACCAACGCAGCGGCGGGAACACCTGGAGCGAGGCGCTCGTGCTGCATCCCGATGGCGGAGCGGCCGGCGACCGTTTCGGGGCTTCCGTGGCGCTCGCCGGAGATCTCTTGGCCGTCGGCTCCCCGTACCACGATCAACCCGCCGCCGACGCGGGCGCTGTTTACGTCTACGTGCGCGCGCTAGGGGCTTGGCCGGTCGTCCAGAAAATCGAGGGCCCGGCCGGCGGAGCGCTGTTTGGCTCGAACCTCGCCCTCCACGGCGATCGGCTCGCCGCCGCGGCTCCCGGCCAGCGGCGCGTGACCGTCTGGCGGCGGGAAGCGGGCGGGTTCACACTCGAAGCCGAGCTGCACTCGCCTGAAACCTTCCAGCACCTCGACTTCGCAGCGCGGGTCGCCCTCGAAGGCGACCGGTTGATCGTCGGCGCGCCCAGCACGAGCAGCTCTCTCTCGGGCGCGGCGTACCTCTTCGACCGCTCGGGAACGCGCTGGACCTTCGCCGGCAAGCTGCAGTCCGTGTCGGCGGGTTCCGGCCACGGCTCACAACTCGCCCTGGGCGGCGACAACCTCTTCGTCGGCTGGGGATCAGCGCCGTCCGCGGCGGCTGCGCGCCTCTTCGCCTACGACCTGGGCGCACCCTGGAGCGGTTGGGCGGACCTCCCCTTCGTCGGAGTCGACCTAGGCGGGGTGCAGCGCCTGCGCCTGGCCACCTGCCCGCCCATGGTCGGCGGATACTTCTGGCTCTTGGGAAGCGCCGGCGGCACGCGCCCGGGCCTGCCGCTGCCCCCCGAGCGGACCCTTTCCCTGGTGCCCGATGCCTACTTTTGGCTGACGGCCTCCCAGCCCAGCCCGCCGCCCATCCAGGGCGGCGTGGGGCCCCTCGGCGCGGATGGGATCGCCGCGCCCGCCATCGCAATTCCAGCGGGCACTCCGCCGGCCCTGGCCGGAGTCGAACTCCACCACGCACTGGTGGGCTTTTCGCCCCAGGGCACCCTCTCGGGTGTGTCGCCTCCCGTGTCCCTGGAACTGCGCGCGCGCAAGTCCATTTGGCGGGTCGGAGCGGATCCGGACGCGGACTTCGCCGACCTCCAAGCAGCGATCGCCGCACCCCAGGTCCAGGACGGTGACACGCTTTTGGTGTCGCCCGGTCCGTATCCGGGTTTCGTCCTCGACAAGGCCTTGAGTGTCCTGGGAGTCAGCGGCTCGCCCTCCCGGGTCGGTCCGGTGGAAGTGCGCGACGTGCCGCACTTCACCCTTGCCGACCTCTCGGCTTCCTCCCTGGCCGTGCGCAACGTTTGGGGCCGCGGGGTCATCGACGCCATGGAGGTTTGGAGCATGGCCGCGCCCGGGGTGTACGACTCTTCGACGTTCTTCGAGGACGTTGGGGAGTTGGTGGTCTCCCGCAGCCATTTCGCCGGTGGCGACACCTGCGTGCCTGCCTTCGGCCTTTGGCGTACGCCCGGGGTGGAACTGCGGCGCTCGAAGGCTGTGTTCGTCGACTGCACCTTTTGGGGAGGCTGGGTGCTGAACGATCCCGATCTGTGCAAGTTCGTCGCTCCCGATTACACGGCAGGCGCTGGGATCGAAGTTTGGGAGGGCAGTCAGATCACTTTGGCCGGCTGCAGGGTGTGGGGCGGGCTGGGCCAAGGATTCCCGGACACCCACGGGGATGGCCTAGCGGTTGCCGGGTCGAACGCGCGTGTGGTGGGCGGCGCGCAGCATGTGTTCGAAGTGGCTTCCAGCGCCCTTGCGATCACCGCGGACCCGAACAGTTCGGTGCGGGCGAGCGGGGTGACTTTGAGCCCGTTCGCGTTTTCGCCCGGGGTGGCGTGGCTACCCGATCCCGAACCGTACCTGCGGGTGACGGGCCCGAAGGTTCCCGGCGGCACGTGGGAGGTGCACGTGCATGGGCCCGCCGGGGCCTGGTTCTGGGTCGCGGCGTCCCCCGAGCCCGCGTACCTGCCGGGTTATTTCAGCGGGCTCGATCCCCTCTGGATCGCGCCGGCGGCAGCGGTTTCCGTGCAGCTCGTCCAAACCGCCGGCCACGGCCAACCGGTCAGCGCGGCGCTGCCGCCGTTGGTCGGAGCGCCCGGCGCCCCCCTCTGGGTGCAGGCGTGGATGCGCTCGGGGCCCTTTGGCGGCGGTTCGGTCACGAACGTCGCCCAGGCGCTGCGCTACGGATCCTGGTGAACACGGAGTCGGGCGGACCCGCTCGGAACCGCTTCCGAGGGAAAGAACAGAGGTTTTCCGTGCCTTGCGCCGAAGAGTCCCGTATCGTCTTCGCTTGAAATCGATCGCGGCGCCGACCTCAGAGACCGGCGCGGGTGCCCGGGGCAGGGGCACCCTCCGCCGAAACGGCCCCCAAGGGGGTTCGGCAGCAGCGCTCGACGACGGACCTCCACCCGGTCGACCGCAGGACGCGGCCATGAACCGGAGCGCGGTCTCGCCGGCCTGGGAGCAGGGCTCCCCGGCTCGCTGCTCCGAGACCGCGGACTGCCACCGATCCGGGGATCGTCCTTTCGGCGCGCCGATGCGCGCGCCAAGGCGAGGCCTCGACCCCTCCACACCGAACAACGGTAGGTTCCCATTTCCGTATCCGCTCCGCCGGCTCCGACCGGCTTTTCGTCCTTCGCTCTCTCCGCTCCCTTGCAGCGCGCCATCGAAGCCATGGGCTTCCTTGAGACGCGCCCCGTGCAGCGCGACACCCTGCCCGCGGCCCTGGCCGGCCGCGATGTTTTGGGGCTGGCCCAAACCGGCACCGGCAAAACCGCGGCCTTCGCGCTGCCGATCCTCGAACGCATGCTCGCGCGCCGCGCGGCGGCCAAGGGTTCCGGTCGCCGTCTGACCGGCCCGGCGGCCCTGGTGATCGCGCCGACCCGCGAACTCGCCTTGCAGATCCAAGCCGAGTTCCAAAGCCTCGGCCGTTTCACGCCCCTGCGCGTGGCCGCGGTTTTCGGCGGTGTCTCCCAGGGCGCCCAGGTGCGCGCCTTGGACGCCCAGCCGGACGTGCTCGTGGCTTGCCCGGGGCGCCTGCTCGATTTGATGCAGCAGCGCCTCTGCTCCCTGGCGGCGGTCGAGACCCTGGTGCTCGACGAAGCCGATCACCTGTTCGACATGGGCTTCTTGCCGAGCATCCGCCGGATCCTCGCGAAGTTGCCCTCCAAGCGCCAAAACCTGCTCTTCTCGGCCACCATGCCGCGGGAGATCCGCTCGCTGGCCAACGAGGTCCTGCGCAATCCCCACGTGGTCGAACTGGCCGTGGCGCGCCCGGCCGAGACCATCGAACACCGCCTGCAACTGGTGCGCGAAGGCGACAAACAGGCCGCCCTGGACGCGGTGCTGCGCTCCCCGGACTTCACCCGCGGGATCGTGTTCCTGCGCACCAAACACCGGGCCAAGCGTTTGGCCATGCGCCTCGTGGCCGACGGCTACCGCGCCGTGGCCCTGCAGGGCAACCTCTCCCAGAGCCAGCGCGAGCGCGCCATGGGCGGTTTCCGCGAGGGTCGCTTCGACGTGCTCGTGGCCACCGACATCGCCGCCCGCGGCATCGACGTGGCGCTGGTCTCCCACGTGGTCAACTTCGACCTGCCGACCACCCCCGAGGCGTACACCCACCGCATCGGCCGCACCGGCCGCGCGGAACACTCCGGCCGCGCCCTGACCTTCGCGACCCCGGACGAGGCCGCCTCCGTGCGCGCCATCGAACGCCACCTGGGCGCGCCGATCGAACGCATCGCCGCCCACGCCGGCGGTTCCGCCTCCGGTTCCGCTCCCGGCAAGCCCGCGAAGTCGGGTGGCTCCGCACGGACCGAATCGAAGGGGCAGCAAAAGCACGAGCGCCGCGGCGCCGACCGCGCCCGCGAAGCCGAGCAACTGCTCGAACGCACCCCCCGCCGCCCCCAAAAGCCCTCCCGCGCGCCCAAGTCCCGCCGCCCGGCCAAGGGCGACGCCCCGAAGCCGACCGCCGGCAACCGCCCCAGCCGCTCCGGCTCCCAGGGCTTCGGCGCCGGCCTCTGATCGGGGGTCCGGACCCCGCTAGGAGTCCGCAACCCGGAGTCGGGACCGGTGGGGTGCCGCCTCGGCGGGCGCCTTGGGTGGGCTTGTGCGGCGCTGCTAGGCTCCGGCCAAGGCCCGTTGTCGGTGCCTTTTTGTGCCCATGGCCCGCGCGGCGACCCGATCCCGTTCCACCAAGAAGAAGCGCGGCGCCCGGCGTGGGGCCGAACGGGGCCCCTTCGCGCGTGCCGGGGCGCTGCTTTTTGGGTTGGTGATCGGGCGCGACCTGGGGGAGCGGGCCGAGGACCACCGGCGCGAGGTGCTCGGTTTCCTGCTGGTGGGGCTGGCCCTGTGGCTTGGCCTCTCGATGGCCACCTACTACGTGCCCCTGGGCGACCCCCAGGCGGCCGGGCGCAACTGGGGTGGACAGGTGGGGCACTACCTGGCCAGTTGGGTGCTGATGGCCGTCGGCTGGGCGGGCTACGTGCTGGCTTTCCTGGGACTGGCCTGGGGGGCGGTGCTGATCGCGCGCAAACACGTGGTTTGGCCGACCCTGCGCGTCTTCGGCGGCCTCTGTTTCCTGTTCTCCACGGCGTTTTTGCTCCAACTGGCCTTCGGGGAGGGGTTCGCCCGGGAAGTCGAACGCCTGGGCGGCGCCAGCAACACCCTGCCCTATGGGCCCGGCGGCTGGGCTGCCCTGGAGCTGGTCGGGCCGGCGCCGGTGGGCGCGGCGGGGGAGCCGCTGCTGGTGGAGAAGTTCGGCGGACCCGGCCTTTGGGTGCTGCTGATCGCGGTGGCCGTGATCTCGTTCATGTTGGCCACGGAGATGGCCTTCTATCCGGCCCTCTTGGCCTTCGCCGCTTGGCTCGGGGAGCGGCGTTCGGCCGGACAGGGGGCCGCGGAGGCGGTGGGGGCGTGGCTCGCGCGCCTTGGGCGGGCGTGGTGGGACTTCCTGCGCGGCGCGGATCTGGAGGTCGAGCTGGTGCCGAAACCCGCGGCCAAGCAGCCCAAGAAACCCCGTCGGCGGCCGGCCAAGGGCGAGTCCGACGAAGAGCCCGAGGAGCTCTACGCGGAAGAGGACGAGGCCGCCGAGGACGAAGAAGAAGAGTCCGAGGAGGAGGCCGAGGAGGAAACCTGGGAGGAGGACGAGGCCTACGCCGAGGACGAGGGCGACCTGGACGAGGAGGAGGCCGAGGAGGAGGACTGGGAGGAAGAGGAGGAGGAGCCGGAAGCTCCCCGGCCGGCCAAGGCCGGTGCGGGGCGTTCTTCCCCCGCCCTGCGCCCGCCGGTCTACGACCCGCCGACACCGCCGCCGGGACCCTGGAAGTACCCGCCCATGGAGCTCTTGGAGCCGCCCGAGGCGGTGCGCACGGGGCGCGATGACGGCGGCCTTTTGTCCGAGGCCGAGAAGCTCGAAGCCGCCCTGCGTTCGTTCCGGGTCGAGGCCCAGGTGGTCGGATCGAAGATCGGTCCGGCGGTCACGATGTTCGAGCTGGAGGTCCAGCAGGGCACGCGGCTCAACAAGGTGACCCAGCTCTCCCAGGAGATCGCCGCGGCCCTGCGGGCGCGTTCGATCCGCATCATCGCGCCGATCCCGGGGCGTTCGACCATCGGCATCGAGGTGCCCAACGCCAAGCGCCGCATCGTGCGCTTCAGCGAGCTGATCACCCAGGAGGCCTACGACACCAAGCGTTTTGCGTTGCCGCTCTTCCTCGGCATGGACGCGGAGGGCAACAGCATCGTTGAGGACCTGGCGCGCGCCCCGCACCTTTTGATCGCGGGCACCACCGGTTCGGGCAAGTCCGTGTGCATCAACACGATCCTGGCCAGCCTACTGATGACTCGCACGCCCCACGACGTGCAGATGATCCTGGTCGACCCCAAGATGGTCGAGTTGCAGCAGTTCGCGGCCGTGCCGCACTTGATGCTGCCGGTGGTGACCGACATGAAGCAGGCCACCAACGTGCTGCTCTGGGCGGTCGACAAGATGGAGGGGCGCTACGACCTCTTCAAGAACGCCGGGGTGCGCAACATCAAGGGTTACAACAACCTGGGCGAAGAAGGCCTGCGCAAGGCGCTGGGGGAGGACTTCCACGAGGAACGCACCCCGCGCCACGTGCCCTACATCGTGCTCGTCATCGACGAGATGGCCGATCTGATGATGACCTCCAAGAAGGAGGCCGAGATGGCGATCACGCGTTTGGCGCAAAAGTCGCGCGCGGTCGGTATCCACGTGATCGTGGCCACCCAGCGGCCGAGCACCGACGTGATCACGGGGGTGCTCAAGGGCAACCTGCCGACGCGCATCGCGTTCCAGGTGGCGAGCAAGGTCGACAGCCGCGTGATCCTGGACCACGTGGGGGCCGAAAAACTGCTCGGTCAGGGCGACATGCTCTACAACCCGCCCCAGTCGAGCCAGATCAAGCGCGTCCAGGGCGCCCTGGTCGAGGATCACGAAATCGAGGCGATCGTGGACTTCGTCTGCCAGGAGTCCGCGCCGACCTTCAGCCAGGAATTGATCCAGGCCGCCACGGGAGTGCGCGGCCCGGGCGGCGGCGGCCAGAGCGGCGCCGAACAGGACGATATGTGGGACGAAGCGGTGCGCGTGATCCTCAAGTCGCGCCGCGGTTCCGCCAGCCTCCTCCAGCGTGCGCTGGGGGTGGGTTACACCCGCGCATCCCGCCTCTTGGACCTGATGACCGCCGAGGGCATCGTCGGCGATCACAAGGGCAGCAAGGCGCGCGAGGTGCTCTTGACCCTCGAGGATTGGGAACGGATGCAAGGCGCCCCCAGCGGCGTCGGAGTCGACGATGAGTAACGGGTTCGAAACGATGGGTCGCCGCGCGGCGGCGGGTTCGGGCGCGCTGCGCCTGCGCGACGGGGCGGGTTTGGGCCTGCTGCTCCTCGGCACCTTCGCTGCCGGCTCGGTCGGCACCGACTGGGTCCTGGGCGGTCGCGGGGACGAACCGAACACCAGCACCGCGGCGGTCGTCGCGGCGATCGGATTCGTGGGCGCGGCTCCGCTGTTCACCGGCGCGGTGCTCGCGGCGATCCTGGGCGCTTGGCTGTTCCTGGCCCGCCGCGCGGTGCAGGGACAGGCGCTGGCCCTCGCCTTTGGGGCCGCTTGCCTGGGCCTGCCCTTCGCGGCCGCGGTGATCGTTCCGGGCGCCGGGGGCTGGCTGGGGGGCCTGTTGGCCCCCGAAGGCGCTTCGGGGCTGTTGCGAGTCGCAGCGCTGATACTCGCCCTAAGTTGCTTCGCGGCAGCTACTTACAGCGGGGCGGCGGCTTTTGGGCGGTCTTTGCCGAAGCTTCCGGTGCATAAGTTCGCGGTTTCTGCCGTTGCAAGCAGGACTAAGAGAGAGCGTGCGAGTGATTCCGAAGCGTCCGGGGGTGATGGGGCAGGGGAGCGCGAAGTCGTCCCCGCAGCCCGACGCGCCGGAAGTCGCCGCGACGAGGCCCATGAGTCGAGACAAGGACAAGGTTCGCATCCGCGTGCAGCGGCTGGAGGAGCGCCCCGAGCAGCGGCCGCCCCAGGGGGGCAGTCCGTTGACCCGGATTTGGCTGCCGGCGTCGCGCGGGGAACTGTTGCGCCCGCTGGTGGAGCGGCGGTTCTCGGCAGCCTCGCCCAGTCCGATCGAGGACGCCCCGCCGCCGAAGCACCCGTCGCCCCCGTCCGCCCCGCGGTCGGAGCAGGAGAACCTCCCGCGCAGCGAGCGGGCTCCGAGGGCGGGCTCCCCGGCGGAGTGAGGCCGAAGGGCGCTGCGCCCACGGTCGAGCCGTCCGCGGCACCGCTCCCGGCGGCATCCCTCGGGAAGGCCGCCGAAGCCCCGGCAGCCAAACCCGGACCCGTCGCCGCCGCCCCCCTCGCGGAATCCTCCGCCGCTCGGCCCCTCGGTGCCCAGCGCGCCGAATCGGATCGCGACGAAGCGCCCCTCAAGATCCTGGTCGCCGGGCGGCCGGTCGAGACCGACGGGGTGGAGTACCACGAGGGCAGCGTCGGCGGAGTCCGCCCGCTCGCTCGGCCGCTCTCCGGCAGTCCCGCGCCCGCGGACGCGGATTCCGCTGCCGCGCGGACGGCGAGCACGACTCCCGGTCCGGTGTCCGCTCCGCTGCCCGCTCCGGTGTCCTCTCCCGGGGCACAGGACTCCGGCGTGGCCCGCGCGATCGGCACGACGCCGCCGCCGGCCCCCGAGCCTCCCCCGTTGCCCACGGGTGTCGTCGGCGGCGCCCGTGCCCGGGACCTCGGGACCCTGACGATTCCTCCCCCCCTGTCCGAAGCCGGACCGGTCGCGGCCCCCACCGGGGAACGGCCCGCGGCGCGGCCCCTGGCCGGGTCGGAAGGCGCCCTGGCGGAAGAGGAGGCCGCGGCCCTGGCCAGCACCTTCGACGACCCCGAAGGCAAGACGGCCGCGGAGCCGGCTGAGATCGAGTCGGATCTCGAGGCCGAGGTCGATGTCGCCGACGAGCGCGAAGCGGAAGAGCCGGGGGAAGTCGACCTGGCCGAGGCGATCGAAGCCGAGCTGGAGGAAGAGCTCGACGAGGACGCCGAGGAGGAAGAGGCCGAGGAGGACGACTACGAGGCCGAGCTTGAGGAGGCCGACGAAGAAGAAGCCGACGAAGAGGAGGTCGACGAGGAGGAGTTCCTCGAAGCCGAGGCCGAGGAGGACGAGCTGGAGGTCCTCGCCGCGGAGGAGGAAACCGAGGACGCCGACGGGAGCGAGCAGGAGCTCGACGAGTCGCCGGCTCCGATCGTTTCCGAAGTGGTCGAGGAGGCCGAAGAGCCCGCGATCGAGACCCCCAAGGCCAAGGCACCCAAGACCCCCAAGGGCAAGGCGGCCCGCCGCGAAGGAGCCCTGTGGGAACGCAGCGACCTGGAACCCACAGGCGGCCCCGGGCTGTTCGACGATCCGCCGGCGGCGGCATCCTCGGCGGCGCCCCCCGCGGTATCGCCGCCAGAGCCCGCCGCCGGCGGGTCGCCAAACAGCCCAGGGCCGTCGGCCCAGGCCAAGGACTTCGTGCTCGAACCGGTGCCCGCTCCGGCGGGCGGCGCGAAGGGGCGTTCCCGCCGCGCCGATGGGGCCTCGGCCCAGGAGCCGCGGCGCACCAAAAAACGCGCCAAACCCCAGCCCGAAACCCGGGTGGACCTGGAGGCCGACGGCGAACGCCTCATCTTCGAAGCCGGCTGCCTCTTCATCCAGGAGGGCCGGGTCGCCGTTTCGCTGCTGCAAAAGCGCTACGGCTTGGACTTCGAGCAGTCGACGCACATCCTCGACCAGCTCCAGACTCGCGGCCTGATCGGGCCCTACCTGGGCGGCCAGCGCCGGGACATCCTGCTCGACCGGGAAGCCTGGGAGCGGATCGCCCAAAGCGTGGGCTGACGGCGCCGACTGCGGCGCCCTCAACCGACGATCTCCGCCCGGGCGGTGGCCGAGCCGCCGCCCGGGGCCGGTAGAATCCTCGGCCCCATGCCGCGCCGAAGCTCCCCCCGCACCCGCGCCACGCGCGCCCGCCGACCGGCGAACGTCCCCGCACGGGTCGCCCTGGTTCACCTGGGCTGCGCCCGCAATCTGATCGATTCCGAACTGATCCTGGCGCGCATGGCCGAAGCCGGGCTCCTGGTGACCGGGGACCCGGACGATGCCGAGGTGGTCGTGGTCAACACCTGCTCGTTCATCGGGCCGGCGCGCGAAGAGTCCGATGCGGCGATCCGCGACCAACTGGAGCGCAAGGCGGCCGGGCGGCTGGGAGGTATCGTCGTCGCCGGCTGCCTGGTCCAGCGCTACCGGCACGGGCTCCGCCGGCGGTATCCGGACGTGGACGTGTTCGCTGAGATCAGCGACTACCGCGAGCTCGCCGCTCGGGTCGCGGACCTGGTGCGCGGGCGCGAGGGCCCGGCCTACCTGGCCGCCCCCGGACTGCGCGGCCCCGAACAGGAGGACGCGCGGCTCTTGGCCACCCCCGGCTCCTACGCCTACCTGCGCATCAGCCACGGCTGCGACCACCAATGCAGCTTCTGCGCGATCCCTTCGATCCGCGGACCGCACCGCTCGAAGCGCCCGGAGGCCGTGGCCGCCGAGGCCCGCGATTTGATCGCAGCGGGCGTCAAGGAGCTGGTCCTGATCGCCGAGGACTCCACCGCCTGGGGCCGCGACATGGGCCTGGAGTTGCCGGACCTGGTCGAGCACCTGGCCGAACTCGACGGCGACCACCGGGTGCGGGTCATGTACGCCTACCCCAACCGCTTCCCCTGGCGGCTGACGGAGCTCCTGCGCGACCACCCGCGCGTGGTGCCCTACCTGGACATCCCGATCCAACACATCGCCACGCCGGTGCTGCGCGCCATGCGCCGCAACGGCAGCGGCGATCAGGTGCGCCGCACCCTCGACCGCCTGCGCGAGGAGGTGCCGGGCATCACCCTGCGCACGACGGTCCTGCTCGGGTTCCCCGGCGAGCGCGAAGAAGACGTGGACGAACTGGTCGCCTACGTGCGCGAAGCGGGTCTGGGGCGCCTGGGGGCCTTCACCTACTCCCCGGAGGAGGGCACCCACGGGTTCGAACTGGAGGGGGCGGCGCCTTTGGAAGTGGCCGAGGCCCGCCGCCGGCGTGTGCTCGAGGCGCGGGACGAGGCGCTGGCCGCCTCCCAGGGCGCCCTGGTCGGCAGCGAACTGGAGCTGCTGGTGGATGAATGGCACCCGGCCGGGCGCGGTCTCACCACCGGCTACGCCGTCGGGCGCACGGAACGGGATGCCCCGGAGGTCGACCTGATCGCTACCCTGGAGGGTGAGCAGGTGCCCGTCGGGGCGCGTGTGCGGGCGCGAGTGAGCGGCCTCGATCCCGAGGCCAACCTGATCCTCGAGCCCCTCGACGCCGCCCGCTGAACGGCTCTGACGCCTCGCCCATGGTCACCCACGGCGCCCCGCGGGCCGGTGTCTTCGCCTACTGGCCCAACCGCATCACGGCCATCCGTTTCCTGGGGGCGGTGGTGCTCTTCGCGTTGCTCTCCCTGGAGAGTGTCGCCGGCATTCACCCGGACCGTTCCCTGGTGCTGCTCGCCTTCTGGCTGTTCGTCACGGTGGCGGCCACGGACGTGCTCGACGGTTGGTTGGCGCGGCGGGGCAACCAGGTGACCGCCTTCGGCCGCGTGGCGGATCCCTTCGTGGACAAGATCCTGGTGCTGGGCGCGATGATCTTCCTGGCCGTGTTGCCCTGGTCGAAGCCTTTCCTGCCGGCTTGGATCGCGGTGGTTGTGCTCAGCCGCGAGTTCCTCGTGACGGGCATCCGCGGTTATGTGGAGAGCCTCGGCGGCGCCTTCCCGGCCGATTGGTTCGGCAAGGTGAAGATGATCGCCCAATGTGTCGCGGTGGGTGCGATCCTCGGGCGGTTCGCCTTCGAGTGGGGCGAGGCCTGGATCCGGCCGGTGGAGTCCTTGGCCCACGGCGCCGTTTGGGCGACGCTTTTGACCTCGGTTGGATCGGGCCTTTCCTACGTGCTCAAAGCGCGCGGTTTCCTGCTGGGGGGCACGCCGTGAACGGCGACGCGCTCAAACGGCTGGCCTGCACCTTCGGCGGGCTCGGCAACTCGCCGGTCGCGCCGGGTACCGTCGGCACCCTGGGGGGCGTGGCCATCGCTTGGCTCTTCGCCGGCAGTTCGGGCTTCTTCTTCTGGATGCTGCTGGCGGCCGCCGGTCTTTACCTGGTCGGGCGGGGTTTGGGCGCTTGGGCCGAGAAACAAGCGAGCGGCAAGGATCCCCAGTGGTTCGTGCTCGACGAAGTCATCGGCTACCTGATCGCGATCGCCTGGACCGTCGGGCCCACTTGGCTGACCCTGCTCGCGGCCTTCGTGCTCTTCCGTTTTTTCGACATCGTCAAACCCTGGCCCGCCAAGCGCCTTGAACGTTTGCGCGGTGGTGACGGCATTCTGCTCGACGACGTGATCGCAGGCATCTACGCCTGGATCGTGTTGCTCCTCCTGCGGCTCTTCGTGCTGACTCCGGCCCACTGGGAGATCTGATCGTGGCGCGGGCCAGGGAGCGTGCGCGGGGCCAGCGCGACGCGGGCCTCGGTCTCGTGGCGCAGTTCGCGCTGCTGACGGGCGCGGCGCTGCTCGTGGTGGGGGCCGGAGCGATCGCTTTGCTGCACGGTGCCGCGCGCGAAATGGTGCAGCGCGCGGGGGAGCGCAGCCTCGATCGCGCCGTGGCGTTGACCGCGCAAAACCCCGATGTGCGCCGCCTCGGCGAGAGCGGTTCGCGGGTCGGGGCCGTCGAGCGTTTTCCGGTGGAGGTGCGCGGCCCCGGGGGGCAATGGGAGCCGGCGCGCATGGTGCAGTCGCGCGCGGCCGAGGGCAGCGCGCCGCTGCGCGTGCTCGCACCCGCGGACGAACCCGACTTGCAGAGCGCCTTCGAGCGACTCGTGCTCGGTGTTGTGTTGGCCTTCGTGCTGATCGGCGCGGGTTTGGCCGCCCTGGTGGCCGGGCGTGTCACACGCCCGATCCGCGAACTGACGGCCCAGGTGCGCCAAATCGCGCTCGGCGATCTGCGTTATCGCTCGCGTGTGCGTTCGGGCGGCGAAGTGGGTGAACTGGCCCGTTCCCTGGAGCGTTTGGCGGAGGATCTGGCGGCGGCCCAGGAGGCCGAGCTCGAACTTTCCATGCGCGAGCGCGAGTTGGAGTTGGCCGGTGAGGTGCGCGAAGCGCTGTTGCCCCTGGCCACACCCCTGGTGCCCGGCTACGACCTGGGCGCAATCCACGTGGCCGCCCCGCTGATGGGGGGTGGGCTCTTCGATTGGATCGAAGATTCAAAGGGCGGCCTCGGAGTGCTGGTGTGCGACGTGGCCGGCAAGGGGTTGCCCGCGGCGCTCTTCGGCGCAGCGGCGCGCTCGACCCTGCGCGCGGCCTTGACCCGCGAAGGCGATCCGCGCGCCGCGCTCGTCGCCGCGAATCGCGAGCTCGCCCGGGATGTGCGCCGCGGCATGTACGTGACGGCCCTTTACGCGCGGCTCGATCCCGCGCGGCACCAACTGGAAGTTTGGTGCGCGGGCCATCGTTTGCCGCTGCTCTTGTGGCGCGCGTCCCAGCGGCGTGCGGTCGGGGTGCAGCCCGAGGGGCTCGCCCTGGGCCTCGATCCCGGGCCGGTGTTCGAGCGTTCTCTCAGCGGAGCGAAGGTCGAACTCAGCCCCGGCGATCGCCTGTTGATGGCGGGCAGCGGCGCGGCGGAATGGAGCGCGCCGGATGGCGAAGAGTTCGGCGAAGCGCGTCTGGCGCGGGAACTCGGCCGTTTGGCCGCACTCGAAACTCCCGCCTTCTTGAAGGGCCTGCGCCAGGCCCTGGAAACCCACGGGGACGGCGAACCCGCGCCCCGGGAGTTTTCCCTGGCGACCTTGCGCCGCGAAGACGGTCCTTGAGTACCCCGAACGCAACGGCCCCATGCAGATCCGCGCTTTCCAGCAACTGATCGAAGAGCTCTACCTGGCCCGCGACTCCGAACGCGGCCTGGAGGGCACCTACATGTGGTTCCAGGAGGAGGTCGGCGAACTGACCCGCGCCCTGCGGCGCGGCGCGGACCCGGCTGAGTTGGCCGGTGAGTTCGCGGACGTGCTGGCCTGGTTGGTCA
This sequence comes from Planctomycetaceae bacterium, assembly GCA_050480685.1. Lineage (GTDB taxonomy): Bacteria > Planctomycetota > UBA1135 > UBA1135 > JBJHAV01. The sequence continues at coordinate 2,518 of JBJHAV010000052.1, read as the reverse complement.
GCCTCGCCAGTTTGTCGGGCATCGACATCGAACGCGCGGCCCTCGACAAGTACTTCGCGGGCGGGCAGCCGGGCCACGAGAAGGATCGCCGGGCCGCGGCGTCGGAGGGCGGAACCCAGGGGCCCTGAGGGACCCGGGAAGTTCGCGCAGCCATGGCAGGAGAGTCGAGTCTCTTCCCCGAGCTGGAGCTCGACTCCGGCGCGGGCCGCACGCGTGCGCCGCGCGCCGCGAAGAAAACCGGGGATCGCCCGGCTTCCGCGCCGCCGGCCGGGCCCTGCGTGGATGTGGCCCTGGCGCGGCCCGTGCGGCGCGAGTTCACCTACACGATCGCGGCGGCCGACGCCGGGCGCAGCGTGCCCGGCATGCGTGTGCTCGTGCCCTTCGGGCCGCGGCGCGAGGTGGGGGTGGTCGTGGCCGTGCACGCCGCGCCACCCGCCGGGGCCCGCGGGTTGCGCGGTGTGCTCGAATGCCTCGATGAAGCGCCGGTGGTCGACGGGCCGCTGCTCGCGCTGACGCGCTGGATGGCCGAAGAATACGGCTGCGCTTGGGGCGAGGCCCTGGCCGCGGTTTTGCCCGCGCCGCTCAAGCGCCTGGCGGGGGAGCGCCGGGTGCTCTGCGCGCGGGTGCTCGCGCCGCCGCCCCCCGAAGCCTTCGCCGAACTCGAAACACGCGCGCCCAAGCAGCACCGCCTGTTGCGCACGCTGCTGGAGATCGAAGGCACGGTGGAGCTGCGGCCGCTGCTCAAAAAACTGCGCTTGACGGACCAACCCGCGCGCGCCCTGGCCGAAAAGGGTCTGATCGCGCTGGAGCACGCTCCGACCCGCGATCCGCTAGCCGGTGCCGTCGATGGGGATCGGCGGCGGCCCGAGCGACTGTCGGACGATCAGGCTTTTGCGATCGACCTCTTGCGCATGGCGCTTTTGGCCGGGCGGGGGCGCAGCTTCTTGCTGCAAGGGGTGACCGGCAGCGGCAAAACCGAGGTCTACCTGCGCGCCATCGAACTCGCCCTGGAGCGCGGACGGGGCGCGATCGTGCTCGTGCCCGAAATCGCCCTGACGCCCCAGACCGTGGGTTGGTTTCGCTCGCGCTTCGGCGAGATCGCCGTTTTGCACAGCGGCCTCAGCGATGCCCAGCGCCTGCGCACCTGGCGGCGCGTGCGCGACGGGGAGCTGCGTGTGGTGGTCGGGGCCCGTTCGGCGGTCTTCGCGCCGGTGCGCGACCTGGGATTGATCGTGCTGGACGAGGAACACGAGCCCTCCTTCAAGCAGGCATCGAGTCCGCGCTACCACGCGCGCGACGTGGCCCTGGAGCGCGCCGCGCGGGAAGGCGCCCTGTGTTTGCTCGGCTCGGCCACACCGTCCCTGGAAAGCTTCGAAGCGGCCCGTGCCGGCCGCCATGTGCACTTGATCCTCGCTTCGCGGGTCGGCGCCGGGCGCCTGCCGGACGTGCAGTTGATCGACCTGCGCACGGAGCCGCCGGGCCCCGAAGGCGGCCTGTTCAGCCGCGCCCTGCGCACGAGCCTGGAGCAGACCGTCGCGCGCGGCGAGCAGGCGATTTTGTTCCTCAACCGCCGCGGGCACACGCCTGTCTTGTGGTGCGCCAAGTGCCGCACGGCGGTGCGCTGCGAGCAGTGTTCGGCAGCCATGACCCTGCACCGGCGCATCGGCCGGCTGGTCTGTCACCTGTGCGCGGCCGAATGCCCGGTGCCGCGGGACTGCCCCAGTTGCACGGCGCCCGGTTTGGGTTTGCTCGGCGCGGGATCCGAACGGGTCGAGGCCGCCCTGCGGCGCTTGCTGCCCAGCGCGCGCATCCGCCGCATGGATTCGGACACCATGCATCGCCGCGAGGACTACGACGAAGTCCTGGGCGCCTTCGGGCGGGGCGAGTTGGATGTGCTCGTCGGCACGCAGATGATCGCCAAGGGTCTCGATTTCCCCAGGGTCACCCTGGTCGGCATCGTCTCCGCGGACACTTCCCTGCACCTGCCGGACTTCCGGGCCGCCGAGCGCACCTTCCAACTCGTCGCCCAAGTGGCGGGCCGGGCCGGGCGCGGCGAATTGGCCGGGCGCATCCTGGTGCAGACCGCCAGCCCCGAGCACCCGGCCATCGCGCTCGCCGCGCGCCACGACTTCGACGCCTTTGCCGTCGCCGAACTCGAACTGCGCCGGCAACTGGGCTACCCGCCCTTCGGCCGCGTGGCGAGGGTGGTGCTCGAGGACGAGGACGGCGCCCTGGTCGCACGTGCCGCGACCGCCCTGGGCAATGCTCTGGCCGCGGACCTCGCCGCCGACCCCAAGGCCCGCGGCGTGGAGCTACTCGGCCCCGCGCCCGCACCCCTGGAGAAGGTGCGCGGCCGCTACCGCCACCACCTCCTGCTCAAGGCGCCCCGCGAAGGGCCCGCCCTCGCCGCCGCCCGCACCCACCTTTTGACCCACCTGGACGCCCTCCCCACCCGCCCCCGCGCCCACCTGGACATCGACCCTGCCGGCCTCCTCTAACCGCGCCCGCCCCCCGGGAT
>JBJHAV010000051.1:0-17742 GCA_050480685.1 Planctomycetaceae bacterium | reverse complement strand
CCCCATGAGTTCCCCGGACGCCGACTCCGCACGCCCAGCGCCCGCGGCCAACCGCCCCACCGACCCGGGCGTCGGCCTCGGTGTGTCCTTGCCGCCCGAACTGCACGGCGCCGACGAACAGCGCATCTGGGAGTGGGTGCGTGGAACCGGCACAAATCCCCTGCCGGTGCGCGCCTTGCAGATCGAAACCTCGTCGATTTGCAACTTCCGCTGCGCCTCCTGCCCGCTCTCCCTGGACGAGTACGACCGGCCGCAAAAGCACCTCTGCAAGGTCGAATTCGAGCGCATCCTGGACGCGTTCCCGAACCTCGCAAAAATCGAGCTGCAAGGCATTGGCGAGGTGTTTTTGAACCCCGAGCTGTTCGAGTTGATCCGCGTCGCCGTGGCGCGCGGCATCGAAGTCCACACGTTCTCGAATGCCTCGCGTGTGACCCTCGACAAGGCCTTCGCCCTGGTGCGCTCCGGCCTAGCGCTGATCAACTTTTCCATGGACGCGGCCGACCCGGAGACCTTCCGAAAGCTGCGCAAGGGGGGTCAACTGCGCGTCTACAAACGCTCCGTGGCCAACCTGCTCGCCGCCCGCCGCGCCCTGGGCTGCAACACTCCACGGGTCGGCATCATGAGCGTGCTCAGCAAGGCGAACTATCGCCAGGTGCCCCAGATGGTGGCCATCGCCGAGGAACTCGGCGTCGACAGCATCGTGCTCGGCAAACTCAACGGTTCTTTCGTGGAGGGCCAGACGGAACTGGAATTGGGCCCGGCCGAACGGGAATGGCTCGACGCGCTGCCGGACTACGCCGGCCGCCTCGAACTGGTGCGCGCCTACACCCCTTGGACCACCGCCGAGCGCATGAACTGCTATTGGCCGCGCATGATGGCCTACGTCACCGCCGAAGGCGACGTCACCCCCTGCTGCAACTACTTCGACAGCCGCGAACTGCGCCTGGGCAACGCATTCCAACAGGAGGGCGCGGCGATTTGGAACGGCGAGCCCTACCGCGCCTTCCGCCGCCGCCTCCTCTCCGGCGACCTGCCCGAACGCTGCCGCCGCTGCTGATCCGCACGGCGACGGTCGGCTCGGCCGCCGAGGTTTACCCACGCCGCGGCCGACCATGAAGCGCGCCTAAGGGCCGCCTCCCCCCTATGCCAATGGCATTCGGCTCCCCGCTGCCCGGCAGGCCCGCGGCCTAGTCCTGGGCGGAAGGCTCCCTGTCGGTAGCATCGACTTGGCCAGCCCAGCACCCCCTCTTTTCCTTCCTACCTTCTCTCCTCCCTTCTGATCTCCCCTTCTCCGTGGCTCCCGTTTTTTCTGAAAAGAAGAAGAAGATCCACAAGAGGCACGGAGAAGGGGAGATCAGAAGGGAGAAGAAGGTAAGAGCGGCGACGAAAGCCAGGGAAGAGTTTGCGGCGATGGAGTGCGACCGCCCGGCACCTCCCGCCGAATGCCGGCCTTCCGTGGCGCCACGTTGAGCGTGGGAGGCCGCCAGGCTCCAACTCGCTAAAGGCGGATGTTCCACCGGCTGCACCACGTGACGCAGCCGCAACTGGCCTCAGCGCGCTGGGGGCCTGCCGGGCGGGAGGAGCCTCATGCCATTGCCCCCTATGCACGGGGCCACCGGGCGAGGTGCGCCCGGTGGCCCCGTGCATGGGTGGCTGGGAGCCCGATCAGAAGGGGGTGTCGATCATGCTGCTGTCGTAGGCGGGCTCGTCGCTGCCCCAGCGGTCGCCGCCGGATTGCTCGCGGCCGCCGCCCTCGTTGGCGCCGGGCCCGCCTTCGCGGCCGCCGACGAACTCCCAGTTGTCGGCCACCACGTAGAGCTTGGAGCGTTTGCCCCCGCCGTTTTTTTCCTCCCAGGTGTCGAGCCGCAGCTTGCCTTCGAGGAAAGCCGGCTTGCCCTTGGAGTGGAACTTGGCGAAGGCCTCGCCGCGCTTGCCGAAGAAAGTCACGTCGATGAACGTCGGCCGGTCCTGCCACTGGCCGTCGGCGCTCTGGAAGCGTTCATTCACGGCGAGGCCGACGTTGACGACCGCGGTGCCGCTGTTGGTGAAGCGCGTCTCGGGGTCGCGCGTCAGGTTGCCCATCAAAATCACACGGTTGAAGCTGGCCATGGAAATCTCCTCCTCGGTTGCTTGGGTCGCTGGCTCGGCCTGCGCACGCCTTCGCGGACCGCATCGGTCGGGCGAAGGCGCCGCGCGCCCCGGGGATCCGCTCCGAAGGGACAACGGGGCACCGCGGCGGCGCTGGGGCGCAGTCTAACAGGCTGCGCCGGGCACCCTGCGGCGAAGGTCCTAGGGCTGTCCCGGGGCCGCGGTGGCCCCGCCCGGCGGCCTTCCCCCGCTTGGGACGGTCGCCGGAGACAAGTTGGGTAGCGCGCCGGGGGCGATCCGGCTAACGTCCAAATCGCCCAAGCCCCCCGAGAAGGAGCCCCCCCCATGGCCCGCGAGAGCACATCCCGACCCTCCCGACCCAGCGACCGGCCCAGTGACCGGCGCCGCGACCCGCGCGCCCGCGCCGATTGGCCCGTGACCCTGCGCGTCGGCGACCGCGAAGCCCAGGCCGCCGACCGCGAACCGGTGCGGCTGCGCGACCTGTCGGCCTCGGGGGTTTGTTTTTTCCTCGACCGGCCGATCGAGGAAATGACCGTGGTCGAGTTGCAGCTCGAACTGCCGGAAAACGCACGCAGCGAGGAGCGCCACATCGTGGCCCGCGGCGCGGTGGTGCGCTGCGCCCAGATCAGTCCGCGCCTGGAGCACTACGAGGTCGCCGTGTTCCTGCACGAGATCGCCGAGGCCGACCGCCGCGCCATCGGCGCTTGGGTCGAAGCCCACCAGGCCGGGCGAGCCGACGGCCGCGAGGCCGAGTTCCGCGTCTAAGCCGCGAACCAGGGTCGCTCGAAGGGCGCCAGCAAGGTGCGCGCCACCACTTCGGGCAAAAGCTGCGCCATGCAATCGCAGCGCGGCTCCACCACACAGGCGGGGCAGGTGCGGTCCGTGAGCAGCACCTCGGCCCGCGGGCCGAGCGGGCCCCAGCGCGGCGGGTGGTAGCGCGGGTGCGGTGAATAGAGCCCGAGGGCCCGGACGCCTAAGGCAGCGGCCAGGTGCAGCGGTCCCGTGGACGCGCTGACCAGGGCCTCGGAGCGCGCGATCAGCGCGATCAACTGGGCCAAACTGAGTGCGCCGAGCAGGTCGAGCGCCGGACCGTCGGGCCCGAACAAGGGCCGCAGCGCGGGCCGGAAACGCTCGGCTTCGGCGGGACTGCCGGTGAAGATCACCTTTCGCCCGGCCGCCGACAGGGAGCGAGCCAACGCTGCGTAGTGTTCGATCGGCCACTCCCGTGACGTCCCCTGGGAGCCGGGATGCAGCACGACGGGGAGTGAGCCCCCGGCGCGCTCCAGATCCGCCGCGATCTGGACCGGTAGCTCCACCGACGGCACCAGCCGCATGCGCTCCGCCAGCGCCCCGAGGCCCAACTCGCTGCCGATGCCGAAGGGCGCGAGCAGTTCGAGATTCATCTCCGCCTGGTGGCGCCTCGAGCGTTTGCGCGACAGATTCACCCAACGGTTGCAGGTCCATAGGTGATAGAGGCGCCGCAGGGTGCCGATCCGCAGCGGAATGCGCGCATCGGCCAAGAGGCGCGCCACGGGTTTGCGCGGCTGCACGTGCACGGCCGCGTCGAAACCTTCGGCGCGCACGCGGGCCGCGGCTTCGGCGGGCGGCAAGGCGCGCAAAACATCCCAGTCCAGGAATCCGTCGTAGACCGGCGCCGCGGCGATCACGTCGCGGGTCAGGGCGCGGCCCAGGTAAACCAGCCGCGCGTCCGGAAATCGCTGCTTGAGGCACGCGGCCATGGGCAGGGTCAAAACCGCGTCGCCGATCGAATCCGTGCGATTGAGCAGGATCGAACCGGGAACCTTGGTGGTGCGCAAGAAGGGCATGGGCAGGGCCTCGAACGACAAAGCGTCAGCCGCCTGGGGAGCGCGCCAGCACGAGCACACGCTCGTGGCGCTCCAGGTCGCGCTCGAAGCGCGCGCGCCAGCCGGGGCGAGCCAGATCGCCGCCGGCGAGCCTGGGCCCGAGCCGCGCGGCCTGATCGAAACCGAGCTCCACCAGCAACAACCCGTCCTCGGCGAGCAAATCCTCGGCCGCGCCCACGAGCACCTCGGCGAAGGCGTCCGGTCGGCCCTCGGGCGCGAAGAGCGCCGCTTGCGGCTCGTGGTCGCGCACGTCCCTGGGCAGTTCGTCCCGCGCTTCGGGCGCCACGTAGGGCGGATTGGAAACCACCAGATCGTAGGGGCGCCCGCCGGAGATCTGGCGCATGCCGCCCGCCCGAAGCACACGCAGGGCATCGAGCTGGTGGAAACGCACGGCGGCCCCCAAACGCTCGGCGTTGCCGCGCGCGAAGCCCAGGGCTTCGGGCGACACGTCGACCGCATCCACCTGGGCGCCGGGCAGTTCCTGGGCCAGGGTCACGGCCAAACAACCCGAGCCCGTGCCCACGTCTAGCACCCTGGGACCTCCCCCCGGAAAGAGGCGGCCGGCGAGCTCCGCCCGGGCCAGATCGACGATCAACTCGGTTTCCGGCCGCGGCACCAGCACCCCAGGGCCCACCCGGAACGGGCGACCGTAGAACTCGCGCTCGCCGGTCAAATAAGCCACGGGCTCGCGTGCGGCGCGGCGCATCAAGAGTTCGCGGGCGCGCTGCACCTCCTGGGGTTCGAGGGGCCGGTCGAGGGCCAAAAAAAGCTGCAAGCGCCCGAGCCCGAGGGCATGGGCCACGAGCAACTCCGCTTCCAGACGCCACTCGCCGAGCCCGTGGCGCCGCAGGTACTCCCGGGCGCGTTCGAGCATCTCACGGGCATCCCGCGGCGGCGCGGAGGCGGCAGCCGCGTCGGGCGCGGATCCACTGGGTCGCTCCACGTGGGGTTTCCTCGGCAAGGGGCGGAGCGCGTCAGGACTCGCCGGCGGCGATCAGCGCCCGCGCTTGCGCGCGGCGCGCCTGGCTTCCAGTGCGGCGGCCTTCTTCGCGTCCCCTTCTTTTTTAGCCTGGGCCAGGGCCACGCCGATCGTGTAGACCGCGATCACACCCGAAGTGACCGCCAGGGCGCAGCCCAGGGCAGCCAGGGGATCGATCGGCTTGTCGGCCAGGATTTGCAGGAAACGCACCGCGCCGCCCAATCCGGGGGCCAGGAAGACGAACGGATAGATCGGCGAAAAACCGCCGCCGCGTTCGTAGGAGCTGATGTGCACGAAGGTGATCGCACCCCAGGCCAAGAGCGCGACCTCGGTGAAGGCCGTGCCGAAGCCGGGCTCGGCGGGATCGAAGAGCGGAAGAAACACACCGGCGAGCACGAACAGCGCCGCGACCAGGTGCAAGGCCGTGGGCAGATGGCCGACGAGGGCCTGGAAACCCTTGGCGCGCTCCCCCGGCTTCGGCCCCCAGCGCATGCCGCCGAGGGCGGCCAGGGCGCCGGGCAGGGGCTCGCCCGTGCGCGTGCGGATCGACTGGAAGAAGAGCCAGGCGCCGAGCAGCACCACGACCTTCGCGGCGGCCAGGGTCATCCAACCGCCGCCGTGCCCGACCCAAGGGAAGAGACCCGCGACGATCAGGATCACCGCGGCGCGCTTGAGCAGTTGGGGCGCGCGCTCGGGGGTGCGCACCTGGCCATCGCCGGAAGTCCCCGCACCACCCGCGGATGAGGGGGAAGCGGCGGTGGCGGCAGCAGAGGCACCGCCCGCAGCGGAGGCACTGCCGGGCGCGGTCTGCACGGCTTCGGCGGGCAGTTCGGGGAGGTCCGCGCGGCGCGCCGCGTCCGTGGGGGGCGTGTTCGAACTCATCGTGGGGATGGGGAGCGTGCCCGCAGGGTGGTGCGCGGTCGGAATCGTCCCAGGGGTAGCGGCCCAGTGTCCTCGGGCGGCGGGGCGGGCGCAAGCGCCGGGCACGGCCCTCCCCTCCCAAGGCGGCTCAGAGTGTGGGAAGAATGGTCGCGCAGCGACCTTCCCACACTCTGTGGCCGCCGGACGGCGGCCCAAACGGCACCTGGCAGGCCACGCGGCCAGGCCGAGCAGATTTGTCCCAGCCGGTCAGAGGCTCGCCAGGCGCTCCTCGCGGTCCTGATCCACCAGGGCCTCCAGGAGCGGCCCGAGCTTGCCCGCCAAAACCTGCTCCAGGGAGTGGTTCTGGTCCAGCCGGTGGTCGCTGACGCGGTTTTGGGGCCAGTTGTAGGTGCGCACCCGATCGTTGCGGTTGCCGCTGCCCACCTGCTCGCGGCGCTCCCGGGCCCGCTCCGCGTGGAGCCGCTCGCGTTCCAGGTCGAGCAGCCGCGCCCTAAGGATGCGCATGGCCTTGGCCTTGTTCTTGAGCTGGCTCTTTTCGTCCTGGCACTGCACCACCACCCCCGAGGGCAGGTGCGTGATGCGCACCGCAGAACTGGTGGTGTTGACCGACTGTCCCCCGGGACCGCCGGCGCGCATGGTGTCGATGCGCAGGTCCCCGTCGGCCACATCGATCTCGGCTTCTTCCGCTTCGGGCAACACGGCCACCGTGGCGGCCGAAGTGTGGATGCGTCCCTTGGCCTCGGTGGCCGGCACACGCTGCACCCGGTGGCCACCGGACTCGAAGCGCATCAGGTTCCAGGTGCCTTCCCCCTCCAGGGCGAAGGAGAGGTCCTTAAAGCCGCCGACCTCCGAGGGGCTGGCGTCGAGCAGCTCCAACCGCCACCGGCGCGCCTCGGCGAAACGCTGGTAGATGCGCAAAAGATCGGCGCAAAAGAGCGTCGCTTCATCGCCGCCCACGCCCGCGCGGATTTCGACGATCACCTTGGTGCGCTCCAGGTCCTCGTCCCGGGCCAGTTCCTCGCGCACACGCTGAACCCATTCGGCTTCGCGTTGCTCCAGGCCTTCGAGTTCGTCCCGCGCGAGTTCCAGGAGTTCCGCGTCCGCGCCCTCGGCCAAGAGGGCCTGGGCTTCTTCCCGGCCCTTGCGAAGGGAAATGCCCTCGGCCCACAGGGCGGCGGAGCGCTCCAGCACGCCCAGCTCCCGGTGCAGCGCCGCCATGCGGCGCGCGTCGCCGCCCGGGCGCGAGAGCTCGTCCGCCAACTCCGCGTGGCGCCGGGCGCGCGCTTCCAGGGCCGCGCTCAGGGAGGGATTCACGCCCATGGCGGAAACCTACTGCCGCGCGCCGTCCGCCCGCAAGCCGCCCGCGTCCCCCCGCGCCGCCGCAAGCAGCGCCAGGGTGCGGGCCACGGGCAACCCCACCACGTTGTCGAAGCCTCCCCCCTCCAGGGAGGTCACGAAGCGATCGGCGCTCTCCTGGATCGCGTAGCCCCCGGCCTTGCCCCGCCACTCGCCGCTTGCCGCGTAGTCCTCGACCTCGGCCGCGGACAGGGCGCGCATGTGCACCGCGGTGCACTCCGCGTCCACCCAGCAATCGCCATCGGGCGCGCGCACGAGGGCCACCGCGGTCACGACCACGTGCTCGGTATCCGAGAGCGAGCGCAGCATGTTCTGCGCGTCCGTTGTGTCCTCGGGTTTGCCCAAGAGCCGCCAGACCCCCGGGCGGCTCTCCAGGCCCACCACCGACTCCGCGCCCAGCACCAGGGCGGGCTCGCCCAATCGCGCGGCCACGGCGCGTGCCTTGCGCAGGGCCAATTCCCGGGCCGCGGCTTCGGGATGCGTGCCCTCGGGCACGGACTCATCCACGTCCGCGGGCAGCACGCGGAAGGCGACACCCGCCCCTTCCAAGAGCGTGTGACGTCGCGGGGAAGCGGAGGCCAAGATCAAGGGGAGCATCGAAAGTCCCATGGGAAGTGCGGCCCGCCCCGGGGCCGGAGCGACCGGGCCGAGTCGCACCGGCTTACCTATGCGGGACAAGCCGCCCGCGACTCAGCGGCGCACCCGATCAACGCCGCAGCGGTGTCTTGCGCGTGGCGGTCTTTTTGGCGGACTTGCTGTCGGCCTTGGCCGCCCCGCCTTTGCCACCCTGGGCCTTGGCCGGCGCGGGTTTGCTCTCGGCGGCCTTCTCCTTGGTCGCGCCGGCCTTGGTTTTGGCCGGGGCCGGGTTCTTGGGGGCCTTCGCGGCGGCGGGCTTGGCGGCACCTTCTTTCTTCGCGGGGCTCGCCTTGCTCCCCTCGGCTTTAGTCCCCGAAGCCTTCTTGGCGGGAGCGGATTTGGCCTGGGCCGCCTTGGGAGCCGGTTTCGCGGCGGGCTTTTCCTTCGCCGCGGCGCTCTTCTTGGCGGCGGCCGCCTTCTCCTTCGCCGCCTTCTCCTTCGCAGCCTTCTCCTTCGCAGCCTTCTCCTTGGCCTGGGCGGCGGCCTTCTCCTTGGCGGCTTTCTCCTTGGCCTGGGCAGCCGCCTTGTCCTTCGCGGCTTTCTCCTTGGCTTGGGCTGCGGCTTTTTCCTTGGCGGCCTTCTCCTTGGCCTGTGCGGCGGCCTTGTCCTTGGCCTCCTTTTCCTTGGCGGCCTTCTTGGCCGCGGCCTCGGCCAACTTGGCCTGGCGAGCGGCTTCCTTGCGGGCGGCCTCCTCTTGGACCTTGCGCTTCGCGGCGAGTTCCAACTGCCGTTGTTTTTCCAGGCGGGCTTCTTCGCGCTCGCGTTTTTTGGCCTCGGCCTCCAGGCGCTTGCGCTCCTTCTCGGCTTCCTTGCGCAGCCGCTCCTCTTCGCGCTTGCGCGCGGCCTCGGCCCGGGCCAGTTGCTGCTGGCGATCCTCGTAGGCCTTCTTCGCCACCGGCAATTCGCGCAGAGCCTCAAAACGCTCAAAGGCCGGCGCCTGCTCATCCGCCCAGGTGTCGAGCACCTCGTGGAAGAAGAGCGTGAAGGTCAGCTCCTGACCCTCGGGCAACAGGGCCTCGATGGCGGCCTGGGACTTGGTCAAGCTGGAGGAACGCGGAATCAGCTCGAGCTTTTCCAGCAACTTCGCCAGGGGTTGGTGCACGGGCACCTTGCCGTCGGCCGCCAGCCACAGCACAAAAGCCGCGCCTGCGCCGCCCAGGGCGTGCACATCGCTCAGTGCCTTGCCTGCGCCGGCCAGATCCTCCCGGGCGAACTCGAGATCCAGTCCGTGGGTCTCCTGATAGATGCCCTGGAGCACGTCGCGCAACTGCACCGCGGCGCGCCGCAGGCTGTCCTCGTCCAACTCGCCGCGGGTCGAGGCGCCGCGCATGGCGCCCACGATCTCCTGGGTCTGGCTGACACGCAGCTCGTTGACGTCCGGGATCGCTTCGCGCAATGCCTTCAGGCAGGCCTCCGCCTGGTTTTGGCCCAGGTGGCGCATGAGCGCCACCCAAAGGGCGTGATCCAGCAGAGTGAAGCCCTTGCGCGCCGAAGTGGGCAGGGGCTGGGTGGGCCGATAGGACGCGAGGAGACGCGCGACGGGGCTGTTCTTCTTGCTCACGCGAAGGAGGGTTGGGACGCTCGGAAGGGATCGATGGGAACGCGGGCGCCGCGGCCCGAAGCGGCGGTGCGCCCGCGTCGCGGGGCGTCCGAGATCGCGGACCGACCGCCCGGGACGCTCTGGAATCCGTGCCGGGAATCCGGCGATACGGCTCGCGAGCCGCGGGTGTGCGAGCGCGACCCTAGGGCGCGGGGCGAACCCCGCAGCGAGTGGAAAGCTTCCGTGGGGCCGAGGGATTCGCCCTTGGGCGAATCCGTGTCACTCGGCCGGCGCAGCGGCGGCGCGCTTGGCGGCCGCGCGCTCCTTGCGGCGGATTTCCTTGGCCGCCGCGCGCTGCGCTTCGGCTTCGCGCCGACGACGGCGCGTGGCGGTGTCCGCGTCGCGTCCCTCGCGCACGCGCTTTTTCTTCTCGGGCAGGCCTTCGTAGACCTTCAGGCGCCGGAAGATGGAACGAACGGTTTCGCTGGGCAGAGCGCCGCGGCCCAACCACTCGCGGGACTTCTCCACGTCGAGCTTCAGGCGCAGTTCCGGCTTGGAGGACACCGGGTCGTACACCCCCAGGTTCTCGAGCACACGCCCATCGGTGGGCATACGCGAATCGGCGACGGCGATGCGGTAGGTCGGGCGGTTGCGGCGCCCGATGCGCTTCATGCGGATGACGACGGCCATGGGAGCGACTGGATGGGGTCAGCGGGCGCGAGAGCGGCGCCCGCAAGGAGGCCCGATGGAAGGGCCTCGCGGAGAGGGAGTGGGTGCGATGGAGACCCGATGTGTGCCTCCCCCCGGGGCGGGATGGAGGTCGAAATCGGGCCCTTGAACGGAAACCGAAGGGACCCCGGAGGGCCTGCGGGCGCTCCGGAGAGCCGAACAGTCTAGCGCCGAGCCCCGTGCTGCACCACGGGGCGCCCAAAAGCCTTTTGGACCCGGGAATCCTTCCCGCGCGCGGTCAGGCGTCCGGCGCCGCCCGGGCGCCAGCCCCCCCCCGCCGCCCGCCGGACGACCCGCTCTCACCCGGCCAGCCAGGCGGTGAACTTGGAGCGCGGCAGGGGCGAGCTCATCCAGGATGTGTCCGGCTCGGGGGCGTCCAGGAGCGCCCGCACCGGCCGCAGCTCCCCCATCGGTTCGCTGGAAAGTTTGCCCTGGCGGGTGCGCCAGCGCACCTGCCCCCCCGCTTCGATCCGGCGCGCGACCTCGGCCGTCATGCGGCAGTCCCCGGCCACGTAGGCGAGCACCGCTTCCGTGTCCCCCGCGGCCCAGCGTTTCGGGGCATCGGCCCCGTCCATGGCCTTGGTTTCGCTGAGCCCCAGGCCGGCGGCGACGCTGGCCAGGCCCACGGGGAAGCCGCGCTGCACGAAAAACTGGAACATCGGGTCGTAGAGCTCCAGGGCCACCCGCCGGGCCAGCTCCATGTCCCCGGCCGCGTGGCCGAGCCAGCGCAGGTCGAAGGAAAGCCCGTTCCAGGCCGTCACCCGGGCGCCCGCGGCCTGGGCATCCGCCAGCCAGGCGAGCATCTCCCGGGCCAGCTCCGGGTCCAAAAAGCCGCCCGGCTGCCCTTCGCCGTCCCGCGCGTACCAGTGCCACAGGCCCTGGGCCCCGTCGGCCGCGGCCGCGCAGGCGATGCGGAAGGGCCCGCGGCTGTCCAGGTCCTCCCCGGGGGCCAGCTCGAACACGTCGGCGAGTTCGATGTCGAAGGCCAACCAGCCGCCGGAGCGGGCCAGGTCGGAGGGTCCGGGGCCGAGACTGGTCCGAGTGGGGGGCATCGGGGCACGATAGCGCCGCGCCCGGCCCGGGCGCGAGCCGCCATGCGTTTGATCGCCTCCCCCCACCCGCTCTCCCGTCCCCTCGCCCTCTGGGTTCGCCCGGGCGCGGAACCGGACCTCGCCGAACGGCGGATCGCCCTGGCCGGGCCGCCCACGGACGGCCCCTTCGCCCCGGGCGCTGCCCTGGCCCCCGACGACCGCGTGCGCTCGGCCGTGCGCGCGCTTTTGCGCCACGGGGGCTACAAACCGACGGGCCGCGGCAAACCGAGCGCCGAATACCTGGCGCGCGCGGCCGCCGAGGGGCAGCTCGCCCCCATCCATGGGGTGGTCGACGCCTGCAACGCCATCAGTTTGGCGAGCGGACTGTGCCTGAGCGCCGTCGACAGCGAACGACTGGTGCCGCCCCTCGCCATCGAGATCGCCCCGGCGGGCGCCAGCTACGTCTTCAATGCTGCGGGCCAAGAGATTCGGCTGGACGGGCTGCTTTGCCTCTGCGACAGCGAGGGTCCGACCGCGAACGCGGTCAAGGATGCCCAGCGCACGAAGATCGGGGAGGCGACCCGCGATGTGCTGGTGGTGATCTGGGGCACGCGGGAGTTGCCCGAACACGGCCCGGCGGCGCGCGACGCACTCGCGGCGCTGCTGACGCGTTGGGGCGCCGAGGTGGAGCCCATCGAAATCGAAGACCTCGAACAGGGCCCCGGGGAGGCCGGCGCGTGAGCACCCGGCCCGAGCGACCGCGGGGCGTGACCGTGGGCCCGCGCAGCGGCCGCAGCGCACCGCCCCAGGTATTGGCCGCCGTGGATCTGGGCTCGAACAGCTTCCACATGCTGATCGCGCGTGTGGTGCACGGGGAGCTGCACATCCTCGACCGCATGCGCGAAACCGTGCGCCTGGCCGCGGGCCTGGATGAGGAGAAACGCATCACACCCGCGGCCCGCGAACGGGCCTTGGCTTGCCTGGAACGCTTCGGCCAACGCATCGCCGACTTGCCGGAACAGGCCGTGCGCGCCGTGGGCACGAACACCCTGCGCCGGGCGCGCAACGCGCGCGGTTTTTTGCGCAAGGGAGCGCGCGCCCTGGGCCATCCGATCGAAGTGCTGCCGGGCCGCGAAGAAGCGCGCCTGATCTACCTGGGTGTGGCCCACGACCTCTCCGACGACGCCGGCCGGCGCCTGGTGGTCGACATCGGCGGCGGCAGCACCGAATGCATCGTCGGCGAGCGCTTCGAACCGCTCCTGGCGGACAGCCTGCACATGGGCTGTGTTTCCTTCAGCGAGACGTACTTTTCGGGCGGAGCCACCGACCGGGAACGCTTCCGGCAGGCGGAGATCGCCGCGCGGCTCGAACTGCAGTCGATCGAACGCTCCTACCGCGCCGAAGGCTGGGACGAAGCGGTCGGTTCCTCCGGAACGATCAACTCGGTGGCGGAAATCCTGCGCCTGAACGGCTGGTCGAAGGGCGGCATCTCGCGCGCCGGCCTGCGCCGCCTGCGGAAAATCCTGGTGGCCGCCGGCCACGTGGGCCGGCTGGAACTGCCCGGTCTGGCGCCGGACCGCGCGCCGGTGCTGCCGGGCGGCGTGGCGATCCTGATCGCGCTCTTCGACAGCCTGGGGGTCGAACACCTGCGCACCTCCTCCTTCGCCCTGCGCGAGGGGCTGCTCTACGACCTTTTGGGGCGCATTCGCCACGAGGACGTGCGCGACCGGACCATCCGGCGCTTCGGCGAGGTGTACCACGTGGACCAGGAACAGGCCGCGCGGGTCGAACGCACGGCCCTCAAACTGCTCGAACAGGCCGCGGCGGATTGGGATTTGGACCAGGAGGAAGGCCGCAGTTTCCTGGCGTGGGCGGCGCGGCTGCACGAGATCGGCCTGGCGATCCGCTACAGCGGTTATCACAAACACGGCGCCTATCTGGTGGATCACTCGGACATGCCGGGTTTCAGCCAGGAGGACCAGGCGCTCTTGGCGACACTCGTGCGCACCCACCGGCGCAAACTCTCCAAGGGGCTCTTCCGCGAGCCGCCCTCGTTCCGCACGCGCCTGGCCCTGCGCCTGGCCGTGCTGCTGCGTTTGGCGGTCGTGCTCAACCACAGCCGGCGACCCGACGCGGTGCCCAGCCTGCGCACCCGCGCGAACGGCAATACCCTTGAACTGACCTTCCCCGAGGGGTGGCTCGACGATCAAAGGCTGGTGCGCACGGACCTGGAGGCGGAAGCCGCCATGCTGCGCGGGGTCGGCATCACCCTGACGGTGAACTGACCCCGGGTTCGACCGAGGGATCCACGCGCCGCCAGACGCCGCGCTGGCCCGAGGTTTCTTCCACCGTCACGCGCAGCTCGCGCATGGCGACGTCGGGGAAACGCCGCCCCAAACGAGCGAGCAGCTCGCCGCCGATCCAGGCGGCGAAGTTTTCCGCGCTGGTGTTGTTGATCGGCAGCACGATCACGTCCTCCTTGGGCGCGGCGTAGTAGCGCTCGCGGTAGCGCACCTCGACCACCCCATCGGCCCGTTCGTTCGCGCGCAACTCCGGGTGGCGTCCGGGAACCAGCCAGTGTTCGTCGAGCTCATCCACGAGCTCGCGCACCACGGGTTTGATTTCCTTGAAATCGAGCACCAGCCCGTGGGGCGAGAGGCGGCCCTCGACGGCCACGGTGACCTGGTAGTTGTGCCCGTGCAGGCGCTCGGCGCTACCGTCCGGGAAGATCAGAAAGTGGGCGGCGGAGAACTTGAGGTACTCCTTGTAGATCTCGATGCTGAAGTGCTCGTGGACCATGGGGGCTCGTCGGATGCGGTGGGTGGCGGCACACGGTTCGCCCGCCTGCCGGGCAGAGCTTCGGGCCCAAAGCGCCCGCCTTCAACCCATGCGCGGCGGCGCGTGTCCGCGGGTCGCATCCGGCCCGGCCGAATCCGGGTCGGCCGAATCTGGGTCGGGGCGGCCGAGCCGTGCCCCGAGGCCGCGCGGGGCGCTCAGGGCCTCTGTTAGGCTCACCGCCCATGCCCCCCCCCGACCCGACCACTCCCCCCAGCCCCGGGGGCACCTCGGCCGCCGCCGGTACCTCCCCCCCCACCCGCCTAGTGCACGTGTCCCGGCTCGGGATCGACTTTGAGGTCCTGGCGGACGATTCGATCATCGGCCCCTCGATCGAGGGCGGTTCTTGGGAGGAACACGAAACGGCCCTCTTCCAGGCCCACCTGCGGCCCGGATCGCGGGTGCTCGACCTGGGGGCCAACGTGGGTTGGTTTGCCGTGCAGGCGATCCTGGCCGGCGCCGAGGTGGATGCCTTCGAACCGGTGCCGTTTCTGGCGGACGTGGCGGAACGCAACATGGCGCGGGCCGCGGAGCGCGGCTCCGGGCGCGGGCGACTGCACCGCTTCGGCGCCTCCGACACACCCGGGCGGGCCGAGATCGTGCTCGCGCCGCGCAACCGCGGCGACAACCGCGTGATCGAAGCGGGAGCCCAAGCGCCCGCGGACATGACCGGCGGCGAACGCATCCCCATCGAACTCGCGGCGGTCGATGACCACGTGAAGGGGCCGATCGACGTGCTCAAGATCGACACCCAAGGCAGCGAATGGCTGGCGCTGATGGGCGCCAAGCGGCTTTTGGAATCCAGCCCGCGTTTGGCGCTGCTGATCGAGTTTTGGCCCTACGCCCTGCGCGGCGCCCAGCCGGAGCAACTCTTGGACTTCCTGGTCCAGGCGGGTTTCACCCTCGGCAAGGCCACCGCGGCGCCCTACCCCATGCGCCCGGAACGCATCCTGGCCCAAGCCTTGGCGCGCGATCCGGTGCGCGGCGGCCTCGACCTGTACGGCACCCGCGCGAGGCCCTTCCACGTGCTCGGCGCGGGCGCGCGCCTGAAGGGCCTGTGGCGTTCCCTGAAGGAGAGCTGATGCGAGCGCGGCTCGGCGCGGCGGGTCCATGCTGAGCGCGATCTGGATCGCCCTCGCGCTGCTCTTCGGCCGCTCGCTGCTGGCGCTGCTGCCGGCCGGAGCGCCGGGCGCGGGCGGCCGTTCGGCCCTGATCGGGGCCGGAGTAGCGGCGTGGTTGATCGGCCGGGTGGCGCTGGACTTGGCCGCGGCGGTCGAGGGCGCATGGGCTGGGCAAGGCGGCGGCGCGGTCGCCCTGGGCCTCTTGCTCTCGGCGCCCCTGGTGCTCGCTGTGCGCTCGGCCCTCGGACCCGCGGCCATGCGACCGGGCAGGCCGCTGGTTGTGCCCCAGCCCGGGCCGGCGGCACCCGGCCGGGCCGCGGGTTTCGGCCGCGGTTTCGACCTGCTCGCCCTGGCCCTGGCCCTGGCGGTGCTCGCCCACGGCGCCCAGCGCGGCGAAGCCCCGCCGCTGCCGGTCCTTTGCGACGGCCTGGCCCTGGCGGGTCTCGGCTACTTCGCCGCCCGCGTGCTGGCCCTGCCGAGCCGCCTCTGGCCGGCCGCGGCCCTGGTGCCGGCCGCCCTGGCGGCCCTTTTGGTGCAGACCCTCGGCCCGGCGGCGCCGGCCCTGGCCCTCGGCCCCCTGGCCGCAGCGACCTTTGGCGCCCTCTTCCGGGTGCGCCCCGAGCGGCGGTTCCTGTGGGTCGCGGCCCTGGGCCTGGTGCCCGTCTCCGCCTGGACCCACCCGCGGGCGACCGCCCTCGGGCCCGGCCCGGAGCTCGCCTTCGCCCTGCTGGGGGCCCTGGCGCTGGTGCTGTGGGTGCCCGGGCCCTCCCGCCGACGCCTCCTCGCTCCCCTCGCCCTCACCGGGGCCCTGGCGATCCTCCGGTTGCTTGGGGCGACGGCCTAAACCAACGCCGGTCCGAATCCAACGCGGGCCGATTTTTAGGGCGAACCCCGGGCCGCCCGGCTGCGTCCCTTCCACAAAACCCACGTTCCCCCCTTCGATGCCCCAACTCCCCCAGCCGGTCCGGCGAGCCGCCCTCGGGCGCGCGCCGTTGGCCTTCGCGCTCGTTTCCCTCGCCCTGTTCCTGGCCCCCGGTCCACTGGCGACAGCCTGGGCCCAGAGGCCCGCTGCGGCGGCGGCCCAGGCGCCCGAACGACTGCTCTGGGCCGCCGGCGCGGAGGTTGCGGCGGACGGGCTCGAAGCCCCCGAGTGGCGCGGGCGGCGGATCCAACTGCTGGAAGCGCCGTTTCTGGCCCAGGGCAGCCGCGGCCGCCTGACTGTGCAACTCTTCGATGGGGAGAGCCTGAGCGTCGACGTGATCCGGCGCTTCACTCCGCGCGCGGGTTCGTCCGTTTGGTACGGCGCCCTCGACCCGGCCCGGCCCCAGGACCATGTGCTACTCGCCCTGACCGGCGAATCCCTGGCAGCCACGGTGCACCACCAGGACCGCGTGCTGCGTGTGCGCGGCGGAGCCGGCGAGTTGTTGCTGGCGGAGCTGGATCCGGAGGGGTTCGACCCCTGCGGCACCGACGAACGCCACGCGGTGGTCTCGGCGCCGGTGGAAGCGCCTTCGCCCGGCGCGCGCGCGGGGGAGTCCACAGCCGAGGCGCCGGCCGCGCTCCCGGGACTGACCGCCTCGACGGGTGTGCACCTGGTGGACGTGCTCACCGTCTGGACGCCGGCGGCGCGCCAGGCGGCCGGGGGCACGAACTCCATGCTGGCCCTGATCGATCTGGCCATCGCGGAGATGAACCTGGCCCTCGGGAACTGCGGCGCGAACCTCGCCGTGCGCCTGGTCCACGCCACCGAGACGAACTACGTCGAGAGCGGCAGCATGAACACCGACCTCTCCCGGCTGCGCGGCAAAACCGACGGCCACATGGATGAGGTCCACGCCCTGCGCGACGCCTTCGGCGCGGATGCGGTCAAGCTGATCACCAACTCGGGCAGCGCCTGCGGTGTGGCGTATCTGATGACCAACGTCAGCCCGAACTTCCAATCCTCCGCCTTCGGGGTGACACGCCGTTCCTGCGCGGTGGGCAACTACACCTTCGGCCACGAATTGGGCCACAACTTCGGCTGCGCCCACGACCCGGACAATGCCGGCAGCGCATCCCACAACCACGCCTACGGCTACCGCACGCCGAACAACCAACACCGCACGGTGATGGCCTACGCTCCAGGGACACGCCGGCCGATCTTCTCCAGCCCGCTGCACACCTGGAACGGTTGGGTGATGGGCGTGGCCGGATCCCAGGACAACGCCCTGGCGCTGACCAAAAACGCCGCCGTGATCGCCAACTGGCGGCCGACGGTGGTGGACTTCGAGGACTGCGACGGCAATGGCGTGCCGGACGCCGTGGACCTGGCCCTGGGCGCGGCCGACGTGGACCAAAACGGGATCCTGGACGTTTGCCAGGACATCTCCGCGGACGTGCTGCACCTCTCCCTGTTGACCGGCGGGTCCCAGCAGCTCTTCCTCAACGCCGGGCCGGAAAACGCCGGGCGGGTGTACGCCCTGTTGGGCTCGGTCAGCGGCGACAGCCCGGCCACCCCGCTGCTCGGGATTTCGCTGCCGCTGGTCTACGACTCCTACTTCGAGTGGACCCTGCTCAGCGGCGGAGGCGGGCTGCTGCAAAACTCGATCGGCCTGCTCGACGCCGAAGGCCGCGCCACGGCGACCCTGCAACTGCCGCCGGTGCCGGGGTTCTTCTGGAT
>JBJHAV010000050.1:15305-17948 GCA_050480685.1 Planctomycetaceae bacterium | reverse complement strand
CCCCTGGTGCTGGCGACGGCGGGTGTGCTGGAGGGGGTGCGCGCCACCAGCCACCCCAGCGCGCGCGGGCGCCTGGGCGGAGCCGAAGTCGTCGATTCGCCGCGGGTCGTGCGCAGCGGCCGAGTGACCACCAGTCAGGGCCCCGGCACGGCCCTCGAATTCGCCCTGACCCTGGTGGCGGATTGGGTTTCGCCCGAAGTCGCCGCGGACCTGGCCGCCAAGATGATCACGGCCCCTCCGGCCGGCCGTTGACCCCGTGACCGACGTCTACGAGGAACTGGTGCGGCTGCAGCGCGCGGGCCGCGACTGCGCCCTGTGCACCATCGTCGCCACCCAAGGGTCGACCCCGGGCAAGGCCATGATGAAGATGCTCGTGCGCGACGACGGCAGCTTCGCGGGCACCGTCGGCGGCGGGTGCTTGGAAGCCGAGGTGCTCGAGGCGGCCCTCGATTCCATGCGCGACGAGCGCTCGCGCATGCTCGAGTTTTCCCTCAACGAACGGGACTATCCCGACAGCGGCCTCCTGTGCGGGGGCAAGGTCCAGGTCTACGTGGAGCCGATCACCGAACCGCGCTTGCACCTGTTCGGCGGAGGGCATGTTTCCGCCGCCATTGCGCGCGTCGCCCGCGGCGTCGGATTCCGCGTGCACGTGGGCGACGACCGCGCGAGTTTCGCTTCGCCCGAGCGCCATCCGGACGCCCACGACACCGTGCACGCGGATTTCGCGGAGCAAGTGGCGCGCCTGGCTCCGGCCGAAGGACTGTTTTTGATCGTGGTCACACGCGGCCACCAGGACGACGGCGAGATTCTCTACCAACTGCACGCCCACGGCTGTCGCCCGCGCTACCTGGGGATGATCGGAAGCCGCGCCAAACGCGCCCAATTGTGGACCAAGCTGGAGGCCCGCGGTGTGCCCCGCGAATGGCTCGAACACGTGCAAAGCCCCATGGGCCTCGCCATCGGCGCGCGCACCCACGAGGAAATCGCCGTCAGCGTCGTCGCCCAGATGATCCGGCTGCGGCGGCTGGGCGAACTCTGATCCGCGCGCCGGGCGGCCCCAGGCCCTGTGTTGGGTGAGCCGTTCGCGCCGCGAAGTCCCTCTTTCGAGCGATCAGCGGCCGACCCGGAAGCGCCAGCGGTAGTGGTGTTCTTCGCCCTCCAGGCGAAAGCGAACGTCGGCTTCGTAGGTGCCCACGGGCAGCGGTTGAAAGGGGGTCATCGCCACCATGCCCCAAAGGTACGGGGCTTCCTCGGGGGCCTCGTGCCCGCTGTAGGAAACATGGACCGCGACTTCTCCGCGGCGCTGTCCGTCGGCGATGCGCCCCTGCACCCGGTAGAGGCTTGCTTGCACGTCCTCGAACGTGGGTTCGTAGGGAGCCACGCGCACGATCACGGGCAGGCCGGGTTGTCGGCTTCGTTCGAGGATGGGGTGTTGGGGGTCTTCCGGGGAGTAGGTGCCGCGCGGCACACTTGCGCCCGGGGCGGGATGGAGCTGGGGACGCTCAAGCGCGCGTGTTTCCGCCGGCAACGCGGGATCCTCGCCGAAACCCATCAGGAAGGCGTAGGCGTTGCCCCCGAGCCCGAGCACCACGTCCCTTGGGTCGATGATCTGCGGGCGGTGGTAGAGGCTGTCGAGGAACTCGCGCAGCGCCCCGGCGCGGCCCTGGTAGCTGATGCAACTGGAGAGGCCCGCGCGTCTGCCCTCGGGGGTGTGTCCCTCCAGGGCCGGATCCTGATCGTGGGTGCGCAGCCGATGGCGCCTGAGGTAATCCGCATGCAGGACCGCGTGGCGCTGCAATACCTCCGAGAAGACACCCGGGGGAATCCCGTGGTCCTTGCGTTCGCGTTGCCAGTCCGCCCAAACCGCGGCGTCCGCACCGGGAGAAGCCATGGGTCGGCTGATCAGAGTGATGCTGCCATCGCCTCCGGGCAGGATGCGCTCGTAGAGGGCCGCACCGAGGGCGGTGACCGTGTGCCAGGGCATCCAGAGCCGGCGGCGGTCGTAGACCATGCGGTCGCGCGTGGAGAGGATCCCGTCCAGATCGCGGTCGATGACGGCCAAACGGTGTTCGCCCAAGTCGAACTCCCATCCGCTGATCGGTCCGAAGACGACCCCCCGCCAATCGCGTTCGATGCGCAGCACGCCGATTCCGACTCCGTGGCGGCCGCCGATCTCCAGGTCGATTCCCCGTTGGATCTGGTGCGCGCGCAGGCGCAGCACGGGCGTCTCGGCCCCACGCTCCGGCAAGGGGATGGCCCGCGGCTGGAATGGCCGCGCACGACGGTCGGCCGGCGAGTTCAACACGCCCCCGGTCACGATCAGCTCGCCGCCTTGCAGCTCCAGGCTCACTCCGCCGATTTGCCGCCGTTCGCCTTCCTCCAGGATCGTCGGGCCTTCGCACCAGGAGCCTTCGAACAGTTCGCCGAAGACCCAGCGCTGCCCTTCGAGGCGCGTGGCTTCCGACTGCGCGGCGGCGGTCGGTAAAGCGGTCAGCGCGCACAGTCCCGCAATCGCGGCCAGAAACCATCGCAGTCCGAATCGTTGCTGCACGGGAATAGGGACCCTAGCCGCCGCAGGCTTTCCGGTCACCAGGAATCCACCGGGCTCGCCGCCGTCGGGGGCGGGGGCGGGGGCGGGGGCGG
>JBJHAV010000050.1:0-15295 GCA_050480685.1 Planctomycetaceae bacterium | reverse complement strand
CCCCCCCCCCCCCCCCCGGCCCCCCGCACCCCCCCCCCCCCCGGGCCCCCCCGCGGGGGGGGGGGGGGGGGGGGGCGGGGGGGGGGGGAGTGCGCCGTTCGAGCCAGGCCCTGGCTTTGGTGGTCAGCACAACCACGAGCAGCACCAGCAGTGCCAGGGCCACGAGCGGCATCAGCAGGGCGAGGACGGTCGAGAGCAGCGCCAACGTGTTCTCGAGCGAGCTCAGGCAGTTGTTGGCGCAGCCCAGGGTCAGACCGGATGCGGCGGCGCGCATGGATGCGGTCACCAACTCGAGGGTTAGGGCGGAGCCTCCACCCGCCGCGGCCATGGCCACCTGAGCCGCGTCGCCGTGTTCGGCGAGCAGGAAGTACCCGAACGCTCCGCCGACCAGGGCCGCCGAGGGAGCTTCGAGCAAGTCCATGCCGTTGTCGAGGAACGGCACGTAGTAGCCGAAGAACTCCGCCGCGGCGATGCCTCCCAGCACCACCAGGACCGTTGGGTCGGAAAGCCACTCAAGTTCCTCGGGCAGAGTCACCCATCCGAGGTATGCCATGCCCGACACGAGAAAGGGGGGCAAAAACGCCCGCAGTCCACACGTGGTGGACAAAACGAAAGCGCTGATCAGGGTCAGCAGAAGGTGGGAGCTCTCCGGGTCGTTCATGCGCACGTTCAGCGGCCCGGCCACCTATCCGACGGGGTTTCGGGGAAGATTGGACGTCCGGCAGCGTACCTTGGGAGCACCATGGTACCGCCCTCCGACAGACTCGCTCCGACGGCCGCGACCCGCCTGATCCACGGCTTGGCCGGGGCAGCGGTGGGCTTTTGCCTGGCCTGGGTCACCCACTGGCTGTGGGGCCACTTCTCCCCGCTGATCGGCATCGCCATCATTTGCCTGTGCGCGCTGCTGGCAGCCCTGCGGGGCGACGCTTTTTTTGAGCGCATCGCGGGGAGTCGCCTGTGGGGCTTCGTGCGCGGGTACTTCCAACTGCCCTTGCGCTGACCTCGCAAGGCGAGCGCTCGAACCAGACCGCGGGGCTGCGTGCTGCCCGCTCGGGTCGTCCAAGGCGGCGCTGAACTCCAGGCGGCGCTGCACCTCCGTCGATGGCACGTGCGCCGAAGATCGCGCGCGGTTCAGGCAGGGCCTTGCAGAGTGCGGATCGCCTTCATCGTCGCAAGTGAGCGGCGTTCCAACTCCACCAGGTGCTCGTAGGCCGGAGCGAGTTCGGCCCAGAGCCCGTCGAGGGATCGAGGGTTCGGCGGCCCTTCCCGCGCGAGTTCGCGGTAGAGGCGGAGCAGGGCGTCGAAGTGCGCTTCGCGCGTGAAGCGGGCGGCGGCCTCCAGGCAGCCTCGCCCCAGCCGCGCCTGCAAATCCCGATCGGCGAGCAGTTCCAGCAGGCGCTCGGCCAGGTGCTCGGGATCGCGGGCCCGGGCCAAGAGGCCCGTGCGACCCTCGACCACCAGGGCCGGCAGGCCCCCCAAATCGCTGGCGACGATCGGCAGGCCGCGGGCCAAACCCTCGTGGATGCTGACCGGCGCGTTTTCGCACCAGATGGAGGGCACCACCTGGCAGGTGGCGCGCGCCAGGTGTTCGCCGACCTCGCCGTGGGGGATGCGTCCGGTGAAGATCGCGGCCGGATCGAGGCCGAGCCCCGCGGCGAGCGCGCGCAGCGGCTCCAACTCCGGGCCGTCGCCGACGATGGAGAGCCTCGCGCTCGGCCTTTGCTGCACCACGCGCGGCCAGGCCCGCACCAGGTATTCCACGCCCTTTTCGCGCACCAGTCGCCCGAGGAAGAGCACACGATCGGGCTCCCGCGCGGGAGCCGAGGCGGGTGCCGAGGGCGGATCCGCCCACAGGGGCAACCAATGGGCGCGCGGCATGCCGTGGGCGGCCATGCGCTCCGCCAAAAATTGGCTCGGGCAAGGGAAAGCCTGCACACAAGTGCGCATCAGCTCCAGGCGCAGCTTCGCGTGCAGCACCACCCTCCCGTCGTAGGGGTAGTTGGCTTCACAGCCGTGGCGGAAACACTGCGCCCCCGGTCCCCCGGGGCAGGGGGCGCCGTCGCCGTGCACCATCCAAGAGTTCGGGCAGAGGTAGCCCGCATCGTGCACGGTTTGCAGCACGGCGGCCCCCGCCGAGGCTGCCCGGCCAAGAAAACCCAAGGAGAAATAGTGGGTGTTGTGCAGGTGCACGATGTCCGGGCGAAAGCGCGCCGCAAATGCGGCGAAGCGCGTTTCCAAGGTCTCGTCGCGCACCAGCGTGGCCCCATCGAATTCGGGCCGGCGCACGATGCAGCGCTGCTCGGAATCTTCGTCGAGCTCGGGATCTCCCGCGAAGAACCCCACCGCGTGGCCCCGAGCGGTCAGCTCCTCGATCAGCGTGTGCACATGCACCTCGGCGCCGCCGAGTTTGGCGGCGAAGGCGTTCACCAAGAGGATGCGCAGGGGGGAACCGCCGGTCATGTACCTAGGTACCATCCGCGTTTGCGCAGGATGCGCAGGATCCGCCGGCGATGCTTGCCGATGGCTCGTAGGAGCAGAGGCGGACGCCCGCGCAGTTCGCGCTCTTCGTCTTCGAGGCCCCAGAGAATCGTGGCCTGCCGCAGCAGGTCCGCCTCCAGGCGTCTGGCGGCGGCGACCAGGTCGTCGTCGAGGGGGCCGGCCGGCTCGGCCGCGGGGACCCCGTCGAGGCCGACGAGGTCCGCACCGGACCCCTCGGGCAGGCAGGGCAGGTCGCGAATCGCGAGCCGGGCCAGGGCGCGTGTCGGCGCGCCGATCGACCAGGGCGAGTGGGGCGGGCACTCCTGGGCGCGGGCCGGCTCGGCGGGCTCACCCCCGGCCCGCACGAGGGGCCGCCCGGATTGGGTCAAGGCGACCAGCAATTCGACCGGCAACCACGGCGCCGCGAACAGGGCGATCCGGTCCGGGGCCTGGGCCGCGATGCGGGCCATCCACGGGGCAGGGTCGAAGGGCTGTCCCGGGCGCGGCAGGACCACGGATCCGAGCTGCACCCGCGGGCGCGGCCCAGCGGACCCGCTCCGCCCGGTGGGAGCGGCGCCGAGGCGGCGGACGAGGGCACGGGAGCCCCGCGCCAGATCGGCGCGCGAGAGGGCCCCGGGGGGAGGCCAAGGGCTGCCCAGCGGCGGGCGGGGCGCGAGCACCAGGACGCGCATGGGGCGAAGGGGAGCTCCCGGCGTACAGGCTTGGGGCACGGGAGGCCAGCGCACTATACCCTTAGGGAGCATGCGCCTTTGCCTCGTCGCGCACGGCTTCCCTCCCGTCGAGCGCTCGGGGGTCGAGAATCTCACCGCCCAACTGGCCCGCGGCCTTGCCGCCCGCGGCCATGCGGTGCACGTGTTCGCGCCGAGGGTTCGCCCGGACCTGGCCGATCTCTCCGTGCGCCGCGAGGACCGCGACGGGTACGTGGTGCATTGGCTGAGCGCCAACTCCCCGCCGCGCGATCCGGAAGAGGCCCTGGACCCGCCCGGACGCGCCGCCCGTTTCGCTGCTTTCCTGGAGCGCGAGCGCCCCGAGGTCGTCCATTTCCAGCACGTGGTCAAGCTCGGCCTGGGGCTGGTGGATGCGGCGCGCGAGCGCGGCTTGCCGACGGTCTACACGGCCCACGATTACTACCCGGTCTGCCATCGGGTGACGTGGATGCGCCCGGATCTAGTGCGCTGCGATCGCCTCGGCGACGCGGCCGCTTGCGCGCGCTGCGATTTGGCCTTGGGCCTTTTGAATCAGCGCACGGAGCTGGGTGATTACCACGTGGGCGCGCTGCCGGAGCAGCTCGAGCCGGAGCTCTCCGAACGGCTCGCCGCGGTGCTGCGCGGGGACTCCCAGGGCGCGGGTCTGGCCCCGGGCGAGTTGGAGGCCGCCGTCGAGCGGCGCACCCGCCTGGATCGGCGCCGGGCCGAGGCCTTCGGCCGTTTCGACCTGGTGCTCTCCCCGACCCACTTCCTGACCGAACGCCTTCGCGAGGGCGGGGTGCTGCCACCCGAAGGCAGCTCCGATCGGCCGCGCGTGGTGCACTTGCCCTACGGCATCGACACGGCGCCGCTGCTCGACCTGCCCCGTGCCGACGCCGACGAACTGGCCGCCCGGCCCCTGCGCATCGGCTTCCTCGGCAGCCTGACGAAACACAAGGGTGTGCACGTTTTGCTCGAAGCCTGGCAGCGACTCGGGCCCGAGCCGCGCGCCGAGCTGCACCTTTGGGGCGACTCGACCGACCGGCCCTACGTGGAGGCCTGCCGCGACCGCGCGCGCCGCCTGGGTGTCCATTGGCATGGGGCCTACGAGTCCCAGGACTTGCCCGCTTGCCTGGCGCGCCTCGACGTCACCGTCGTGCCTTCCCTGTGGGTCGAGAACTATCCGATCGCGATCCGCGAGGCCCTCGCGGCCGGGCGGCCGGTGGTGGTCAGCCGCGTGGGCGGGCTGGGCGAGAGTGTGCGCGACGGCATCGACGGGCGCGCCTTCCAGGTCGGCGATGCCGAGGACTTGGCGCGTGTGCTCGCGGAGCTGATCGACGACCCGGCCCAGGTCGTGCGCCTGCGCGAGGGGGCCGGCGCGGTGCACACCCTCGAGGCCCATGTGGACGAACACCTGGCGCTGTATGGCGAGCTGATCGCCGAGGCCAGCGCGCGCGGAGCCGAGCGGCGGGCCGAGGCGCCCCAGGCTTCCCTGCCGCACTTGGCGAAGGTCGCTGAACTGCACCGCGGCCTGCTCGAAGCGCCCAGCGGCGAACTCTTCCAGCGTGTGCTCGCCGGCATCGATCGGCTCGGGGGACTGCTCGGAGCGCCGCGGGAGGTACCCGGTGAGCTCTTGCGCCTGGCCCTCGGCGGACGCACGCGCACCCAGGATCTGGTGCGCGACCTGAACAGCGAACGCGAGTACCTGCGCGGTGAACTCGACGGGCACCGCGCGATCGAAGCGGAGCTGGAGCAGCGCGCTGCTTGGCGCGCGACCCAGGTGGAACAGATGGAGGCTTCGCTGGCGGCCCTGCAAAAGGAGCTCGCCTGGCGAGCGAACTCGATCGCCGATCTGGAGGCGTCCTTGGCCGCACTGCGCGACGAACGCGAATGGCAGGCGCGCACGGTCGCCGGTTTGGAGGAGGGCCTCGCGCACATGCGCGAAGAGCGCGATTGGCGGGCGCGCCAGGCCGAGGGCTTGGAAGAGGCGGTGCAGTCGCTGCAAGCCGAAAGGGATTGGCGCGCGGGCAACCAGGAAGCGCTCGAGGCGCGTGTCCAAGACCTGGATGCGAAGGAGCGGCAATTGGTCGCGGATCTGGAAGAGACGCGGGCCCGGGCGGATTGGCTCGAGGAGGGCTTGCGGGGCGCGGAGGAGGCCCGGGAGGCTTCCCTGGAGGAACTGCGGGCCGAGCGCGAGCTGCACCTCAAGACGCGCGCCGAGGCCGCCGCCAGGCTCAAGGCGCTGCACGAGGAACGCGAACAGGTCACCGAGATGCGCGCCCAGTTGGCCGCGCTGCGGCGCGAGTTGGCGGAGCTGCGGAGCGAGTTGGCCGCCTTAGGGGAACGTTTCGAGCGCGCCGACGGCGAACGTGTCTGGCGAGCCCGGGAGATGGGCGAAGCGCTCGAACGCCTCTCCGGCCTCGGCGGCCTCGGTCCGGCCCGTTGGCGCATCGGCGGGGCCCTCGAACGATGGCGGCGCGGGCCCGACAGTGACGGATCGAAGGCGGACGGCTCGCCGAAGGAGGCGCGATGAGTGCGCCCGAGCGTTCCGTGTCGGTGGTGATGCCCTGTCTCGAGGACCGGGATCTGCTCGAGCGTCACCTGCCCCTGGTGCTCGCCGAACTCGAACGACGCGGCGGCCGGGACGAAGTGGTTTTGGTCGACGACACCGGGCTCGACGTGCTCGACTCCTGGGTGCGTGCGACCTTCGGCGAAGCGATCGAAGCCGGTCGCCTGCGGGTGCTCGCCCGTTTGGCGAACGGCGGATTCGCCCAGGCGCTGCTCGACGGCGTGTTGGCCGCGCGGCGGGAGTTCGTTTTCGCCATGAACCCGGACATCCGTGTGCATCCGGGTTTCCTCGAACCACTGATTGCCGCGCTCGAGGATCCCGAGGTGCATTCGGCCGTGCCGCGCATCCTGCTCTTCGGGCGCCCCCACGAGGTCGAATCCCTGGTCGAGATCGGGCACGTCCAAGACATCGCGCGGGTGCGCCAACCGGGCCTGGAAGCGGGCCGGGACGCGGCCGCGCGCGAGTGGATCGAACAGCCGAGTCCGGTGCCCTACGGCGTCGGCGGTGCGCTTTTGATGCGGCGCGCCGAGTTCATCGCCGCCGACGGTTTCGAGAGCCTCTACGAGCCCTTCTACTTCGAGGATGTGGATCTGGGTTTCGCCGCCTGGCGCGCCGGACGCCAGGTGCGCTACGTGCCGGAGGCCGTGGTTGAACACCACCATCGCGGCAGCATCGGCAAACGCATCGATCCGGATCTCGTGCGGGCCGTGATCGAGCGCAACCGCTATCTCTTCCAGTGGCGTTTCCTGGACGATCCCGAGCGCATCCGCCGGCACATGGCGGCGCTCTATCGCACGGCGGTCGACGCGTACCTGTGCGACGAGCGCGAGCCGCTGATCTGGCTGGCCATGGCGCTTGAGCGGCTGGAACAGTTGGAATCCTCGCGGGCGAGACTCGGGCCGGCGGTGCGCGGCTACGAGGACGTTTGCCGCGACAGTCGGCCGCGGCGCACGACGTGAGCGCCGTGCCGCGCGGGAAGGAACCGGGCGCGCTCGCGAGCATGGCGCTCGTTCACGCGGATTGGAGCGTTTCCCCAAAGGGCCGCTGGTGGGCGGGCGGCGAGCCCCTGGGCCCGGGCCGCTGGCGCCTTTGCGGCCCGCTGCCGGTCGGGGACCCGGCGACGTTTCCGGCCGCACTCGCACGGCGCTTCGACGCGGCCGTGCTCTTGGGCCTCGACTTTCCGATCGGTCTGCCCGCGGCCTACGCCCGGCGCGCGGGCGTGCGCCACTTCCCCAGCTTCCTGGCCGGACTGGCGGCGGCCGGTTTCGGGGACTTCGGGCAACCCGCGGCCCAACCGGGGGAGATCGGGATCGGGCGGCCCTTCTATCCGGCGCGCCCCGGGGGCAGTTCGCGCTCCTAC
This sequence comes from Planctomycetaceae bacterium, assembly GCA_050480685.1. Lineage (GTDB taxonomy): Bacteria > Planctomycetota > UBA1135 > UBA1135 > JBJHAV01. Next base: position 8,181 of record JBJHAV010000050.1, on the reverse strand, counting down.
TTGGTCGAGGGCCTCGGGGTGGAGAGCTACGCGGATCTGCTGCGTGTCTGCGATCGGCGCAGCGCCGATCGTTCCGAGGCCTGCGCGCTGTTTTGGACCCTGGGCGGCAACCAGGTCGGTCGCGCGGCCCTGGCCGGGTGGCGGGAGCTGATCGCGCCGCTGTTTTTGTCCGCGGGCAGCGACTTTGCGCTGTGGCCCTTCGAGGGTCGCTTGGAGCAGCTCGCGTCGCGCGCGCGGTGGGTGCTGGCCGAGACGTACCCGGCCGGAGCGGCGGTGCAACTCGGGCTCACCGCGCCCGGCCACGGCTGGTCGAAGCGCAAGCGCGAGCATCGCCGGCCCCGGGCCCAGGCGGTCGCCGAGCGGGCGCGCGCCCGCGGCTGGGAACTGGATGCCCGGCTCGCCGCCGCGATCGAGGGCGGCTTCGGGCCCGAACACGGCGGGGACGACGGTTTCGACGCTTTCCTGGGAGTCGTGGCGATGGCCGAGGTGGCCGCCGGTCTCCACGGCGAAGCGCCCGAGCTCGCGGGCGACTCGCTCGGCGTGGAGGGCTGGATTTTGGGCTACATGCCCTGAACCGAAGGCGGGCCCACCACCCCCGCCCTCCGCCCCCCTAGGACTCTGCCGGCCCGGTTGGGTTTCCTCCTGGGTGTGCGGGGGGGCGCGTCGGTTTGACCCTCCGGGAGGGGGCTCCTATCCTCGCTCGCCCGCCGGTCGGAGCGGGAGAACGCGCAACCGGGGCCGTTGGCGTCGGTACCTAGGTTCCAGCCTGTCGTGTTTTCCGGCTCGGCCCCGCCGGCCCCCATCCGGGCCTTTGCCCGCGACCCCTCAGCTACCCAGCCCGCGCCCATGCGTTCGACTGCCACTCTCCTGTTCGCCTCTTTCGCCGCGGCCCTGGTGCTTCTGATGGGCTCGGCTCCGGCCCAGGCCGACACGATCGTCACCCGATCCGGCCAGCGCATCGCGGGAGCCACCATCGATTCCGAAACCCTCGCGGGGGTCGTCTACCGGGTCGGTCGCGCAGCGGCGGTCACGCTCCCGGTGGAGGAGGTGGCCCGCATCGAGTACGACCGTCGCCCGCGCCTGATCCAGGATGCCGAGGTGCAACTGGCCGACGGGGATCGCTCCGGCGCCTTCCAAACGCTGCAGCTCTACCTGGATGGGCAGATCGAAACCGGCGCCGACGCGCGCCGTTTCCCCTGGGCTGCGGCCTACGCGGCACGGCGGGCGATCGATGTCGCCCAGTCGCTCCAGGCCCACCGGGAGGTGGCGCAGACCGCAACCAAGTTGATCCGCCACTTCGGCGAGTCGCGCCACGTGCCCTTCGCCTACCTGGCCAAGGCCGAGGCGGAACTGCGCCTCGGGGAGCGCGACCAGGCCGTGCGCACCCTCGACGAATTCGCCGCCCTGGTCGAGAGCCGGGACCTGTCGAAGGCCTGGGCCCTCGAGGTGCGCCTGGCGCGCACGCGCGCGGATGCCCAGATGAGCTCGGCGGCGCGTCTGGCCGCCCTCGAAGCGATCGCGGCCGACGCAGCCGATCACCGCGGCGTGCGGCTGCGCACCCAAGTGGCGCGGGGCGAGGCCCTGGTGAGCCTGGGTGTCGAGGACGCGGCGCGCCGTCAGGAGCACCTGCGCCGGGCGCGGGAGCTCTTCCGCGAAGTCCAAGCCGCCGACGGCGCTGACGATCGCACCCGCGCCGGAGCCCTTTCGGGGCTCGCCGACAGCCACTTTCTGGGGGCCGACCCGGCCACGGACAAGGATGCCGTGCGGGAGGCCCGCGACCTGTACCTGAGGGTGGCGGTGCTGTTCCAGGACCAGGCGGCTTACGCGGCGCGGGCCCTGTTCCACGCCGCCCGCTGCTTCGACCTGCTCGGCACCGACACGGACCGTCTGCACGCCCAGCGGCTCTACCGCGAAGTCCAGCGCCGTTTCCCGGGCACCGATTGGGCGAACGAAGCCCGCGGCCACCGCCGCTGACGGTACCGCCCCTGAAGGTGAAGCGGCCGGGGGACGACGCGCGCGTCCCGGCCGCGGTCGCGACGCGCTGACGGGCGGACGTCGCTCGAGCGCCCCCCGGCGGAAGCGCGGCGCGGGAAGCGCCGCCGGCGACTCCTGTGAGCGTCCGCACCGGGACCCCGTGGCCACCCCTCGGCCCCGGAGGGGCGGCGCGGTCCTGCGGCCAGCGATTCCTCGGCATTCCTCGGCCCCTTCCCGGCACCGGTGTGGGAACTGGGGAGTTTCGGGCCAGTCCGCCGGTGGGTGGGGGTGGTGTCGGCCGCGCTTGCTCGGGGAAGGGCCCGAATTCCCCAAGCTGCCCGGCGGGACCGCCGGCGCACGTGTGGGGGGGTGAAGGGACAAGGCCGCGACCGGCGGGCGAAAGGGGTTTCCTTGGCTCCCCGGGGCGAGGACGTCGAGCGCTGCCCGACCGCCGCCGGAGAGTCCCCAAACTCCGACTTGCCGATGATCCCTGCCCTGTCGCCCGAGGCCTGGAGCGGCCTCGACGAACTCCGTCCCTCCCTGGAGAGTTTCTTGCGCACCCGCTGCCGCGACCCGCATCGGGTGGATGACGTGGTGCAGGAGAGTTTGATTCGCGCCGCGCGCTATCGACGGGGCCAACAGGAGCCCAAGCGCCTCAAGAGTTGGCTCCTGCGCATCGCCCTGAACGTGCTTGCGGACGAGCTGCGCCGCGAGCGTCGCCGTCGGCGGTTGCAGGCCAAAGCCGAGGAGCTGCTCGAGCGGCCGGACCTGGGCGCACCGGTCGAGGACCTGGTGGATGGGGAGAGCGAGGTTTGGATCGACGGTCGCTGGTTGCCGCGCGAGCGGGTGATTTCGGCCCTGCGGGAGGGATTGGGGCGCCTGGGCAACGAAGAGCGCAGGCTGCTGCTGGAGTACTACGAGGACGGGCTGGCCGGGCGCGAACTGGCCGCACGGCGCCAAACCTCGCCCGAGATCGTGAAGGTGCGACTCTTCCGCGCCCGGGCGAGGCTGCGTTCGGGGATCGGCCGGGCCCTGGCGCTGACGGTTGTCGGGAGGGCGTCGTGAACGCCGCCTGGCTTTGGCCGCGCGCGACACTGCTACTCGCCGTGGTCGCGCTCCTGATGGCCGCCGGTCGGCCCCCCGCGGGCGGCGCCGAGTGGGTCGAGCGCCTGCGTTTCCCGGCTCCACAGCGCGCAGCGGATGCCGAATCCCAAGTCGCCCTGGCAAGGGACTTGGAACGCGCCATGCGCGGCGCCGTGGGGCGCGAGCGTCTGGCCCTGCGGCTGGCGGCGATCGAAGCCTGGCGCGCCCTTCCCCGCTGGCATGGGCCGGAGCGCTCCCTGGCGGTCGACGGCGCCAGGCGCGCGGGCCGCCTGCTTTCAGGCTTGGGGTTCTTCGACGAGGCCCGCGATGAGTTCGCCTACGCCGCGGCGGCCGGTGCGGGGGAAACGAGCCTTGCGGCGACCCTGGAATTGGCACATCTCGAGCGCCGCGGCGGTCGCCCGGCGGCGGCTTTGGGGCACTACCTGCGGCTCGTGCGCGAAGAGCGCGTCTCCCCGGCCCTGCGCGACGAGGCCACCCTATGGGCTGGGCGAGCCCATCAGGATCTGGGCGAGCGAGCCCAGGCCCGGCGACTGTGGCGCGAGTTGGCCGAGCGTGCCCAGGACCCGGTCACCCGCGTGCGCGCCCACGACTGGTTGGCCCTCGATCACCTGGCCGCGGGCGACGACGCCGGCGCTGCGGGCTGGTTGATGCGCTGCCGCGAAACGCTCTTCGCCGCGTCGCTCGAACGCACACCCGAGGGCACACGCGTGCGGCGAGCGCTCGCGCGCATGCGCGCCTCGGTCGAACTCGCACTTGCCATCGAAGACCGCAGTTTCGAGTGGCAACCGGCCGGTGAAGTTGCGCCGGATGGGTTGCTGACGGAGCTTTGGGCCGACTGAACACGCACTCCGCGGTTGTCTCTCTTCTGGAACGCACGCGAGTTTCCGTTCCTGTCGACTTGACAGGTCCGCGCTCCCGGGGCGACACAAGAGATGGTTAAAGGAGCAACGAGCGGGTCCGCTCATTCACTTCGCGGGCGTGCGTCTTTCGGCGACGCTCCCCGGCGGTGGGCAAGTGCCCCCCGCGGCGGATCCGAACCACTCACCGCTCCGGACGCCACCACGACATCACGACGGGCGATCCGCTTCCCCGCTGGGAGCGGATCGCCCCGTTTTTTTGGCGGCCGGTTCCTGTTTCGCAGGTCGCTCCGCGCACAGCCGGTGGCCGGCGCGGGGGGACTGGCGCGGGGCACCGCGGGGCCTCAGATCGTGGGAAATGGGTCGCGCAGAAACCTTCCCACACCCTGTGGCCGCCGGATGGCGGCCCAAATGGCACCTGGCCGAGCCGAATTTTTCCCCCGCGGTCAGGTCCCGATGCCGTAGTAGGTGAAGCCCAGGTCCTCGAGGGTCTTGCGGCGGTAGATGTTGCGGCCGTCGAAGACCAACGGGGTGCGCAGTTGCTCCTTGACGGCTTCGAAGTCCGGCCGGCGGAACTCGTTCCACTCGGTGATCAGGACCAGGCCGTCCGCCCCCGGCAGGGCGTCCATGGGGTTCTCGGCGTACTGCACCCGCCCGCCGAAGTGGCGCTTCTCGGCCTCGCCCATCGATTCGGGGTCGTAGACCCGCACGGTTGCGCCCGCGGCCAAGAGCGCCTCGATCACCACGATCGAGGGCGCCTCGCGCATGTCGTCGGTGTTGGGCTTGAAGGCCAGGCCCCAGATCGCGAAGTGCTTGCCGGCCAGGTCGCCCTGGTAGTGGTCGTGGACCATCTGGAACAGCAGGCGCTTTTGGGATTCGTTGACGCGCTCGACGGCCTCCAGGATGCGGAACTCGTAGCCGTACTCGCCCGAGGTGCGCATGATCGCCTGGACGTCCTTGGGGAAGCAGGAGCCGCCGTATCCCAGGCCGGCGAACAGGAAGCGCGAGCCGATCCTCGCGTCCGAGCCGATGCCCCGGCGCACCATTTCCACGTTCGCGCCCACCCGCGAGCAGATGTTCGCGATCTCGTTCATGAAGGAGATGCGCGTGGCGAGCATCGCGTTGGCCGCGTACTTGGTGAGCTCGGCCGACTCGATGTCCATGTGGATGATCGGGTTGCCGGTGCGCAGGAAGGGCGCGTAGAGTTCGTCCATGATGTCGGCGGCGCGCTTGGACTCGCTGCCGATCACCACCCGGTCGGGCTTCAGGAAGTCGTCGATGGCGGCGCCCTCCTTCAGGAACTCGGGGTTCGAGACCACGTCGAAGGGGTGCTGGGCGTGGGCCGCCAGGACCTTCGCGACCTTGCGAGCGGTGCCCACCGGAACGGTCGACTTGTCGACGATCACGGCGTAGCCGCTGAGGTTCTTGGCGATCTGCTCGGCGGCGGCCAGCACGTACTTGAGGTCAGCGCTGCCGTCCTCGTCCGGGGGGGTGCCCACGGCGATGAAGATCACCTGGGCGCCGGGCACGGCCTTGGCATAGTCCGTGGTGAAGTGCAGACGCCCGTCCTGGACGTTGCGTTCGAGCAGTTCCTGGAGGCCGGGCTCGTAGATCGGCAGCCGGCCCTCCTTCAGGCCGCGGATCTTTTCCTCGTCGATGTCGACGCAGGTGACCGTGTTCCCGCTCTCGGCGAAGCAGGTCCCGGCCACGAGCCCGACGTAGCCGGTTCCAATGACGGCGATGCGCATGGGTACTGGGGGGGGAGGGGGAGACCCCAAGGGGGCCAGGAAAGGGGTCGGGGGAAGGCCCCGCAGCCGGGGCCAGCGAAGCATACCCCGAGCCCCGGGCGGTTGCAGCGCGGCCGATCGTCGCAGGGGCTCCAGGCCGCGCCGCCCGGGTGGGGTCCGCGGGCCCGGGGCCCGGGTGGGGCCGCCGCGCGCGCTCCGCTAGAATCAGCGGCCACCGATGAGGTCACAGCCCGCCCGGCGGGTGTGCACCCTAAAGGGGCGATTAACTCAGTTGGCCAGAGTGCTTCCCTTACAAGGAAGAAGTCGGGGGTTCGAATCCCTCATCGCCCACCAGGCCCAGCGCGCGCGATCATGATCCTCGAACAGCACTACCTCACCTGCCTGGCCCACGCCTCCTACCTGATCGGCGACCCTTCCAGCGGCACGGCGGTCGTCGTCGATCCCCAGCGGGACATCGAGCGCTACCTGGAGTCGGCCGAAAAACACGGGCTCACCATCCGCTTCGTAGTGCTGACCCACTTCCACGCGGACTTCGTCGCCGGTCACCTGGAGTTGGCGCGGCGCACCGGCGCACAGATCCGCCTGGGGGTGAGGGCGAAGGCCGACTACGAGTTCCATCCGTGGGCGGAGGGCGAGGCGCTGGATTTGGGGCAGGTGCGGCTGGTGCCGCTCGAAACCCCCGGGCACACGCCCGAGGGCATCTGCATCCAGGTCTTCGATCTGGCCGCCGACCCGGACGCACCCAAGGCGCTGCTCACAGGTGACACCCTGTTCGTGGGGGACGTGGGCCGGCCCGACCTGATGGCGTCGGTGGGCGTCAGCGCCGAGCAGCTCGCCGGGATGCTCTACGACTCCCTGCGCACGAAACTCGCCGGCCTGCCGGATGCGACCCTGGTGTATCCGGCCCACGGCCCGGGATCGGCCTGCGGCAAGGCCCTGGGTTCGGAAACGTTCTCGACCCTCGGCGAGCAGCGCGCGAAGAACTGGGCGCTCAGCCCCATGCCCCGGGAGGAGTTCATCGCGCGCCTGACCACCGGATTGGCCCAGCCGCCGGCCTACTTCGGGTTCGATGCGGACCTGAATCGGCGCGAGCGCGCGGTGCTGGACGACCGTCTGCCCGAGGCGCTTTCGGCGCTGGAGCCCGGCGATGTGCTCGCCCGCCAAAAAGCCGGCGCCATCGTGCTCGACGTCCGCGGCGCCGATGCCTTCGCGGCCGGACACCTCGCGGGCGCGGTGAACATCGGCCTGGACGGCAAGTTCGCCCACTGGGCCGGCAGTGTGCTCGATCCGCGCGCCGAGATAACGATCGTCGGCGACCCCGGCCAGGAGCGCGAGGCGGTCGTGCGCCTGGCGCGGGTCGGCTTCGAGCGGGTGGTCGGTTACGCCCGCGGCGGCCATGGGGCCCTGGAGGCGGCCGGGCTGCCCATCGCCCGTTTCGAGCGCATCGATCCGGACGACCTGCGTGTGCGCCTGGGCGGCGCCCGCCCTCCCCTGGTGCTCGACATCCGCGGACCCGGTGAGTGGGCCGAGGGCCACCTGGAAGGTGCCCTGCACGTGCCCCTGGAACAACTGGAAGCCCGCCTGGCCGAGGTCCCCGCGGACCGCCAACTGGCGATCCTCTGTCGCTCGGGGTACCGCTCTTCGATCGCGGCCAGCCTGCTGCAGCGCGCCGGCCGCGAACGCCTGCTCGACCTGCGCGGTGGCTGGCTGGCCCTCCAGGGAGCGCCGCAGGCTTGATCTGGGCCCTGGTCGGCGCCGCGTTGATCGGCGTCTGCCTGGGCTTGCTCGGCGCGGGGGGCTCGATCCTGACCGTGCCCGCGCTGGTCTACCTGGTCGGGCAGCCGGAGAAGGTGGCGATCGCCAGCGCGCTGCTGATTGTCTCCACCGTGGCCGCCATCGGCGCCGTGCCCTACGCCATTGGGCGCCAAGTGGATTGGCGCGCCGTTTGGGTCTTCGGGCCGGCGGCGATGGTCGGAGCGTTTCTCGGGGCCTTCGCCGGCAACCTCCTGCCGGGTCAGTTGCAGCTCGTGCTGCTCGGCGCGATTTTGCTGCTGGCGGCCTGGCGCCTCAGCCGGCCGCTGCCCTTGCAGCAGGACACGGACCGGGCGGCGCCCGCCCTGGCGGGGCTGGCGACCAGGGGAGCCGTGGTGGGGGGCCTGACCGGCCTGGTGGGCATCGGCGGGGGCTTTTTGATCGTGCCCGCCCTGGCGCTCCTGGGCCAGGTGCCCATGCGGCGCGCCATCGGCACGAGCCTGGTGTTGATCCCGGTCCAGGCCATGAGCGGCTTTTGGAAGCACCACGTGGTCCTGGGGCGGATGGGATTGGAGCTGGATTGGGAGGTGATCTGGCTTTTCATCGGGCTGGGAGCCTTCGGCACCCTGCTCGGCCAGCGGCTCGGCGGGCGCTTGAATCAGGACATGCTGCGCCAGGCTTTCGCGGGGCTGCTGGTCCTGATCGGGGCCGCCATCCTGCTCGCCGAGGGCTGGAGCCTCCTGGGC
>JBJHAV010000049.1:0-18081 GCA_050480685.1 Planctomycetaceae bacterium | reverse complement strand
CGCCACGCGGCGCCCGCCCGGGCCCGTGGGTCGTCCGGTGACGCAGCAGTAGGGGCCGGGGGGGGTCGCGGCGGCCTGGTGCCTTCTAGCTATGGGCCAGGGGAGCTTAGGCCCCCGGCCCGGCGCTTCCAAAATCTAGCCGGGTGTCGGGATCGTCCAAGCCGCGGCGGCGCGGCCCGGGGCGGGAAGCCGCCGGGCCGCGGGCCGCGCTCAGCGCGCCGCTTCGTCCGTGCGCTCGACCTCGGCCTCAACGCGCGTTTCCCCCTGGGGCGTGCGCGGCAGGCCGAGGCGCGGCGCGGGCTCCAGCAGGTCGGCGCCCGCCGCCTCCTCGGCGCCCTCGCCCAAGGGCAGCACCAACTCCTCTGCCGGGGTGCTGCGGTAGCGCTCTTCGAGGGCTTCCACGGAACGCCCGGTGCCCTCCAGGGACTCGCGCAGGGAACCAAGGCAAGCGGCCAGGGCTTCGATGCGCGACAGCTCTTCCTCCACGCCGGCCAGCTCCGCCCGCAGTTCACCGCCGGCGGCGTTCAAACGCTGCTCCAGCACGGCGAGCAGCGCGCCGGTGTAGTCGCCGGCCAACTTGCGCGCCACCCGTTCGGCGGCCGACGGCACGAAGGCATCGATCTGCTGTCCGAGGCTTTCGAGCAGGAACGCCCGGGCGGGTTCCCCGAGCCGGCGCTCCTTGTCCCCGCGGGTGATCGGCTGGTTCGGTTGCCGGTCCGGGCCCAACAGGTTGCGGCGCACGACCGAACTGCGGCGCAGGAGGATCCAGTCGACCCAAGTGCGGCGCACCGGCAGGGCCGCCGTGTCCAGGGCCAGCCGCGCCGGCTGCACCGCGCCCGAGGGCAGCACGGCCAACAGCCCGCTGGCGGCCAGGTCCCCGAGCCGCAGCCCCAGGCGATCCAGGTCGCGGGCGACGGACTCCGGCAGGAGCGCGCCTGCAGTGGCGTCCTGCACGCGACTGCGCAGTTCGGACTCCAATCCGCCGGCGAGTTCCGCTTGGAAACGCTCCAGCTTGGGCGACAGGTCTTCTTCCAGGAGCGCCGCCAGGCTGGTGCCCGAACGGAACCAAGCGTCGACCGCCTGGCGCGCATCCGCGTCCAAACGGCTGCCCGCCTCGGGCCCGCGCGCCGCGGCCCGCTCGCTCAGGCCGACCCCTAAGTGCTCGAAGGCTTCTTTCCAATCGGTGGCCTGCAAACGCGAGACCGCATCCCGCCGCGCGCGCAGGCGCTCGCGCTCGCCGCTGAGTTCCGCGGCGCGCCGTTCCAGGGCCGTCAGCCCGGGATGCCGGGCGAGCCCCTGGGCGTCACCCACCAGGTGCCGCGCGCGGCGCAGGCTGTCGCCGAGGAAAGCGTGCAGGTAGTCGGTGCTGTTGAGGTACTCGGTCAGCGCCACCAGGAACGCCTCGAACTCGTCGCGCGGGCGCTCCGGCTCGCCGGCGCCGTCCGCGGACCCGCCGGTCGCGGCCGCTTCGGTCAGGCCCTCGGCGCGCGACGCGCGCTGCAAACGCCGGCTCGCCGCGCGCAGGAGATCCACCGGGAAGAGCTTCAAGCGACCCTCTTCCAGGGCGCGCTTGATCGGCGCGTTCATGGCCAGGGTTTCGAAGGCCTCGATCACGCGCACCGGATCCTCGCGCTCCAGGCTCGGCGCCAAGCTGCCGTCCGGCCGCAGATCCATCTTGGTGGAGTCCAGGTTGACCACCAGGAAGATGCGGCTGAACAGGTCGAGCAGTTCGTTGAACTCGGCGAAGACCTGTTCGAGGAACAGGTTGTCCGTCTTGACCACGAAGATGGCACAGGCCGCGCTGGCGCGGAAATCGCGCGTCATGCGGTCGTAGCCGAACTTCATGCGGCTGTAGAGGCCGGGCGTGTCCACCAGCACCGCGCCCGAGTGCACGAGTTCCGGCGCGGGCACCTTGACGTCGATGCGCCGGATGGCTTCGGGGAAGTGCACGACCGGATCGAAGTCGCGGTTCTCCGCTTCCGCGCGGCGGATGCGCTCGGCCAAATCCGCGTGGTCGCGGTTGACCTGCATGCGCATGGAGGCCGGGCCCGAAAAAGTCTGGGTGTCGCCGTTGTAGCGCGTGACCACGAACTCCCGCGTGTCGCTGTGGGAGACGTAGACCAGGCAGGGGTAGGCGGGCAGGGCGGTGACCTCGCTGACGTAGGCCGCCGCGATCGAATTCATCAGGGTCGACTTGCCGCTCTTCAGGGGGCCGAAAATCAGCACGTAGGCCTGCTGTTCGGCGACTTTTTCGGCCAGCACGCGCAGTTGGTGGCTGACTTCCTGGACCCCCGGCAGGGCCTGGGCGGCCTGGGGCAGGGGGGTGGCGGCGAGGGCGTCGGCGAACTCGCGCAGGGGGGCGAGCACCGGGCGCACGGCGTCGTCGAACTCTTCGCAAAAGCGGCTCAGGAGGGTCTTCATGGTCGGCGGCAGGGGGAACGGCGCGGGGCGGACGGGTGGGAAGGACTGGGTGGTGAGGGGCATGGTAACCGGCGGGGAAAGCGCCTCCAGCCGCGAGCGCCGAGATCCGACTTCCTAGGCCGATCGCCCTTGTGGCGGAGGAGCTTGCGGCTCCCAATCCCGGGAGGTCCGGCGCAAAGCAGGTGACGGGCAGGCTTGCACCTTGACCGGGCGGCAAACGGGTCCTGCGCCCGCGCCGCCCGCCCGGCGGCTAGAATGCGGGGCCGCCCGGACCGTTCCCTCCGCGGCACACCACCCATGCAGCGTCCCCCCCGCGAGAAGGACCCGGTCCAAGCCCAACTGGAGGCAGCCCTGGAGGCCGCCGAGAACCTCGACCTGGAGGCCCTGGAGCGGCGCTCCCGCGAAAAGGCCCCCCGACCCGGCGGCGGCCGCCCGCGCCGGGACGAGTTCGAGCCCACCGAAGGCGTCGTGGTCGGCACGGACGGCTCCGACGTGATCGTGGAGCTCGGCCCGCGCATGCAAGGCGTGGCCGACCTGGGCGAGTTCGACGAACCCCCGCGCGTCGGCGAGCGCTTCCGCTTCACCCTGCACGGCCAAAAGGACGGTCTGTGGATCCTCAGCCGCCGGCGCGTGCGCGCCCTGGCCGCCTGGGACAACCTCACCCCCGGCGCCCGCATCGAGGCGCGTGTGATCGGCGTCAACAGCGGCGGCCTGGACGTGCAGGTCGGCCCCCTGACTGGCTTCCTGCCCGCCTCCCAGGCCTCGGACCGCCACGTGGACGACCTTTCGACCCTGATCGGGCAGAGTTTCGTCTGTCAGGTGACCGAGGTCGACTCCGGCCGCAAGCGCCTGGTGCTCTCGCGCCGCAAGGTGCTCGAACAGGAGCGCGAAGAAGCCCGCCGCGAGGTCACCGGACGCCTGGAACCCGGCAGCCGCGTGCGCGGCCGCGTCACGCGCATCGAACCCTTCGGCGCCTTCGTGGACCTGGGCGGCATCGAGGGCCTGGCCCACGTCTCGAACCTCTCCCACCGCCGCATCGGGCACCCCGACGAGGTGCTCAAAGTGGGCGACGAGATCGAAGCCCTGGTCCTGAACATCGAAGAGGGCGGCCGGCGCATCGGCCTGGGCCTCAAACAAATCCAGCGCGACCCCTGGGAGGACGCCGCCGAGCGTTTTGCCCCCGAACAACTCGTGCGCGGCCGCGTGGCGCGCCTGGAACCCTTCGGCGCCTTCGTGGAGCTCGTCCCCGGCGTCGAAGGCCTCCTGCACATCTCCCAACTGGGTTTCGGCGGCGACCGCACCCGCCGCGTCTCCGACGCCCTCTCCGTCGACCAGGAGATCGAGGTCCGCATCACCGCCATCGACCGCGCCAAAAAGCGCATCTCCCTCACCCGCCTCGACAGCCGCGGCGCCGTGATCGGCTCCGAAGACGCCGCCGAACTCGCCGAAATCGACCAAGTCCTCCGCCGCCCCGAGACCCCCCCCGCCGCCACCAACCTCGGCAACCTCTTCAAAAAGGCCCTCGACCAAAAGGCCAAGCCCGAGGCCTGATCCCCGGACTACCGACTCAGCCCCCGAAGTCGAGGCGAATCGGAGCCGCTTCGGGACCCGGCCAATGGGGCAAGGGCAAACGGCCGAGTTCGATCCCTTGTCGCGTCGTGGGATCGGTGCGGGTGAGCACAATCGTCTGGGCATTGACCGGCACCCAATAGTGAGCCACGGGCGTGAGGGCCAGGTGCATGACGGTTGTCGTGACGCTCAAGTTGCCATCGTAGAACCACAGTGGCTCTCCAGCCCCGTCCAACACGTTCAGAGCGACGCCGCGCAGATCTCCGGACCACACCGGCAGGATGGGCACCAAGCGCTCGAAGGTGAGGGTTGGTTCGGGCTCGCTTGGATCCAGGGGTACCGGTGTCGGTCGGAAGCGTTGCTTGTGAGATCCCACGGCCACCACCTGGGCCTCCGCGCGCGGTACACGGGCGAACCGGGCATAGCCTGCGGCGTCCGTGGAGGTGGTTCCGACATCTTCACTACTCATGACGTCACCTGGCCCGAAAGGTAGGCGCATCACAGTGCAGCGCAGCGCCAACTGGACCCTGCCCAGTGGCACACCCTCCGGGTCCACCGCGCGGATGCGCAGGTTGGCGACGTAGCTGCGTTCGTCCACAGGAATTTCTACGTGCCCGGGACCGGGCGAAAAGGGACCCGCATGGAAGGCGAAGCTCTTGTCGGGAGCTACCAGTGCGAGCCGATAGTCACGCTCTGGACGCAGCCCCGAGAGAGAAAAACGCCCTTGGCGGTCGGTCTGGGTGACGCCGGTCTCGGGGAAAGCCGTGGAGAGGACGCCGGCGGGAGTCGGATCGAGCAGAAAGACCTTCCACTCGCTGACGCGGTCCCCGGTACCGCCCACCAGGCGGCCGTTCAATCGTCCCGCATCGCCCGCGAGGCGCAACTCGAAGGGGGGCGGCGACGCGGGGAAGTGGAGCAGGATCAGGGTTCCGAAGTCCGGCTCCCTGGCGAGCCCCGCGTCATCGCACCGGGACCAAAGCGCCAGGTCCGCAAGTTGGCCCCCATGCTGGGTGGGTTTGGGGAAGCCATCCTCATCCACTTCGATCGAGATGCGAGTAGAAAAAACACCCTCCGCTTGCGTATGCGTCGCCGTCGATATCGGCTGCCAAAAGACGGGGACGCCCTCAACTCCGTCGCCATAGGCCGTCAGCACTCGCCCTTGGATCACGATTTCCCTGGATTGGCCGCGCGCGACACCAGAGGGTGCAGACAACTGCAGCACCACGGGAGCGGCGCCCACGTCATGGACCAGCGCGCTGGCGATTTCCCACCGGGCAAACTCGGGCGCAAACCCCCTGGACGGGCGATAGGCGATCACGCGCACCGGAACTTCCGCCAGCACATCTTCGAAGGTGAAGTTGCCTCGGGCATCGGAGGAAGTGCGCTGATCGCGGGGCAAAGTCGTGGATAGCTCCACCGGGAAGGGGAAGTTGCGCACCAGGGAAGGCGCATCGAGGGTCACGGGCACATCCGCGGCGCGTTCACCCGAGGGGTCGAGCACATAACCCTCCAAACGCGCCTCGCGCCCGAGCAACAGGAGTTCCGCCGGTCCCGCGCCCCGCGACCGTCCAAACGCGAGGGCCCGCACGCGACGAGCACCCGCCGAAGCCTGGAGCAGATCCTCGCGTTCGCCCGCCCAGTCGATCCAGCCGTCCTCGTCCGTGACGAGCTCTGCTCCACCCTCGAGCACGAGCCGCTCCCCCACGACCGCCCACCCGAGCAGGTCGACCGCCCGGTAGCGAATCGCCCCGGCCCGGACCTCGACGGGACCCGCCTCCACCGCCACCGGCAAGACCGCTCGCCCCCCAGTCGGCTCGGCACGCAACCCCAAGGGCTCCAGCGTGCCCGCGGAATCTTCAACCACAACCGCCGTGGGCCCCACCGCTTCTCCCGCAGGCTCCCGATCCCCCATGAGGAGAACCGCCAACCCCACGAGCACAGCCAAGACCAATCCCAACCACAAAACGCCGCGCGAGCTCATGCCACCGATCTTACCCGAGTCGCCAACCAGGGCGGCCGTGGGGCGGCTACTTGAGGCGTTCCAGCCGGCCTTTGCGGCGGACGATGTTCTTGTAGTCCCACTGAATGTCGCGGGACTCGGCGAGCCAACGGGCAAGCGTGTCCACGTCGACTTGCTCCACCGCGGTGTAGCGCGCTTCGGCTGCCTTGAACTTGCCCTCGGGCTTCAATCCGTCCGTGGTGAAGGACTGACCGCTCCAAAAGAGCAGACGCACACAGGCCTTCAGCTTCCTGTAACCGACGATGGGATTGCCCTCCAGGAACCACACGGGGTGCGCGTGCCAGATCTTATTGTCCGCCTCCGGCAATTCGCGGTCGATGGTCGCAGCAAGAAGCTCGCAGATCGCCCGATCCGCCGGTTGGAGCGCTGAGTGAAAGGCCTGAACGTCGGGATGCATGGGGTGCGTCAGGGGTGGAAAAACGGAGAGGGCCGGGTGCGGTTGCCGGATCGATCCCAAGGAGATGGCGCCACCTTGCGCCGATTCTTCGCGATGCTCAAGGGAGCCGCCACCTCCTTTTCCAGTCAGCGCACGATCCGGACGGAGAGGACGGCGTCGACGGATCCCGAGGAAGGCACTTCGAGGGGGGAGTCGCAGCCCGCGGCAGAGTCTTGGCGGGGCCAGTCAACGAAATTGCAGGCGACGTGGAGAGCGGGTTCGAAATCGCCGATCTCGAAGCGACCCTTCTGGCTGGGCGCCCCGCGGTTGGAGTCGGATCAACGTCCGCATCCACCTTCCTGAGGACCGCAGCCGGATCGTGGGGCCTGAAGATCACCCTCACCGCGGGTGAGCGGGAAATCGTCGCACGCGTTCCGGAGGGCCCTTGGGAAGGCCAGCGGTCAAGAATCTTCAGAAAGTCCGCAACGCAAGCGGGCCGCAAGAGTCGTAACCCAATGCCGGCCGAACGAAGCAGACCAAGAGGGTGAGCGGTCCTCTGCTCTTGCTCGCCGGGGACTTCCAATCGAAAACGTCCATGTTTCGCTATCGCACGCATCCACTTGGTTCCACTGCTGCTCTTCCTGGGTGCCATGGCCGCCGCGCGGGTCTGTGTGCAGGACACCTGCGATACGGGGACCGCATACAGCAGCCATGGCAAGCAGGGGCCTACGGGCCCGGGTTGTGTTTCCGTTCCGAAGACACCCTTCTGGCAGCGTGCGAAGCAGGTCGCTGAAGCGTTGAATGAGTGGCTGGACGTGCTCGACAAGTTGGGGCGGCTTGCCGGAAACTAGTGGGGAGGGAGATTTCAAACATGACGGACACGAAGGCCCGAATCGAGGCCCGTCCGCTGGTCTTGCCCGCGGTCTTGATCCTGCTGGCGCTGGCCGCAATCGCACTCTTCTACGTCGGGCGCTGGGACGACCCGCCGCCTGAGGCGGTTGCGTTCCGCGTCACAGAGAGCACTCCGGCAGCCGATCCCAACGTGGTGCCGCCCGGTGCGAGAGTGGGGCCCTTAGTGCGCCGGAGCCCCACGGAGGGACGCGGAGCTGAGCCTGCGCAAGAGACAAGATCGAAGGGCGACGCTTTGGCTGCGGCCGAGTTGGCTGTGGTGCTGCGTGGTGATCAAGGACGGTTTCCCGAACGCGGTGGGATTGAACTCTGGCCCATTGGCCAGAGCCGTTCCGGGGCGCGACGCGAAGTCGCCATCGGCGCTGGGCCTGCACTTTTCCGGGGGCTGGCCCCGGGTCGGTATTCCGTGTCGATCGAGCCATGGAGTCTTTCTTCAGGGTGGGTCCCTGCGCACCCCGATGGGCGCAACGTCGATCCGGAGAGACCGTTCGTTTTGGAACTGGAACTCTTCGAGGGCGCCGTACAAGAGGCGCTCCTTCCTGTGCGATCTTCGGCCCGGATTTACGGCACGGTTTTCGGACCGAGTGGTGAGCCGGTGCCCTTCGCAAGCGTACGCCTCGGTGGCGTTGGAGCCATGGCGGAGAGGGCCTACAACGTGCGGATCGACGCCGACGAGGTGGGCACATACATCGCCGATGTCACTCCCGCCCGGTACATGGTTCACGTCGATCCGGGACCGAGCGACAACCACCCTCTGATTCGCTCAGGCACGGGACCCTGGCCCAGCGATAGCCCGATATGGGGAGTCACAAAACCGATCCCCAGGATCCTGACGCTGTTGGAAGGCCAGTCAGTGCGCCACGACATCCGCTTCGGACAAGGACGGGCGGTGATCCGAGGACGTGTGGTCGATGAGGACGGTCAACCCGTTCCCGACCTGCGAGTCCTCGTGTACCCCGTCACGGGGCCGGACGGAGAACTCGGAGCGAGTTGGGCGACATCCGTACTCGGGGTGGATACGGACCTAAACGGTCGCTTCGAAATCACCGGCCTAGAGCCGGCGCGCTACAGGGTGCAGGCCGGGGTGCACGGCGCGTACAGCCCCCGGGAACCACCCGGCACCAACAGGTTGGGCGACTGGCCGGAGCCGGTGTCCGTGGACGTGGGCGAGGGTGAGGAGGTTGACTTGGGCCTAGTCCGCGTGTGGCTTAGCCGCCCGTTCGTCGTACGCGGCCGGGTGATCTCGGCCTCAGGCCGGCGCTACGACTGGGAGATTGTGCAGCCCGAGGGTTGGCGGCGGCGCACGAGCGATCAGCGTTATCCGGTAACAGTTTCATGGGACGGCGACTTCCAGTGGCACGTGGAGACTCCCGAGGGCCCCGTGCGCCTGCGCGCCCTGGACGGGGACGTCGTGGTGTACGAGGAGACCTTCGATCCTCTACCCAGTATCGAACTGTGGCGAGAGATCCGCGTGCCCTGAGCTCCTCGGCCACCTTGCGGGGCACGAAGTCGCGCACGTTCTACCCACTCGCCTTGTGGTCAGGGCACGATCCGGACGGTGATGACGACGTCGACGGATCCCGAGGAAGGTACTTCGAAGGGGGGGATGCTGCCCGCCGCGAATCCGCCGGCGGGCATGTTGAAGAAGGTGCTCAGGATGTAGAGGCCGGGTTCCACATCGTCGATCTGGAAGTCGCCGTTGTCGGCCAAGGCGCCGCGGCTGGAGGTAGCCCAGCGACTGGGTCCTGGCTGGCTGCTCTGGGCATCGGGGTCGAAAGGCATCAGGGTGACGGCCACGCTGCCGGGTAGTGCACCATCGAAATCGATTTGCCCGCGGACGCGGGTGCGGCCGCGGGGGGCGAGTTCGACGCGGTGTTCTTCGCTTTGCGCGAGGTGCACGAGTGTTAGGAGATCCGTCGCGGTGGCGGACTCACTGCGCCAGGACCAGGAGAGGTGGTAGGCGCCAGCGGGCAGCCTTTCGAAGTGGAAAGAGCCGTCGTCGGCGCTGACTGCCTCGCGCGTGGTGCCTTGGGCCGGTCCCTCAAGGCCTCTCAGCGCGACAGTTTCGCCGATCCGGGGACTTCCCGTTCCGTCGAGCAAGAGGCCCGTGATGCGCGCGCCGGAACCCATTGTGATGGTGCGGTCGAGCGTTGTGCCGGCGAGCGTCTCGAAGGGGCCGTCCATGGTGCGTGGATGGTCGGGATGTTCGATGGAGAGTTCGATGGGCCCGAGGGGCAGGCCAGCGAGTTCGAAGAAACCGTTGGAGTCGGTGATCGCAGCAGGCAGGGGTTGGCCCTCCGGCCAGTGCTGCCCCGCGACGTGGCGGCTTTGGACCGATGCTCCTGCGAGCGGCGGGCCGTCTTCGGCGGCGAGCACCCAGCCGCGCACTCGGACGTGCTGGGCGAGGGCCAGAACCAGGTCGTCGGGGTCTGCGTCGGTGCGCGTGAAGACCGGCTCGGCGCTGGCTGGGGCGTAACCCTCGGCTGAGGCGACGACGCGCACCGAGAGGCCGGCCACATGCGCGTCCTCAAGCCGCCACGTTCCGTCACGGACACCCTCGAAGCGAACCCCTCGGCTCCAGCTCGCCGGTGTGTCCGCCAGTGTGTGGCCCTGACCGGCGTCGAACGGGAGGATGCTCACGGCGAAGTCTTCGAGCGGCGCGCCGCTTTGCGCGTCGATCACTCGCCCTGCGAGGGCGGCGGCGGGCGCGAGGGGCAGCACCAGGTCATCGCGGTTGAGCCGGTCCGTCTCGTACTCGAGGCGCGCGAAGTTTTCGCGCAGCACGGTGATGCGGATACGGCCCGGTGGCAGGTCCTGCAGCCGGAAGCGCCCATCGCGGCCGGTGCTGCTGCGCACGGAGAGCGCGGCCGTGTGGTCACCTTCACGGATCGCGGCGACCCAGGCATGGGGCACGGGAACGCCTCCCGGGTCGAGCACGACACCACCCAGGTAGCCGGCGGCTTCGAGCTGCAGCTCGAGGTCGAGCGTGTCGGATGAGTCTTCGAGCGCGAAGCGCGCCGTTGGGAAACCTGCGCGGCGCACCCACAGCGCCCGGGCTCCGCTGTGCGACAACTGAAAACGTCCCGAGCCGTCCGTCCAAGTCTCCGGCTCGGGCGGAGGAACAATGCGGTGGGCGAACTCCAGGTGGAGGCCGGCGCCCTCCACCGGCCGTCCATCCGGGCCCGTCACGCGTCCCGCTGCGCGCATGGCCCGCGCTAGGCGAAACTCCAGCGGAGTTCCCGCGAGATGCTGTTCTTCGAGGCGCAGTACCACCCGCTGGTGCCCCGGCGCCTCGGCCGCGAGGGGCAGGCCGACCTCGGAGGGCAGCATGCCGAGATCGAAGGTGCCGCGCTCGTCGGCGTTGACCGGCGGCAGAGCGGTGAGCATCTGGGCCAGCATCACCCTCGCACCCGGGATCGGCCGCCCGCCTTCGTCGAGCACCGCTCCGGTCACGCGCGTTTCAGGGGCCAACACAATGTCCCCGAGCTCGCGCCCCGAACCGGTGATCCATACGGGAAGCAGCACGCGGTTGGCGAAACCGGCGGCGTGCACCTCCAGGCTCAGCTCGCGGATCGAGACGGGCACCTCGAGGGCGAAGCGCCCTGCCGAGTCCGTCCTGGTCTCGAAGCCGTGCCAGCGCACGCGCACCAGGGCTCCCGCGACGGCCTCGCCTTCACCGTCCATCACGGTCCCGGTCAGAGCGAAGTCGAGCGGCAAGGTGTGCACTCGCCAGTCCGTCGGTGCGGACTCGCCGGGCCAGAAGTGTCCCTGCACGCTGGGGTTGGCGTGTCCCGCCAGCGCGGCGCGCAGTTCGAGACGCACGGGGCCGGTGGGCGGCGCGAGGGCCCAGGTGAATTCGCCGTGTTCGTCGGCCACCAGGCGCTCTTCGCGTGATGGCCGGCGTGCTCGCCGCCGAGAAAGTCGATTCTCGCGACAAGCGGAGCGTGAGGCACCGCTCCCGAATCGGCGCGGATCACATGACCGCCGAGAGTCCACGTCCGCGCGCCGGCGACCGGGGTGCGCTGCTCGCCGGTGGCGTGCCTTGGGTCACTCTCGACAGGCGCCGACACCTCGGTATCGCCTGCTGCGGAGGCGACGCCGGCGACGGGCTCAGCGCCATCCGCCACCCGGGTTACCCCGCCGGGCGGCGATGGCCAGAGCACGACGGCGGCGAAGCCGAGCAACAGGACCAGGCCCGCTCCGAGAACCACCTTCTGCTTCATGATCAGCACTCCACCGGCGGCCTCGAAGGTCTTGGCCACGAGGGCGCCGGGTATCCCTCGGGCGAACGGTGCGGGTCCGGCCAGGGGAGCGAGCGCCGACAGGAAGGCTTCGCGCCCGCGCCGGTCACCCGGATCGAGCTCACGCCGCAGGCGTTCGAGCCCGCGCCGCACGCGGGTGCGCACCGTCTCCGCAGGCACGCCCAGCCGCCGGGCGATCTCCCGCGGCGGGAGAACATAGGGAGTCGTAAGTTGTTGCCCCGCCACGCTTCCCGTTGGTTGGTCCATGCCGTCGGTAGGTCGGCGGTATGGGTTTGCCAAGGTCGGCTGGAGCGGCGCTCGCCCCGTCGTACTCGGACCTGCGCGGGTCGTCGAGAACTTTTCCCCGGCCTCGCGGCCAATCGCGGGCTACGAATAGGCAGACAACGAAGTCCGCCGGGGCACTCAAGAGCCTGCCGCCCCGGCCAGCGGCCGTGAACGGGGCTCGTCGCAGGACGAGCCGCAGGACCGATCAAAGGCGCTGATTCAACCGCAACCCCTTCGGGAGCCAAGCTCCCCGAGAGGCCCAGATGAATCAGCAAGAGGCCGCGCCCGCCCCGACGGCGGACGACATTCTCACCCGCGAAGAAGCCGCGAAGCTCCTTCGCGTCTCCCTTCCCACCCTCGACCGCTGGCACGCCCAGGGTGTGGGTCCGCGCCGCTACCAGCCGTTCGGCAAGCGCGGCAAGGCGTACTACAACCGCGCCGAGGTCATCGCGTCCGCGCTCGGGCAGGACGGTGCGCGGTGAGGCTCCTCGACATCAAGGCCGTCGCCGACAAGCTCGGCGTCTCCGTTCGCACCGTCGAACGGCTCAAGCGCCAAGGCGCTCTCCCGCCGCACGTGCTCGTCATGGGCGCGCACCGTTGGACGGAGGAGTCCGTCGATGCATACATCCGCGCGCTGCCGCGCTTCGACTGCACGCGCAAGCGCGAGGCGGTGCGGTCGTGATCGCACGCATCAAGCAACTTCTTTCTCGGCCCGTGCAGGTGCCGCCCGAGGAACCGGCAGTGGATGCCTTTCCCGTCATCGTCGTCTCGACCGACGGCGACATGGGCAAGCTGCTCACCGCTGCCCTCGACGCCTTGGAGGAGTCGGAGGACTACCCGTTCCGCACGAACTACATGGGCAACGAGTGGCGCTGGTGCGGGGACGACGACGAGAAGCTGAACCGCCGCCAGCTCGCCAGGGCCCTCGAAGAGAGCGCGCTCTGGTTCGACGTGCGCGGTGTGCCCACCAAGCCGCCGGCAGCGGTCGTGGCCGAGGTCTACCGCTGGCTCTACTTCTGGGGGTGCGTCCGATGAGCAACCTCAAGCCGGACCTCGGCGTCATCGACGCGCACCTCAAGGCGATCCTCTGCTCTGCCGGCTGGGTCCTGACCTCCATCGAGGAGGTCCCCGACGGCACCGACAAGGACGGCAAGCCGAAGTTCAAGACGCGGACGGACACCCGGACGTTCGGCGACGGCCAGCTCGACGCCTTGCACGAGTGGGTCGCGGGCGAGCAGGCCAAGAAGCGCAACGTCTACGTCCACTACAACCCGATCAAGGGCACGCCCAAGAAGAAGCCGAAGAAGGCCGACTTCACGGGCCTCGCCTTCCTGTACGTGGACATCGACCCCGCGAAGCCGCCGGAGGGCTGCGCTGACGCCGACGCCCACTATGCGGTCGAGCGCCAGCGGATCCTCGCGCAGTGCGAGGCGATGCCCGACGGCATCCCGAAGCCGACCGTCTGTGTGTTCTCTGGCGGCGGCTACCAGCTCGCGTGGAAGCTCTCGAAGTACGAGCTGTCCGACCACACCGCCGAGGGCATCGCCGAGCTGGAGCGCTACTCGCGCCACCTGGAGGAGGTGTTCGACGCGGACAACACGCACAACCTCGACCGCCTGCTGCGCCTCGCTGGGACCTGGAACTTCCCCAATGCCAGGAAGCGCGAGGCTGGCCGCACGGAGCCGGTGATGGCCGAGCTGTGCTGGGCGGACGGCCCCACCGCCGACCTCGCCCAGTTCAAGAAGGCCGAGCCGAAGGGGTCGGCGGGCTCGAAGGCCGTCACGGTCGAGATCGACGCGGCGACCGTCCAGCGGTTCGAGACCGTGGACGACATCCCGGAGCTGCAAGACGACTCCGACGCGCGCAACGCGAAGTGCCGCGTCTGCATCGCGCTCGGCCACGACCCGGACGACCCGCAGAAGTCGCGCTCCGAGCCGCTGCTGTTCGTCTGCTGCCAGATGCATCGCGCGGGCTGCTCCGACGACGCGATCTACAGCGTCATCACCGATCCGGCGTTCGCCATCTCCGAGTCCGTCCTCGACAAGGGCGCGGGCACCGAGGCGTACGCCGTGCGGCAGATCGAGCGCGCCCATGAGGAGGTCGAAGCCGACGCGGAGTCAGCCCCCCTCGTCCTCGACCCCAGCGACCCGCTGCCGTCGGCGCGCGCGTTCATCTCGCGCGAGGCCCCGGAGCTGTTGCTCTACAACGGCGACTGGCTCGACTACGACGGCTCGGCCTACAGCGAGGTCGAGGACGGCATCATCGAGTCGCGGGTCTGCGCTTTCCTGGAGCGTGCGAAGCGCCTGGAGTTCAAAGACAAGAAGTGGGAGGAGGTCCCCTTCAAGCCCACGAGCGCGAAGCTGTCCGACGTGCTGCGCATGCTCAAGAGCGCCGCGATCCGCCCGCGCGACAAGTTCGAGCCGCCGTGCTGGATCGGCGAGCCCGGCCCGCCAGCGCACGAGGTCATCTCCTGCGCGAACGGGCTGCTGCACCTGCCGACGGGCTCGCTGCTCCCGGCCACGCCGAGCTTCTTCACGCGGAACGCGCTGGCGATCGCATACGACCCCGCCGCGCCCGAGCCGACGGGCTGGCTGCGGTTCCTGCGCGAGCTGTGGGCGAACGACCCCGACAGCATCGGCGTGCTCCAGGAGGTGTTCGGCTACCTGCTCGTGCCCGACACGTCGCAGCAAAAGCTGTTCTTCCTCAAGGGCCCGGCGCGCTCGGGCAAGGGGACCATCGCCCGGATCCTGCGCGAGCTGGTCGGGGCGGCGAACGCCTGCTCGCCGTCGCTGCCGAGCCTCGGCTCGCAGTTCGGCCTGGAGCCCCTCGTCGGCAAGTCGCTGGCGACTGTCTCCGACGCGCGCGACAGCGGGCGCATGGAGGTGCAGGCGTCGATCGCGGAGAACTTGCTGCGCATCACCGGCGAGGACCCGGTGTCCGTGCCCCGGAAGTTCAAGACCGCGCTGGACCTCAAGCTCTCGGTGCGGTTCCTCATCATGTCGAACCTGCGGCCGAAGCTGCCGGACGCGAGCGGCGCGCTGGCCAACCGCTTCGTGCCGATCGTCATGACCGAGAGCTTCCTCAACCGCGAGGACCCCGGCCTGACGGCGAAGCTGCTGCCCGAGCTGCCTGGCATCCTAAACTGGGCGATCCGTGGATGGCGGCGGCTCCGGGACCGAGGCTACTTCGAGCCGTCGGCGTCCGGGCGCGCTTTGCTCGTCGAGCTGATCGAGGACGGGTCGCCCGTCATCAGCTTCGTCCACGAGGATTGCGAGCTGGATCCCCTGGCGCGCGTGACGAAGGAGGAGCTGTACGCGGCCTACAGGGACTGGCGGCTGATCCAGGGCATGAGCCCCGTAGACGCCCGCGTGTTCGGCAAGGACCTGACGGCCGCGTTCCCGAAGGTCGCGGCGACGCGGCCGGTGATCGACGGGGCAAAGGTCCGCCTCTACACGGGCATCAGGCTCGCGGGCACCGAGGCTGGCCGCGCGCGGCGGCTCCTGGAGGCCTGGGCTCGGACCCCCAGCGCGACGTTCGGCGACGAGCACGAGCGCGCGTTCGATCGGCTGTGGGGCGAGGAGGACTCCTACAGCGGCGCGGCGTGGGAGCCGGGCGCGACCTGGTAGCCGGACCGATGTCGGACCGATGTCGGACCGATCGGCATGCCCCCCGAATCCCACCGGGCATGGCCAGGAAGTGTGCTCGGACCGCTCGGACCTATCAGACCGATCGCCTGTGGGGCTACTGCCCTACGAAAGTAGGAGCCCCCTAGCTTCTCCTCCTCGTCTCCTACTTTTCTTCCAACTTCAGGAAGTACATCGGTCTGATCGGTCTGATCGGTCTGATCCATGTTGCCGGTGTCGGGAGTGGTGATTCTCGACGGGTGGCTCATCGGTCCGCGCCGGTCCGACATCGGTCCGCAACCGCGCCCGCCCCCCCCCTCCTTGGGCAGGCGCACGGAACCGGCGCACACCGCCTCCGACCGCTCGATCTGCGCCGCGATGCACAGGGGGTCGGAATCTTCCAGCGGGGCCTTTTCTCGTCCTGTGGACCCGTACTACTCGGGTTCGCCGTGACTGATCGCCGGACGAAAGACAGCCTCTCGCGTGCACACCGCGAGCGCCTCACGCCGCAGCGCAAGCAAGCCTTCCTCGAAGCGCTGCGCATCCACGGCGTTGCGACGCGCGCCGCGCGCGAGGCGAGCCCGAAGGCCAAGGGCACGAGCGCCATGCGCACGTTCCGCGACGAGCGTGCCCGCAACCCCGAGTTCGCGCAGGCGTGGGACGACGCGATCGAAGCGCACCACGGGGACCTCGTTGCTGAGCTCTACCGCCGCGCAACCGTCGGAGATCAAGTCCCGATCCAGAACGCGAAGGGCGAGGTCATCGGCTGGCGCTCGCTGCGCTCGGATGCGCTCCTTCTCGCTGCGGTTCGAGCCCACTGCCCGGCCTTCACGCCGCGCACGCAGACCGAGGCTGTCGTCGAGCAGACTGTCACGCGACGCGAGCCCGACCCGTTGGGCGTGAAGCTGGAGGAGCTGACCCCCGACGAGCGCCGCAAGCTGCGCGAGGTCCTGGAGAGTTCGCTCGCCCGCCGGAACGGCACCGCGCCCAGCTCGAACGGGCACGGTGCGACCGATCGCCTACCGCTGACTGACGAGAGGACGCGATGAGACACACGTCCTGCACCGTCGGCATGGATCCGAACACGTCGGACGACCTTCCCCAAGGGAAGCTCGTCCATCTCGAACACGCGCGCCCGGTGCTCCTCCCTGGTCCGGCGGGGACCTGGGCCGCGCGTGGCAATCCCGACGGTCATCGGGGTTTCCTTCGGGGCCCGCTGCTCTCGGCGGCGGGTCCCATCTTCCACCTCGTGGCCAACGGCTTCCGGCCGCGAGGTTCCCTCGGTTGCGTCGCCACCGAAGGGGCTCGGGGCGTCCTACAGCGTCCCGAGCCCCACTTCCACCTGACCGGACAAGCCTGACCCGATGAGCACCACCAAGACCCAAGACCGCGTGGCCGAGCTGCGCGCCGCCCTCTCCCAAGCCGAGTCCGACCTCGCCGACGCGCGCGAGCGCCTGGGCGTCGCCGTGGCCGACGACAACACCGAGGCCGCCGCCGAAGCGCGCGAGGACGCGGCCCGCGCCGAGCGCATCGCCGACGAGCTGCGGAGCGCCCTCCCCGTTGCCGAACGCCGCGCGCGCGAGGCTGCCCAGGCCGAGGCCCAGCGCCAACAGAGAGTGCGGGAGAAGGCAGCTAACGCAGCGAGGCGTGATCGCGTTGCGCAGGCCCGCCGGGTGGACAAGGCCCTCGCAGCGCTCGGCCGCGAGTACGACAAGCTCATCGCTCTCGATTCGGGCGGTCGCCCCGGCGACGCGGGCCGACTCATCCGCCGCAGCCGCTCGGCCCTCGCCGCAGCGATGCACCTCCAGGCTCCGCAGCTCGCGCTGGCGCTCGACGTGCGCCGCATCCCGTCGATGCACCGCCGCGCGCTGGAGGAGTCCACGGCCGGGAGCGTGACCGAGTACCCCGAGGAAGACGCCGAGTGAGCGAAGCCGCGCTGTTCCTGATCGAGGACGCGCTCGCCGTGAGCGCGGGTCGTCGTGCTCCCGTGGGCACGGCGCGGGACTACACCATCGCCGCGCTGGAGTTCGCCGCGACGCGCGCGGAGCCGGGCGAGGACGCCCACGCCGCGCTTCTCCGACTGATCTGCGACGGGTCGGGCATCGTTGAGACCCTGTACGCCTGCGCCGAGCGCGCGGCACGCTGACCATGAATAACCCCCGCCGCAAGCGCCGCCGCAGGATCCTCCGCTCCCTCGACCTCGCCGAGGTCTCCGCCGTCGATCGACCGGCACAGGCCCCGGCCCAAGCCATCCTCCGCAAGCGAGACACCATGAACGACCAAGAATCCATCATCCAAGAGGCCCTCGCCGTCCACACGGAGGGGAAGGAACCGGAGCACTCCCCGGAGGTCTACGAGGCCGCCATCCTCGCGGTCGCCCGCCTCGACCAGCACCCCTCCGAGAACATCGCGCAGGCCGTGGCGAGGGTTGCCCGCGACGGCGACCCCGAGGTCACGGCCCTCATGTTCGCGGCCGATCGCGTCCGCGACCGCGAGGCCGCCGCGATGGGCAAGTCCGCGCTCGCCCCGTCGCCGATCGCCGAGGATGCCGAGCGGGTTCGCAAGTCCGGCTCCAGCCCCCGGTACTCGAAGGACGACTACCACGGGGCGATGCAGGAGATCGCCAAGGCCGAGGCC
>JBJHAV010000048.1:0-18234 GCA_050480685.1 Planctomycetaceae bacterium | reverse complement strand
GAGTTGGCGCCTGGCACCGTCCCCTCCACCGGGCTCGGGGGCAAAGCTACCGGCCGGTTCGGCGGTGGTGGCTCAGCGTCTCAGTGGGCTTGGAACTGCAGGGGCACCGGGTTGCTGGCGAAGGGGAAAGCTCCGGTCAGCGGGTCGAAGAGGACAAACGCGTGGTGCAAAGCGAGTCCCGCCATGCCGGGATTCAGGCCGGCCGGGATGCTGAGTTCGGCGCTGGCTCGGCCTTCCGCGTCGAGTTGTCCGAGCGTGCCCAGGAAGGGCGGCCGGTTGGCGAACTCGAGGCTGAACAGGAGGTAGTCATCGAGCACCAGGGGCAAGGTCACTTCGCCCAGGGGGATGCCCGGGGCGGTGCCGCCGGCGGAGCCCAAGAGCAGGTGGATGGCACCGCCATGGACGGGTCCGGCATCGAGGGTCAGGTACTGGCTGCCGCCTGAACCCAGTCCGACGGTTGCGGGCAGGCCGACGAGCGCGGCCGGGGGCACGGGGGTCAACACCGCCTGGCCCCAACCGGGTCCCTGGGGATTCGGTCCGCGGACCAGCAAGGTTCCGTTGGGTGCGATGTCGATCACCGCTTCGAGCGCGAACGGCGCGGGCACCGCCAGGCGCGGCGCGAGCTCGTGGGCCGCTCCGTCCAACCAGAGCCGCGCGCGGGTCTGACCGAGGCCGTCCTCGGCGCTGCCGCCGATCAGGCCGGAGCCGTGGATCGCGAGGGCGCTGCTGCCCGTGTCTCCCGGAAGCAGGGGTAAAAGGGTCGGCGCGGCATCGGGGTGCGCCCAGAGGGCGCCCCGCCAAGTCCCCCCAAGGGTCACGCGGCCGACGATCCGACCCGTGTCATCGAGGGCCTCCACATGGCCGATACCTCCCGGTTCCGCTGGCGCGATTTCGCGCATGCCCGTCAGCGGATCCCACACGAAGCCGCGCGCGAAGTCGCTACTGGCCGTGTTCGAGCGGCCGATCACCACGCCTTGGGCGTTGATGCGGCGGGCTTCCGCGAAGAAGCCGCCCAAGGTGCCGATACTCGTCACCTGCGCGTTTTGCCACAGGACCGCATCCGCGGGCGCGCTGAGCCAAAACGGTGTGGGCACCGTCGAGGATCGCCCGGCGACGATTCCGTGCACGTTGCGGTCGAAGGCCGCGGAGATCACACCCTGGTCGCCCGCTAAGGAGGGCAGCAGGGTCACCGCGCCGTTTGGAGCGACGACGAGCCCGCGCGAAACCTCCGCCCCGGTGAGTGACGCCGAGCCGACGATCGTGCCGTCGTCGTTCACTCGGTATCCGCCGGCCTCGGTCAAACCGAAGAGCGTGCTCATGGCGCCGGGTGTGCCATTCTCGTCCCAGACCAGGCCGTCAAACCATCCGGTGGCGGCGTTGAAGAACTCGCCGACCACGACGCCTTGCGAATTCACCGAGAGGGCGCTCGCCGACGAAACGCCTGGCGGGAGCGGCAGCAGGCGAGCGTCGTAGAGAGGCAGTTGCGCGGCGCCGGCCTGGGCCGCGAACAGCGCAGCTACCAGAGCGGCATGGGGGAGTTCAGTGGAGGGCAAGCGCATGCTTCAATGCGGGCAGAGGGGGTGAGCGCGGGGACGCGGCGAGCGCCCCGTCCTGCACTCAAACTAGCAGTCTGCCGGTGACTGTGCCGGCGGGGCCCAGCGGGGTGCGCGGGTGCGTGTGGCCCAATCAGGGGCGGCAGGATTCCCAAAGTGAGGCCCGACACGACCTGGACCCGTGTCGCAGGCCCCCAGAACGCATCCTCCTCGGGCGTCTGTGGGCGGTGTTGCCCGCGTATGGGAAATGCTTGCGCGCCAGCGGTCAGCCCGTAAGGTCGGCCTCGGCGGCGGTCGGCCCGGGCCGTCCGGGGACGGCACGCCCGCCCAACCCGTACCCCAACCAAAGAAGGAACCATGAAAGCTCTCTACACAGCCCTCGCCTTCACCCTCGCGTGCGCCCTCGTCGCGCTGCTTGGCCCGGCCCCGAAGGTCGCGGCGACCCCCGCCGCGTCCCCGTGCATCGACGGTTGGAGCGTGGGTGACTGGCACCTGCCGGTGGGCGGCTCCAGCGGCTTCGCCGCCGGCAAGTTGGTCGAGAACCAGTCCGGCCAGACCGTGCTCGTCATGGATGCGCGCCTGGCCGCTTCGCCTGGCATCTGCATCGACTGTGTGCAGGGTGTGATCGAAGGGCGCCTGCTCGACGCCAACGGCAACCTGCGCTACGTGGTGCGAGGTGAGTACAGCGGTGTCGCCTCGACCGGCCAGGGAAGCTTCTGGGCGCACATCTATCACCCCGGCATTCCGCAGCTCGACCCGATCGGCAAGATCGCCGGCAAATTCTCTCAGCCGCCGCTACTGCCCGTGATCGGTCAGTACAAGGCGGAATGGAGCATCTGCTTCTGAAGGGACCCGGTCCTCGGATCGACTCGGCGCGGGCAGGCATACCTTCGGGGGCCTGCCCGCGCTCTTCGTCGAGTCCGTTGCCGCGGGCCGTCCGGCCGCGCGACAAGGGGAGCCCGGTTTCGCCCGAGCCGCACCTCACCCGTCCATCGGTGCGAGCGGTGAGCTTGGTTGGGGATCCAAGGGCGGGGTGCGGGTGGCGACAGGCCAAGGCCGCGGGGGCTACGAGAGGAATGGCGCCTCCGACCTCATGGGGATCGCGCCGGAGCGGCTCGGTGCTGCGGCTCTTTCCCTTCCAGAAAAGCGATCCTTGGGGCTCCTCCACACCCTTGCCGTCGCCGGCGCGCTCCCCATGCGAAACGCAGTTTCAGCCGCGGCCCGGGCAGACCTCCGCGCGCCCTGGAAGGGGGCTGGAGCCCCTGACGGGCCCACCCCGCGGACGGAGCGCCCTTGGCGCTTGCGCTTTGGGAGGGTTCCGTCAAGCTTGATTTCAACGCGAGGTTCGTTCCTCGTCATCTGCCTGGAGGTCCCCATGAGTGCGTCCTTCCCCCGCAGGCTCGCCGCCTCGATCGCGGACCTGTCCTCGCCGTACCGGTCCTCGCGGTGCTGTGGATCGCGGTGCTGTTGACCGCAGCGGGGACGGCCCAGGCACAGCAGGTTTGGACGGTCGATCCCCAGGGTCCGATCGCCGAGGTCGAGGATGCCATCGCCCTGGCGGCGGACGGGGACGTGATCCTCGTGCGCCCCGGCATCTACCGGCCGATCGTGTTGGGCGACAAGTCCTTGACCATCCAAGGCGACCCCCACGCCACGATCCGCAGCATGGGGCTGTGGGGGACTCCGACACAGCAATCTCAGGCGCTGTCGATCCAGGACCTTCCAGTCGACCGGCATGTGGCTCTGCGCAATCTGAGGTTTGAGCTCTTCATTGCGCCGGGTCTGACCAGCACCGTATTGGTAGGCAACTCAAGGGGTGCGATCCAGTTCGAGGACTGCGCGATCCTTGGGGGGCTCGGTCCGGGCGCGCGAGTCTTCGGCAGCGATGCTGTCACCTTCACGCGCTGCACGATCACCGGGGGCGCGGCCCACGTGACCCCGACCGGCGGCTTCACGACCGTCCATGCCGGACTTTGGAGCTTGGCATCGCGGGTCCACCTCTTCGACTGCTTGGTGCAAGGCGGCAAGGGCAAGGACTCCGACGGCTTCTACGGCGCATTCACCACCTCGGGCGGCCCCGGGCTGAGGGTCGCCGGCAGCCAGATCTTCCTCTCCGGCTGTGTCGTCGTCGGCGGCCAAGCGGGAGGTCACACGGAGTTCTTCGGAACCTCCTGCGGCGAACTCTTCGAGGGAGGACCGGGGATGCTCCTGGAGGGCGGTTCCGGCGGCGGCACCGTGATCCATCGCCTGGATACGCTCACTCTCGGCGGGGACGGAGCGGAGCCCCTGCCCGCTTGCACCAATTCGCCCAGTCTCCCTGGGCCGGAACTTGTGGGGCAGGACGGCGTCGTGATCGATCTGCCGCAGGGACGCCGCGCTTTCGGTTGGGCGTCTCCGGCGCGCTTCGGGGACACCGTGGAAGTAGGCTTTCTCGGTCAGGCTGGCGACGCCACCTGGCTGCTCTTCTCCGCCGGTGTGCATGGGAGCCAGGCGCTGCTGCCGCTTCCCTTCGTGTCCCACGTGGACCTGACCGACTTCGGTCTGCTCTTCGTGGGCAACGTGCCCGTGGGCGGGCAACTTTGGATTTCGCTGACCGCTCCACCCGCGCCGCCGGGTGTGGCGGCCTACGCCATCACCGGCCAGGCGCTGTTTCTGGATACCCACGGCGAGCTGCTTGCCAGCGGGCCTTCGCTGCTCCAGGTGGTCCAGCCCTAAGCTGCCCGACCCAAAGAATCGGCGGCCCTCCCCTGAGTGGCGATCGCGGGCTCCGGAGGGACGCGGGGGCGTGCCACCGCGCAGGGAGTATCCTTAGTGGCCAACCGGAGCCCTGCACCGTTCGGCTCCCCCTTCCAAGGAGATTTCCCCATGCTGCTGCTCTGCACCCTCGCCGTCGCCGGCGCACTCCTGATCCAAGAGGCGTCCCCCGCCGCGGCCCAGGCCGAGAATCCCCGTGCCCTAGTGACCACACAGTGGGTCTGGGACAACCTCGACAATCCCAAAGTCCGCGTGGTCGAGGTAAGTGTCGATCCGGGTGTCTACGAGACGGGCCACGTGCGCGGCGCGGTTGGCTTCAAGTGGCATTCGGAACTGGTCGATCCGATCAAGCGAGATATCGTTTCGCCCGAAAACTTCGCCGCGCTCCTGTCGCGCGCGGGGATCGCTCCGGACACGACCGTCGTGCTCTACGGCGACAACAACAATTGGTTCGCCGCCTGGGGTCTTTGGATCTTCAAGCACTATGGGCACGCCGACGTGCGGCTGATGGACGGCGGTCGGACCAAGTGGGCCTTGGAACGGCGACCCTGGGATACGACCGTGCCGACCTACCGGCCGACCCAGTACACGCTGGGCGAGCCGGACAAGGGCCTGCGCGTGCGGCTCAAGGATGTGCTCGACGTGGTCGAGGGCCGACGCCGCGCGCATCTGGTCGACGTGCGCAGCCCCGACGAATATTCGGGCAAGGTTTTTGCCCCCCCGGGTATCCAAGAGCTGGCCCTGCGCGCTGGACACATCCCGGGGGCCAAGAACATCCCTTGGAACCGCACGGTCAACGAGGACGGCACTTTCAAGAGCGTCGCTGAGCTCCGCAAGCTCTACGCGGATGTCGGAATCGATGGATCGCAGCCCGTCATCACTTATTGCCGCATCGGCGAACGCTCGAGCCATTCTTTCTTCGTGCTGCGCTACCTGCTTGGTTACGAGGTGGCCAACTACGACGGGTCCTCCACGGAGTGGAACAACACCGTTGGGGTGCCGATCGTCAACACCGCTGGCACCGTTTGGACCGGCAAGTGAAGTTCCTGCTGGGCTGATGGCTTCGGCCCACACGGCTTCCCGGATCCGCGTGGCGGCCCGCCGTGCCGTCGGGTTCACTGCCCGGCTGCCAGGGCCGGTCTCGCCCGCGACGTGCGCGGGCGGAACAGGCCGAGGTGCGTGGCAGCGAGTTCGAACCCTGAGGTGGCATGCCCGTGGTGATGGGGACTGTGGCGGCTGCGGCCGTGGTGGTGGGTCTAGTTTGGGCGGCCCTCGCGCTGCATGGCGACCCGAACCATGGGCGCGATGCGTCGTTCGCCCTCGTGGTGGGGGCGCTGCTCGGCGCGCTGTTGCAGCGCTCGCGCCTGTGCTTTGCCGGAGCTTTCCGCGACCTATTTTTGGCTAGGGATCGGCGCCTTTTCTTAGGCCTGCTGGCGGCCCTCGCCGCAGGCAGCGCGGGATACCTGGTGGTCTACGGCGCGTGGGTGCCCGATCCGACCGCTGGCTGGCACCCCCAGCGGGCGCACATCGCGCCCGTGGGCCGCCACTTGGTGCTCGGCGGTGTGGCTTTCGGTTTGGGCATGGTGCTCGCTGGGGGATGCATCAGCGGACACCTATTCCGCTTGGGGGAGGGGAGCGGGGCCTCGCTCGTTGCGCTGGTCGCGGCCATACCCGGTTTCGCGCTTGGGTTGTTCACTTGGAACCGGCTGTATCTCGCGGAGGTTGCCACCGCGAAGGTGCACTGGTTGCCCGAGTCCCTCGGCTACGCGGGAGCGTTGGCGGTGCAGTTCGGAGCGTTGGCCATCCTCGCGGCGCTCGTGCTCCTGTGGCTGCCCGGGAAGGAGCGCCCTTGGGCAGCGCCGCTCGGTCTGGCCGGGGCCTGGCGACGCTTTGCGCGCGAGCCTTGGCCGGCTTGGGTCGGGGGAGCCGCGCTCGGAGTGCTCGGCGCCTTCGCTTTCCTGCGCATCGAGCCCCTGGGGGTGACCAGCGAACTGGGCCGCGTTGCGCGGGCTCTCGGCAACGGGCTGGGGGCCCTGCCGACGCGGCTCGAAGGTTTGGATGGTCTGCGCGGGTGCAGGCCCGCGGCAGGCGACCAATGGCTGACACAGAACGGTTTGTTGGTGGGCGGCCTTGTGCTCGGCTCCCTGATTGCAGCGTTACTCGCGGGGGAGTTCCGGCCACGTCTGGGGCGGCCTGCGGTGCTGCTGCGGTCCGCCCTCGGCGGCGTGCTACTCGGCTATGGGGCGATGGTCGCCCTGGGCTGCACGGTCGGCACCCTACTCTCGGGCACCATGGCGTTCTCGCTCTCGGGTTGGGCCTTTGGCGCGAGCCTCGTGCCGGGAGTATGGCTCGGCATTTGGACGCTGGGGTGGTTCGACCAGCTGGGGAAAGGGCGAGCCGAAGTGGGTGTCGACGAGGACATCCTCGACCTGCGCGGCGAACCGTGCGGAGTGCCCGGGCTGCGCCTGGAGCGGTTTCTCGCGCGCCATCCGGACGCGGGCACGGTGAGGGTGCTTTCCGACCACCGCCCGCTGCTCGAACCCCTGGAGGCCGTGGCGGCGCGACACGGGCGTCGCCTGCGATTGGAGCGAAGCGACGACGGCGACTGGCAGGCGACGATCGAGCCTTGTTCCGGCGCTTCGCAAGAACCTTGAGCCCGACGTGGACTTCGCTGCCTGCCGGTGGGTGGACCGTCGATTCGGCCGCTGGCGTGCCCGGAGAGCGGCCTCTGGCGATCTCCGGTGCCGGGCCGCTGCCGGTCGCCATCAGTCGCGGCCGAGCAGGGCGCGCAGTTCAGCCCGGTAGGTTTCCAGGTCGGAGCGGCGGCGCTCGGAGAGCTCCGGTTGGGAGAGGGCCTCGTCGAGGGTGACAAGAGCTTCCTCGGAGAGGCCCAGGCGCACCTCGGCGCGGGCGCGCAGGCCGAGCCTGCGGGCGCGGTCCTCGCCTTCGGGGGTGTTTTCGAGTGCCGCGCGGGCGCTGTCGAGGGCGCGCTTCGGGCTGCGCAGGAAGAGGCGCAGGGCGGCTTGCTCTTCGAGCAGCATCACGGGCAGGGCCCCAAGCGCACCGATGGTTTCGATCTCGGCATTGCGCTCCAGGGCCGCCAGCAGTTCGGCCGCCTCGGACTGGCCGGCTTCGGCCAGTTGGCGCGCGATGTCCAGCCCCCGCGAAGCGCTGCCCGTGTGGGCCAGGTGCAGGGCGAAGGCCAGACGATCCAGGGGCGAACCCTGCTCGATTTCGGACACGATGCGTTCGCGGTGTTCCTGGGCCTGGGGGCTGTCGGTGAGGCCCAGGCTCTCGAGCTCGAGCAAACGCGTCATCAGATACAGGTTGGGATTGGCGGCTTCGCCTCCGCGGCGCAGGCCGGGGCTGGCCAACTCCAGTTGGCGCCGGGCTTCTTCGTAGCGGCCCTCGTAGTAGTGGATCGCACCGAGCATGGCGCGTTGGCTCGGGCCTTCGCGCAGGCGCAGCAGTTCCTCCGCGGTCCGGCGGGCTTCGGTGAAGCGCCCCTGCTCGAAGAGCAACAGGCCCAGGGTGTGGGCCGCCACGTAAACCTGTTCGTCCCCGCGCTGCCATTCGGCGAGGCCTCGGCCCAGATCGTCGACACTCTGGGCGACACGGCGGGCCTGTTCGATGCTGTCCTCCGCAGGCAGGTCCAGCCTGGCCTGGGCGCTCAGGAGCCGCGCGCGGAAGCGCTGTTCCGGGCTGAGTTGGTCCGCATCCGCCAAGACCCGCTGCGCGGCTTCCAGGGTCGCGCGCGGATCGAGGGCCAGATTCGCATCCGCCCGGTAGAGCTCCAACTCCGCGCGCGCCGCGGGACCCGCGCCCAAGTCGGCCACATGCCGCTGAAGGAGCTGATCCGCCTCTTCGGCTCGCCCGAACTCCATCAGGAAGCGGGAGTAGGAGCGCACGTTTTCGACCAGCGGGTGGATCTCCAGGCTGCGGGCGAAGGCCGCTTCGGCTTCTTCCACACGACCCAGGTTGATCAGGGTCTGGGCGCGGTAGAGCTCCACGTGGGGGCTTCGGTAACCGCGCGCCACGAGAGTGTCCAACCAATCCAAGTGCAGATCCGCTTCACCGCCCGGATCCTCGACGCGCAGGCGCGTCAACGGGTGCAGCAGGCTGCTCGGCGGGGTCGTGCGCTCCAGTTCGCGCGGCGTCCAGTTCCAGCCGACTCGATCCAAGTGGGTTTCGACGGCCATCAGGTACGCCTGGGCGGCACCGCCCGGGTCGAAGCCCGCCAGGCGCGCGGCGGCCAGGCGCGCATAGGCCATGGGCCATTCGGGCGCCCTGCGCACGGCTTCTTCGAAACGCGCCGCCGCCATGGCGTGCAGCACGTCGCCCATCAGCGACCCGCCCACCTCCAGCTTGGCGCGCGCGCTCTGGGTCGCGGTCAGGGCGCTGGCGCGCTCCCACAGGCCGCGTTCCGTCGCCCGCTGCGCGCTCTCCGCGCGCAGCCAAACGCCGTTGGCGACGGCCAAACCCAAAGCCACCGCCAAACCTCCCTTGCCGAAGCGCCCGAGGAAAGGCGCGATCAAAAGACACAAGAGGGCCGACGGCAGGAACAGGCGCCGCTCGTCGAAGGCCGTGCCCATGGGCACGAAGGCGGTCGACATCAGCACCAAAGAGCCGACCAGGGCCAAGAGCAGCGCCGCGCGCGTGCGGCAGCGATTCCAGCCGATCAGGGCCACACCGACCGCCAAGAGCAAAGCCGCCAGCCCGATCAGGTTTCCGAAGGCGAAGGCGCCGGAGAGTTCGATCTGCGCGGCGGAGTAGTCCGCGCTGAAGCCGAAGGGCCGGCTGGCCAGGGGATTGAGGCCCAACATCACCGGCAGGCCCGCGGCGGCCAGGGCCAAACCGCCCATCAGGCGCTCCAGGCCCCCGGCCTCCAGCAGCGGATTGAGCACCGGCTCGCCCAGATCGCGGGCGGGGAAAAGCGCGCCGACCATGGCCACGCGCACGAGCGCGGAGGCCCCCAGGGCCACGAGCAAGAGCCCGTGGGCGGGCAAACGCTTGGCGGCGAAGGCCAATCCGGCGCCGATCCCGCCCGACCCGGCCCGGCCGGCGTCCACCAGCAGGAACAGCACCGGCAGTGCGAAAGCCAGTTCGTGGGCCAGGCTCGCCAGGAACGCCAACACCGCCGCGAGCGGCGCGGCCAGGGCTTGGCCCGCACCGACCCTCAGCCACGCGCACCAGGCCGCCAGGCCCAAGGCGGTCCCGAGCTGCATGGCGATGCCGCCCACGTCGACCACCGTGCCCGCGTGCACCGGCAGGGTCGCGAACAAAAGGCCCGCCGCGATGGCGTGGGGCGCCCTTTGGAACAGGCGCCAAGCCAGCTCCACCACCAGCAGCGCGCAGATCGCGTGGAGCGCCAGGCTGAAGAGTTTGTGGGGCAAACCGCGGCCCTGGGGAGCCTCGACCGAGTAGGGCTTGCCGGCGACCGTGGCGGCCAGGCCCAGGGTGGCGCTGGAGAGGGGCCGATAGAGCACCTCGTCCGGCCGCAGCCCGCCCCACCAATCGCCGCGCACCAACTCGCCGAAACCGCCCTCGCCCTGGGACAGGGAACGCAGTTGCGGGTGCGCCAGCGCCAGGGCTCGGCCCTCGCCCACCAGCTCGCCGCCGACGGCCGCGCCGGGCCGCGCGGGCGGGGCGTAGAAGTACGGGTGGGCCAGGAAGAGCACCGCCAGGAGGGCGACGAGCAGGCGCCAGGGGGTGGCGGGTTCGCCCGAGGGGGCGCTTTGGGCGTTCATGGGCCGCATGGTAGGGGCGCCGCGCGGCGGGGCGCAATCGAGGGGAGGGGGAGCCGGAGCGGTAGGATCGGCAGGAATGGACCCCTTGGACAAGCTGCTCGACTGGATCGCCGTGGACAGCACCACCGGCCGGGAAGGTGATTTTGCGGATCTGGTTGGGCGGGAGCTCGGGGCCCTGGGCCTGGAGGTGGAACTCCTTGAGGCCGCCCCCGGGCGCCCGAACGTGCTCGCCCGGGCCGGCGAGCCCCGGGTGCTGCTCTGCACCCACCTGGACACCGTGCCGCCCTTCCTGGGCCCCAGGCGCGCGGCCGGCGCCGTGCACGGCCGGGGGGCCTGCGACGCGAAGGGGGTGCTTTTGGCCATGTTCGAGGCCGTGCGCGCCCTTTTGGCCGAGGGCCGGGACGGCGTCGGGTTCCTCTTGACCGTGGGGGAGGAGGTCGACGGGCTCGGGGCGCGCCACGCCGCGGCCGAGCTGGCCGCGGGCCGCCTGCTGGACGGCCGAGCCCCGGCCGCGACGGTGGTCGGCGAGCCCACCGGCAACCGTTTTGCCAGCGGCCACAAGGGCATCGTGAAGGCCCGGCTGTGCGCCCACGGCGTGCTCGGCCACAGCGCGACGCCGAAGGGGCCCTCCGCCGTGCACGAACTGGTGCACACCCTCGAGCGCCTGCTGGGCGCCGATTGGGGCTCGCACCCCGAACTGGGCCCCGGCAGTTTGAACGTCGGCCGGATCCAAGGCGGCCGAGCCCCCAACGTGGTCGCCGACCTGGCCGAGGCCGAACTCTTGGTGCGCGCCGTCGAACCCTTCGAGGAGGTGGTCGCGCGCCTGCGCGCCGCCCTCGGGCCGGATCAGGAGCTCGAATTGGACAGCGGTTACGGTCCGGTGACCTTCAGCGTCCCCGGCGGCGAGAGTGCCTTCCCGGTGCCCTTCGGCACCGACGCGCCCTACCTCACGGGCTTCGGAAAGCGCTTCCTGATCGGCCCAGGCCGCATCGAACTCGCCCACAGCGAAGCGGAACACCTCACCGCCACCGACTTCACCCGCGGCATCGCCGACTACCACCGCCTCCTGACCACCCTCCTCGCCACCCACCCGGCTTGACGAATTCGGGGGGAGCGGGAGGAGGAACGGCACCTCACCACCCGTCCCGTCCGCCCGGTTGGGCGCGGGGTCAGCCCTTGGCGTGGGCGAGGATGCGATCGGCGACGGCGCGGGGGGTGAAGCCGAGGCGTTCAAGGACTTCGTCGCCGGGGGCTGAGGCGCCGTAGCGGTCGATGCCGATGGCGAGGCCGCCGTCGCCGATCCAGCGCTGCCAGCCGAAGGTGCTGGCGGCTTCCAGGGAGACCCGCAGGCGCACCGAAGGGGGCAGCACGTGCTGGCGGTAGGAGGCGTCCTGGGCGGCGAAGAGCTCCCAGCTCGGCATGGAGACCACGCGCGTCGAAAGGCCCTGTTCGTTCAAAAGAGCCTGGGTTTCGAGGGCCAGACCGACTTCGGAGCCGGTGGCGATGAGCACCGCGCGCGCTTCGCCGTCGGGGGCTTCGGAGAGCACGTAGGCCCCCCGCCCGGTGTCCTCGGGCGCTCCGCGGGTGGAGCGGTCGATCACACCCAGCTTTTGGCGCGTGAGCACCAACGCGGTCGGCCCGTCGGTGCGCGCCAGGGCCAGCTTCCAGGCTTCGCGGGTTTCGTTCGCGTCGCCCGGGCGCAGCACCACCAGGCCCGGAAGGATGCGCAAGGAAGCCAAATGCTCCACCGGCTGGTGAGTCGGGCCGTCCTCGCCCACCGCCACCGAGTCGTGGGTGAAGACGTAGATCACCGGCAGGCGGTTCATGGCCGCCAGGCGCATGGCGGGACGCATGTAGTCGGCGAAGCAGAAAAACGTCGCCGTGTAGGTGCGCAGGCCCCCGTGGTAGGCGATGCCGTTGGCGATGGCGCCCATGGCGTGCTCGCGCACCCCGTAGTGCACGTTGCGCCCGCTGCCGCCCTGGCCTTCGAAGGAACCGCCGCCGGGGAGCGCGGTTTTGGTGGACTCGGAGAGGTCCGCGTCGCCGCCGAAGAGCCAGCCGATGCGCTCGGCCAGGGCGGCGAGCACCGCGCCGCCGGCTTCGCGCGTGGCGAGCTGGGCGCCGGTTTCCCAGGCGGGCAGTTCCTCGTCCCAACCCGCCGGCAACTCCCCGGCTTGGGCCAAGCGCCAGTGGGCGGCCAAACGCGGATTCGCGTCCGCCCAGGCCTCGAAGGTCGCTTTCCAGTTGGCGCTGCGGTCGGCGCCGGCGGAGCGCGCCGCGCCCAGGTGCCCGGCCACGTCCGCGTCCACCTGGAACGCGCTCTCGGGGTCGAGTCCCAGGGCGCGTTTGGTCAGCTTGGTTTCCTCAGCCCCCAAGGGTGCGCCGTGGGACTTGGAACTGCCGGCTTTGTTCGGCGAACCGAAGCCGATCGTCGTGCGCACCAGGATCAGCGAAGGGCGCCGGTCGTCGGCGCGGGCGGCTTCGATGGCCCGCGAGATGGCCTCCAGGTCCGTGTCCCCGTCCGCGACCTCCAGCACCTGCCAACCGTAGGCGCGATAACGGGCCGCCACGTCCTCGGTGAAGGTCAGGTCCGTCGGCCCGTCCAAGGAGACGAGGTTCGCGTCGTAGAGGTAGATCAGTTTGCCCAGCCCCAGGTGGCCGGCCAGGCTGGCGGCTTCCGCCGAAATCCCCTCCATCAGGTCGCCGTCGCTCACCAGGGCGTACGTGAAGTGGTCCACGAGGGTGTGCGCGGGCGTGTTGAAGCGCGCCGCCAAATAACGCTCGGCGATGGCCATGCCGACGGCGTTGGCGCTGCCCTGGCCCAGGGGGCCGGTGGTGGCTTCCACACCCGCCGTGTGGCCGAATTCGGGGTGCCCCGGGGTGCGGCTCTCCCACTGGCGGAAGCGGCGCAGCTCTTCCATCGGCAGGTCGTAGCCGCACAGGTGCAGCAATGCGTAGAGCAGCATCGAACCGTGTCCGGCCGACAGCACGAAACGGTCGCGGTTCGGCCAGCTCGGCCAGTTCGGATCGTGGCGCAAGAAGCGCTGCCACAAAACGTAGGCCATCGGCGCGGCGCCCAGCGGCAACCCGGGGTGCCCGGAACGGGCCTGTTCGATGGCGTCGATGCAAAGGCCGCGGATGGCCTGCACACAGCGTTGGTCGAGGTCGGTGAAGCTCATCTCGGGCGGCTCTCGGGCACGGGCGGGGCGTTCGGTTCGACGGGTTCGGCGGGCGGCCGAACGGTCAACCGTGGAAACGGCCGCCGCTCGCCGCCAGGGAGGCGAGCAGCGGGGCCGGGGCAAAACGCGCGGGTCCGCCCGGTCGGGCGGCGACAGCGGGTTGGGCGGCGCAGCGCTCGAGGGCGGCCAGCACGTCCCCGGCGCCGCGCGCGTCGGCCCAGCGCAATGGGCCCCCGCGGAAGGGCGGGAAACCCATGCCGAAGACGGCGGCCAGGTCGAGTTCCGCGGGCCCTTCGACGACCCCTTCCTCCAGGCAGCGCGCGGCTTCGTTGACGAGCGGCAGCAGCAACCGATCGAGTTGCTCCGGGCCCCACAGTTCGCTCGCGGCGGGCGCGCCCGCGGGGCGCTCCAGGCGCGGATTCAGGCGCTTTTCGCGGCCCTCGTGCAGGTAGATGCCGCGGCCCGTTTTGACGCCGAGTTCGCCCGCTTCGACCAGGGGCGCGAGCAAAGCGCTCGACTGCATGCGCTCGCCGTAGGCCTCGGACAGGGAACGCGCCGCGTGTGCGGCCACGTCGAGGCCCACCTGGTCGAGCAGTTCGAAGGGCCCCATGGGCAAACCGAAGGCCCGCGCGCGCTGGTCCAGGTCCTTGGGCGAAGCGCCCTCCTCGAACAGGCGCAGGGCTTCGTCGAGGTACGGCCCCAGGAGGCGGTTGACCGCAAAACCCGGCCGGTCGGCGACCACCACCGGCGTTTTGCCGAGGTCGAGGGCCAAACGCGCGGCGCGGCGCACGACCTCGGGCGAGGTGCGCGTCCCGCGCACCACCTCCACCAGGGGCATGCGATCCACCGGGTTGAAAAAGTGCAGACCGACCACACGCTCCGGCGCGGGCAGTTCGGCCGCGATCGTGTCCACCGAAAGGGACGAGGTGTTCGTGGCGAGCACGGCACCTTCGCGCACCCGTTCGGCGAAGGTCGCCAGCACCTTGCGCTTGACCTCCAGGCGTTCGGCGACCGCTTCGACCACCAGGTCGCAGCGCCCGAAGCCGAGCTCGGAGGTGGTCGTCTCCAAACGGTCGATGGCGCCGTCCGCCCCGTGGGGCGAGAGGCGCCGGCGCCTTTGGCGGCGTGTGATGCGCCCGCGGTGTTCGGCCACGGCCCGGTCCAGGGCGCCCTGGGCCATGTCGGTCAGGCGCGTGGGCAGGCCCTTCTCGGCGCACAGGCTGGCGATACCCGCGCCCATCACGCCGGCGCCGACCACGGCGACACGTTCGAAGTTCGCCGCGCGCCCGCCGCCCGGTTCCTGGCCCAGTTTTTTGGCCCGCTCGCTGGCCTGGAAGATCGACACCAGGGCCTTCGAGACCGGCGAGACCGCCAGGCGCGCCAGGGCTTCGGCTTCGCGCTCGAGGCCCCGTTCCAGGGGTGTGGAGAGCGCGTCGAGCACCAACTCGAGGGCCTCCAGGGGGGCCGGATAGTGGCCGCCGGTCTGGCGCGCCACCTGGGCTTGGGTGCGCCGGCGCACGAGCTCGCGCACCAGCGGGTTTTTCTCGATCAACCAGTGTTTCCAGGCCGGCGGCCGCGCGGGCAGGGGCTCGCGGCCGAGGGCCAGGTTCGCGGCCACACGCGCCAGGTAGGTCGGCCAGGTGGTGCGGTCCACCAGCCCCAGGCGGCGCGCGTCCCGGGCGCCGTAGAGTTTGCCCGAGAGAATCGCCGCCAAGGCCTTCGGCGCGCCCACCCGGCGGGGCAGTCGCTGGCAGCCGCCCCAACCGGGCAAAATGCCCAGGCGCACCTCGGGCAGGCCGATGCGCGAGGCCGGATCGTCGGCCAACACGATCGCGTCCAAGGCCAGGCAGAGTTCGTAGGCGCCGCCGGGCACCGCGCCGCCGACCGCGGCCACGGTGCGCAGCGGTCCAC
Organism: Planctomycetaceae bacterium; assembly: GCA_050480685.1. GTDB lineage: Bacteria > Planctomycetota > UBA1135 > UBA1135 > JBJHAV01. The sequence goes on along the minus strand of JBJHAV010000048.1, from coordinate 3,090 downwards.
CGCCGCCGCGCGATAGGCGGTGCAGGCGCTGGAAGAGCTCCTGGCCGATGCGCGCCAAACGCAGGGCCTGGCGCGCGTCATCCAAGGCGGCCAAGGCGTCCACGTCCGCGCCGGCGCAAAAGACCAGCGGCTCGCGCCCGGCGATCACCAGGCCCTCGACCGCGCCCGGCTCCTTGGCGAGCAGGCCTTCGAGGCCGTCGATGGCCAGATCCAGGTCGCGCAGCAGCGGCCCGTCGAAGACCGCCAGCTTGCGGTGGGGGGGATCGATCACGATGCGCGCCAGGCGTTGTTCGCCATCGCGCTCCAGCCGCGCGCAGGCCCCGGAGGGCGGCGCATCCTTGGGGAACGGCAGGCCAGCGAAGTCGATCATGCTTCGCACCTCTCGAGCAGGAACGCTCCGCCCTGGCCGCCGCCGATGCAGAGCGTGGCGAGGCCGAGCTCCACATCCCGTTCGGCGAGTTCCAGGGCGGTGGTCAAAAGCAGCCGCGCGCCGGTTGCGCCGACCGGGTGTCCCAAAGCGATGGCGCCGCCGTTGGGGTTGAGGCGCGCCGGGTCGATTTCCCCGAGGGCCTGGGGGCGCCCCAGGTAGTCGGCGGCAAAACGGTCGGAGGCGAAGGCCTTCAGGCAGGCCAGGACCTGCACCGCGAAGGCTTCGTTGATCTCCACCACGCCCACGTCGGAGAGTTGGCAGTGGGCGCGGCCGAGCACGCGGGCGGCGGCGAAAACCGGCCCGAGCCCCATGCGCGCCGGGTCGCAGCCGGCCCAGCCCCAGGCCTTGAGGCGCGCCAGGGGGGTGAGGCCCAGTTCCCGGGCGCGGCGTTCGCTGGCCACCAAGAGGGCCGTGGCGCCGTCGGTGATGCCGCAGGCGTTGCCCACGGTCACCACGCCGTCGGGGCGTTCGAAGTAGGGCTTGAGCTTGCCGAGGGCTTCCAGGCTTTGGTTGCCGCGCACGCCGTCGTCGGCCTCCAGGGCGCTGGCGCCGGTGCGCGCGCCGAGGGGCAGATAGGGAACCATTTCGCGCCGCAGGCGCGCCGCTTTGGCCGCGGCCCGGCGGTGGCTCTCCAGGGCGAAGGCGTCGGCCGCGTCGCGGTCGATGCCGAAGTCGCGCGCCAGGATCTCCGCAGTGGAGCCCATGATCAGGCCCACGGTGGGATCGGTCAGGCCCTCGGTCAGGGAAATGCGCGGCGCCAGCATGGCCGGCCGCCAGCGGGCCAGGGCGCCCAGCTTTTGCCAGGGGGAGCGGGCGCGGGCAAGGCCGGCGAAGAAGTCGGTGGCGGCGGCGCCGAAGATCAGCGGATAGGCGCTCATCACCTCGACGCCGACGCACAGGGCCAGCTCGCCCCGCCCGGCTTCGATGTTCGCGGCGGCCGAGGCCACGGCTTCCATGCCGCTGGCGCAGTTGCGCGCCACGGTGCGGGCGGGCACGGCCTGGGGCACGCCCGCGCGCAGGGCGAGCACACGGCCCACGTTGGCCTGGTCGTGGGGCGGGCCGACGCAGCCGGCCACCACCTCGTCGATTTCCGCCGGGTCGAGTTCCGTGCGCGCCAGGAGTTCCCGGGCGGCGGCGGCCCCCAGGTGCGCGGCGTCCTCGCGGGCGTAGGCGCCGCCGGCCCGGGCCTGGGGCAGCCTCAGGCCGGCGGCCAGGACCACGGGGGTGGGGCTGTTCAGATCGCTCACGGCGGGAAGGGGGTACGTGCGGCGCGCGGGCACGGGTCCGCGCCCGGTGATTGGACCCGAGCGCGCTCCCCGGTTCCACGCCCTCCCGCCGCCGGGCCCACGCCCGACCCGCCCGCGAGCCCACTCCAGGGACCGGGGGGAGGGGTCGATAGACGCCGGACGGGGGTGGGCGCGCGCCACCCCCGCGCGCCCCCGTCCGCCCTCCACCTCCGCCCGTGACCGAACCCCGACCCTCGCGCCTGACGCCCTTCAGCGACCGTCCGCGGATCGTGCTGGTGCTCGGCGGCGGCGGCATGCGCGGCGTGGCACACATCGGGGTGCTCAAGGCCATGCGCACCCTGGGGCTGACCTACGACGCGGTGGTCGGCACGAGCATCGGTTCCCTGGTCGGCGCCATGGCCGCCGGCGGCTACAGCATCGAGCGCATGGAGGAGCAGCTCGCCAAGATCGAGAAGGAGGATTACTTCCGGCTCAACTTCGTGAAGCTGCTGCTCAAGGGGACCGGCGCGCCGTGCATGTACCGCGGCAGCACCTTCCGCGACCGGCTGCGCGAGATGTTGCCGCGCCGTTCTTTCGCGGAGCTCGACGTGCCCTTCTTTTGCAACGCGGTGCGCTTGGAGACCGGCGGCTCGGTTTTTTGGGGCATGCGCGCCTTCGACGAAATTCCGCTGGTGGATGCGGTGTATTCCTCGTGCGCGCTGCCGGGCATCTTCGAGCCCTTGGAGTACGGCGAGCACAACTACATGGACGGCGGCATCGTCGATCCGGTGCCGCTGCGTTTCGCCCGTTCGCTCAATCCCGATGTGATCATCGCGGTGGACTTGACGGTCAAGGCGACCTTCAAGACACCCAATTGGAAGAGCCGCGTGACGACGACCCTGTTCCGCGCCTTCGAGATCGCCGAGGAGATCGTCGCCGAGCAGAACCTGCACATGCACGTGGACACGCGCACGGCGCTGATCCAGCCCAAGGTCGGGCACCTGGGGCGCTTCGAGTTCGACGACGTGGAGGAGATCGTGCGGCTCGGGGAAGAGGAAGCCCTGCGTGTGCTGACGGCGCACACGGCGACCCGCGATCTGGTGAAACCGGAGTTCGTGGAGGGGCTTTCGTGCCCGGTGACGCCCCGGGATCACGTCAGCGTGCGCATCGACCCCACCGCCTGCGTGGGCTGCGGTTTGTGCGAGATCGTCTGCGAGACCGAGGCGTTCTGGGCCCGCGGGCCGGTTGCCAGCGTGCGCAAGCTCTCGAACTACGAGTGCTCCCGCGACCACGCCTGCGCGAAAAACTGCCCCACGGGCGCGATTCGCCTGGGCAACCTCTGAGCGCGGCTGAGGCGGGGCGGCCGTGAGGGGGTGGGAGGGGACGGTGCCTGGCGCCAACTCCACCCCCCTTCGACAGCGACCCGGCGAACGC
>JBJHAV010000047.1:0-18341 GCA_050480685.1 Planctomycetaceae bacterium | reverse complement strand
GCCTGATAGTTCTGCGGGCGCTCGTCGAACGGCATCACTTCCTTGACGATGGGCCAAGCCGCTTCCGGCCCCATGGTCTTTTGGAAGAGATTCATGCTGTACCAGGTGGCGCCGATGGCCAGCAGCACGAGCATCAAACACCCCGCGCCGCAGCCCCAGGCCCAGACGGGCACAACACGGGTGGAGGGCGGATCGGCGAGGACTTCCTGGAGCGGGCGTTCAGCCATGGGGAGTGCGCGGAAAAGGGGGCGGTGAAGGGGGTCGCCAAGGCGGGAACCGAAGCGCCGAGGCCGGCATCGAGGCCGGCATCGAGGCCGGGACGAGGATAGGCCAGGCGCGGCCTCGACCCCCATGCGAAGGACGAATGCCGCTGTTTTCGATCGAATCGAAGGGGCGGGAATCGAATCGAGCCCCCGCGGATCCCGCGCCCCGGGACGACCGCGGGGCCAGGGCTCGGGGGTTCGGGGTCAGGTGGACCAGACGTAGAAACCGCGGCCGGACTTTTGGCCGAGTTCACCGCGCTGGACCATCTCCTGGAGCAGCGCCGGCGGCTCGAACCGCGGCCCGAGGGTCTCGGCCAGGTAGCGGGCGATGGACAGGCGCACATCGAGCCCCACCAGGTCGGTCAGGCGCAGCGGCCCCATCGGGAAGCCATAACCCAAGGTCATGGCCTTGTCGATGTCCTCCGGGCTGGCGACCTGCTCTTCCACCATGCGGATGGCTTCGAGCCCGATGGCGATGCCCAGCCGCGACGAGGCGAACCCCGGGCTGTCGCGCACCACGATCGGTTCCTTGCCCAGCCGCCGGGCCAGGGCGACGCTGGCCTCGACCGCCAGGTCCGAGCTCTCGGCGCCGCGCACGACCTCAACCAGTTTCATCAGGTGCACCGGATTGAAAAAGTGCATGCCGGTGACGCGTTCCGGGTGAGCCAGGGTCGCGGCGATGTCGCCGATCGAAAGGGAGCTCGTGTTGCTCGCGATGAGGATCTCGGGCCCCAGGCGCTCGGCCAGGCCGCCGAGGATGCCGCGCTTGAGTTCCAGGCTCTCGGGCACCGCTTCGATCACGATCTGCACCCCTTCCGAGGCGCGCGCCGGATCGGTCCAACCGCTCAAATGCCCGACAGCGGCGTCGCGCGCTTCGGCCGACACCTTGCCGCGCTCCACGCCCTTTTGCAGGTTGAGCTGGATCTTGTGCAGTCCGGCGTCGACGGCCTCCTGGGTCACGTCGCACAGGCGCGTTTCGATTCCGGCCAGGGCCAGCACGTGGGCGATGCCGTGCCCCATGGTTCCCGCGCCGATGACCAGCGCCCGTTCCAAGGTGTTTGCGTCCATGAGCTCGTTCGCGGATTCACTCGGTGGGGATCAAAACCAGTTTGCCGACCACGTCGCGGGCCTCCAGCATCTCGTGGGCGCGGCGCGCCTCGCCCAGGGGCAGGGCCTGGTGCAACACGGGGCGATAGAGCCCGCGGGCCACGCGGTCGAAGATCACCGGCAGCGCGCTGGCCGGCCCCATGGTCGAGCCGAGCACCGACTGGTTCTTGATGAACAGGTGCGGCAGCACGAGCGAGACTTCGGGACCCGTGGTGCCGCCGCAGGTGACCAGTCGGCCGGAGCGCGCCAGGCTGCGCATGGAACCGGCCCAGGTCGCCGGACCCACGTGTTCGACCACCACGTCCACGCCTTCCCCGTCGGTCAAGCGCTTGATCTCCTTCGGCCAGTTCGCGTCCCGGTGGTCGATGGCCGCTTCGGCGCCGAGTTCGAGGCACAGGCGCCGCTTGGCTTCGCTGCCCGCGGTGGCGTACACCCGCGCGCCCCGCTGGTGCGCGATCTGGATCGCGGCCGAACCCACGCCGCTGGCGCCGCCGAGCACGAGCACGGACTCCCCCGGGACCAACTCGGCCCGATCGAGCATGCCCCAGGCGGTCAAAAACACGAGCGGCACCGCGGCCGCCGCGACCGGATCCAAACCGTCCGGCAGGGCAAAGACGTGGCGCTCGGGAAGCACCACGTACTCCGCATCGAAGCCGTCGCAGTGCTCGCCGCGGATCTCGTAGTCCGGCTCGAGGTGATCGATGCCCTCCAGCTCGCGCCGCGCGTCGCCAGCGCAGTAACCGGGCTCCAAAACGACCCGCTGGCCCACCTTCCAGGCCGTCACACCCTCGCCCACGCCCGCGATTTCGCCCGTGCCGTCGCAGCCCAGGATGCGCGGGAACTCGACCCGGAAGCCGGGCATGCCGCGGCGCACCCACAGATCCAGGTGATTGACCGACACCGCCAGCACCTTGACCAGCACTTCGCCCCGGCCGGGCCGGGGCGCGTCGATTTCCTCTAGCCGCAGCACTTCCGGGCCTCCGTGGGCGTGGATGCGCACGGCCCTCACGAAGCACCCCCGCCGAAGGACGGCTTGCGCTTTTGGTTGTAGGCCGCGAGGCCTTCGGTGGCGTCCGGCCCGGTAAAGAGGCGCTGCTGGAGCTCCCGTTCGAGCGCCAAACCGGATTCAAGGGGCAGGTCCGTGCCGCTTTGCACCGCGCGTTTGATCAGTCCGACCGCGCGCGAGGAGTGCCCCGGGTTGAGCAACCGCCCGACCCAGCCGAGCACCTCGGCCAAGAACGCCGCTTCGTCGGCGGCGTCGATCTGCTGCTGCACGAGGCCGAGACGTTCGGCTTCGTCGAAATCGAACAGGCGCCCCGTGGCCATCAGCTCGATGGCGCGCGCCTTGCCGACGACACGGGCCAGGCGCTGGGTTCCGCCCGTGCCCGGCAGCACACCGAGCGCCACCTCCGGCAAACCGCACTTGCCCGAACCGCGCCGGGCGAACCGCAGATCACAGGCCAGAGCGACTTCGAGTCCGCCCCCGACGCAGTGTCCGCCAAGGGCCGCCACGGTCAGCTTCGGCGTGTGTTCCAGCCGCAGCAGGGTCTCGTTGGCGTGCAGGCAGAAGTTGTATTTGAACTCGGGGTCGACCCCCTGCAGCATCCCGATGTCCGCCCCGGCGCAGAAAAACTTCTCGCCCGCGCCGGCCACGATCAGGGCTTCGACCGAGGTATCGAAGCGCGCCTCCAGCAGCGCTTCGTCCAGGTCCCGCATCATCTCGTGGGAGTAGCCGTTGACCGGCGGGTTGTGCAGGGTGAGCAGCGCCACGCCGGCTCCGCGGCGCAGTTCCACCTTGCCGCGGGGCATCGTTTCGACGCGGGAGAGATCGGAGAGGGTGACCATGGGTGCGAAGGGCGGAAAAACGGTAGCAATCGGGCTCGGGCTCGCGTCCGGTCGCGGGCTCAGCAAGGCGCGGCCCGGGCGTCAGCGATGGGGATCCGGGGATTCGAGGAACTCTTGCACGTAGCGCCGCACGCCTTCCTCCAGGGGGGTCGACGGACCCGGATACCCGGCAGCCCGCAGACGCTCCATGCGCGCCTCGGTGAAGTACTGGTACTTGTCGCGGATCTCCACCGGCGTGTCGATGAACTCGATGCGCGGTTCGGCGTCCAGGGCGCGATAGACGGCCGTGGCTAGGTCGTGGAAACTGCGCGCGCGTCCGCTGCCCAGGTTGAAGAGCCCGCTCACGCCGGGCGTCTCCCGGAGCCAAAGCATCACGTCCACGCAGTCGCCCACCCAGACGAAGTCGCGGCTTTGGCCGCCGTCCGGATAGTCCGGGTGGTGGGAGCGGAAGAGCACCGCCGGCTGACCCGCGCGCGCGCGCGGATGGATCTTGGCGACGACGCTTTTCATCTCGCCCTTGTGACCTTCGTTGGGCCCGTAGACGTTGAAGAACTTGAGCCCGGCCCATTGGGGCGGCGCGGGCCGCCCCTCGCTCACCAGGCGCGCCACGCGCCGGTCGAAAAGGTGTTTGCTCCAGCCGTAGGCGTTCAAGGGCCGCAAGGCAGCCAGGGCCTCCAGCGAGCCGTCGTCGTCGAAGCCCTGGGCCCCGTCCCCGTAGGTCGCCGCCGAGGAGGCGTAGACAAAACGCACCCCGTGGGCGGCGCACCACTGCCACAGGTCCAGGGACAGGCGCAGGTTGTTCTCGACGATGCGGTCCGCGTCGCGCTCGGTGGTGGCCGAGATGGCGCCCATGTGGAACACCATCTCGATCCCATGGGCGTGGGCGTCGAGGAACGGGAACAGGCGCTCCGGCAGGATCAAATCGGCCAGCTCGTGTTTGGCCAAGTTGCGCCACTTGTCGCCGTCGCGCAGGCGGTCGGAAACCACCACGTCCCGGGCCCCCCGCTCGAGCAGGCCCGCCACCAAGTTCGAGCCGATGAAGCCGGCTCCGCCCGTCACCAAAATCATGGGATGTGAAGCCGCGGACCCTCGCCGCCCACGACCGGGCGAGAGGGTAGCAGAGGCCTGCGCCTGAGCCCGCCTACGGCTCCGCTTCCAGGAGAGCCGGTGGCAGGCCGATCTCCGCCACCCGGATGCGCCCGGCCGCCTGGCTCCCGGCGGGGGTCAAGAGGCCGGGTTTGAGGGCGCCGAAGGTGACGGTGGCCAGGCAGCGGGGCAGGGGCCCCAGGGGCTCGCCCCCGTCCGCGTCCAGGCCGCTCGGCAGGTCGAGGGCCAAGAGGGCGGGCGGGGAGGCCGCGAGCAGGCCCAGCACCCCCGCATAGGGCTCCCCCAGCCGGCGGCTCAGCCCGGTGCCGAAGAGCGCGTCGACCACCAGCGCCGGCTTCGCCCCGAGGGGGCCGCCACCTTCGAGCAGGGCGCCCAGGCGCCCTTCGGCGGAGCCCGCGGCCCGTTCCCCAAGCGCGGAGAGCCCGCCGGTGCGCTCCCAGAGGGCGCGGGCCAGCACACGTTCGGGGGATTCCACCGCAGCCCGACCGAGTTCCCACAGGGCCACCGGGACGCCCCGGGCCGCGAGGGTGCGCGCCAAACAGAAGCCGTCCCCGCCGTTGTTGCCCGGACCCGCCAGGACAAGCACGGGCCCGCCGGCCGCGCCCAGTTCCCCCAGCAACTCCTGGGCTGCGTCCGCCGCCGCGCGGCCGGCGTTTTCCATCAGAAGCTCGGCGGGCACGCCGAACCGCTCGACCGCCGCGCGATCGATGGCGCGCATGCGCGCCGCGCCGATCACGTGGCGCCCGGGCCCTTCCCCGGGCGGAAACAGCGCGCTCACGGGTCGACCTGGATCCAGCGTCCGCCGGTGGCCTCGGAAAACTCGCCCCACAGCCGCAGCGCACGGCCGCGGACCCCGGTCAACACATGGTCGACCGCAATCGGCCGAAACCGGAAGCGCTCGTGCAGCATGGCGTGGATCAACTCCAAGTCGAAGTGCGGCCCGCCCGTGGGCGCTCCGTCCGAGAAGATCACCAGGGTGTCGGCCTCCGGATCCTGGAGCGCCAACTCGATCGCGTCCCACAGGTTGCCGCGCCCGCGCAGGCGGCTGGATTGAAACCACTGGGCCGCGCGCGCCACGTTTTGGCGATTGGCGGGTTGCAGCCGGCCCGACCAGGAGGTCGGCGTGGTGGCGAAGGGATAGATGTCGAAGCGCGCTTCTTGGCCTAGGGCGCTCAACAGGCGCTCCATCTCCGCATCCACCAGATCCTTGAGCACCGTGCCGTCCGCCCGTTCCGTCCACATGGAGCCCGACATGTCGATCAACACCGCCAGACGGTCCGAGAGGATCGGCAGGCCGTAGAGCTCGGCTTCCGTCTTTTCGTCCTCCCGCTTGCGCGCCTCCGGCGCCGCGCGCCAATCCTCGGGCAAAGTGTCGACCCAGCGCCGCCAGGGCCGCGGATCGCGCCGGTGGAACTGCCCGGAGAGATCCTGCAACGCATTCACCAGGCGCAGGCCCAGCCGCGTCTGGGTCTCGTTCTCCAGCCGCTCCACCAGCAGGCGGGCCGCAAACAGGTCTCCCCGGCGCACGAGGGTCGGCACCACCGCCGTGCGCACCCAAACCGACTCGTCCGCGGCCAGCGAAGCCAAACGCCGCTCCGCATCGGGCAACGTGTGTTCAGCCATCACCGCCGCGGCGGCGGCGCGCACCTCGAAGGCCCGGTCGCCCAGGGCGCTCTCCAGGGAGGCCGCAAACCCGGAGCGCGGCTCGAAACCGGCCTGGGCCAGGGCCGAAAGCGCGAAGAGCGCCGCGCCGCGCACCATCGCGTCGTTGTCCCGGGCCCTCGCCCGGTCCAAGGGCTCGACGAAACTGCCCGCCGCGGCCCCGTCGACGCGCCCGGCCCGCGCCTGGCGCTCCACGGACCAAGCCACGTAGCGCCGCACACGCGCATCTCGGTCGTTCGCCAAACGCGCCAGGTCCCGGTGGGGCAGGGCGAGCTCCCGGCGGCCGAGCATTTCCACCACCCGCGTGCGCACGAGCGCGTTGCCGTGGCCCAAACCGTCGCGCCCGAGCAACATCGCTTCGATCTGCGGCAATCGGACCTGGGCCAGTCGGATCTGAGCCTCATCCGCCGCGTCGGACTCTTGGTGCCTGAGGGCGCGCACCACCTCGGTCCAACCTTCGAGGGTGTCCATCTCCGCCAGGCGCCGCACCGCCTGGCGGCGCTGGTTGGGAAACCGACTGTCCAGGTCCCCCCGCAGTTCGGCAAGGGTCTTTTGCGGGCCGGATTCGGCGGGATCCGCGGCCAACGTGCCCGGCGCCCACAGGCAACCGAGCGCGGCCGACACGAGCACCATGCAGACGAGCCGCTGCTTTGCGTTTCGATTCATCGGGCAGACTCCCTCGGCCCACGGGAACGGCGGGGCCCAGCGCCGACTTCCGGCCCTTCCTCGGCCAGGCGGATGCGAGATTCAGGGGGCAAGTGGAAACGACCGGCGGCGACTACCTCGGCTTCGAGCACGTCGCGAAGGAGTTTGCCGGAATCGCGCGCCGAGCGCGGCTCCAGCCCTTCGAAGAGCCGATCCCCGCCCGCCGCCAAAAAAGAATTGGTGGCCACGCGGTAGAAACGCTCGGGGTCGAGCGGCTGCCCCGCGACCGTCACGGCGCGCACCTCGGTGGTTTCGCCCCGCAGGCGCACGGCGACTTCCATCCCGCTGAACTCGAAACCCCGCCGGCCCGTGCCTTCGAAGCCGCGCCGCACCAGGCTCTCCACCTGGGCTCCGCCGAGTTCCAGCACCACCACGGTGTTGTCGAAGGGCGCCACCTCGAACAGATGGCGGCGCGTGACTTTGCCCGGCGCCAAGGCCGCCCGGATGCCGCCGCGGTTGTGGACCGCGATTTCGGCCCCCGTACCGCGCGCCATCGCGTCGGTGATCCAGTTGCCCAAACCCGAGGACACCAGCGGCCCGCCGGCCGGACCGGCCTCGGCGAGTTCGCCCAAAACCTCCCCCATGCGCGCTTCCACGCGCGCGGTCATGCCGGCCAACAGCCGCTCCACGCGTCCGTTGCGCCAGCGGGGCTCCGGTCCCTCCGGCAGTTCGATCAGGCGCGCCTCGGACTCCAGCACCCGGCGCGTGCGCGGGTCGATCCAAAGATCGACGCGCCCGATCACGGTGGCCCTCGACCCGGCCTGCACGATCAGGGTCTCGCCTTCGCGCACACCCTCGGGCAAGAAGCTGTGGCTGTGTCCGCCGACGATCAGGGGCAGTTCGGGAAAGGCCCGGGCCAGGGCGCGGTCCTGCTCGACGCCGATGTGCGTCAAGGGCAACACCAGGTCCACCTGGCTCGGCAATTCCGCCAAGACCGCCGCCAGGGCGTCCTCGGACCGCTCGAAGTGGAAGCGGGCCGCGTCCGCGTGGGTGATGCTCGGTGTCTGGGGCAGGATCAGTCCGACCACCGCCACGCGCAGCCCGCCGGCGAGGACGATCCGCCAGGGCGGGCAGCCGTCGAAGCGCGGCCCATCCGCGGCCACGCACACGTTGGCGAGCACCGCCGGAACGCGGGATCGGCGCAGCACCCGGCGCAGGTTTGCTTCCCCCAGGTCCCACTCGTGGTTGCCGACGACCAGCGCGTCGTAGCCCACGGCGGCCATGGCCTCGACGAAGGGCCAGCCGCCGTCCAGTTGTCCCTCCGGCGTGCCCTGGAACCAGTCGCCTCCGTCGAGCACCAGTACGCCCCGGTGCCGGCCGGTATGTTCGGCGCGCACCTGGCGCACGTAGGCCGCCACCCGGGCCAAACCGCCCACCTCGCGCCCTGACTCGCGGCTCCAGGTCGCCGGCCGCGCCAGCGCTTGCCCGTGCATGTCGTTGGTGTGCAGCACAACCAGGTGGATCGCACCCGGGTGCCGCGCGCCCTCCGGCTCGGGGTCCGGCGCGCCCGGAGCCGCGAAGGCCGGGCCCCAGAGCATCCACCCCAGGAGCACCCACGCCAGCGCCCACCCGAGTTTGCGCGCGGGCCGGCGGCGGCGATGCCCGCCGGGGCGGTCCGGACAATGTGCGGTGGCGATCTTCATGGCAGCAGCGGGGGCCGGGCGGGCCCGGTACAGGGGCCGGGAAGGAACCGGGCCGGGCCCGCAAGGACCTCCCCGGCCCGCCCAGGTTACCTCCCCCGCCGCTCCCGGCTCAGCGCTGCACCAAGACCCGATCCGCGGGCCACTGGGTAACCAGCTTCCAGTGGATCTCGGCCTCGCCGCCCCGGGGCACGTCCAACCACCAGGTCACCGCGCCCAACTCCTCGCGCAGGCGCCGGGCGCGCTCGTCCTCGGCCGCCGCCGGCCGCATGCCCTCCAGGCGCACCTCGACGCGCTCGTCCCCGGACCGCGGCATGACTTCGACGATGCGCACCGCGATCGGCCCGCGGCCCCCATCCGGCGCGCCCGCGTGGGTCACCCGCAGCCGCCAGGCGACCTCCCGGGTGCGGCGCGAGCCGAAGAATCCGGGCTCGCGGGTGCGGTCCTCCAGGGGCACACGCTCCACCGTCAGGCTCGGATCGGCGCCCAGGTCCAGCTCCCACTCCGCACCCGCCGGCGTTCCGCCGAGGGCGATTTCCCCCAAGAAGTCGCCGCCGAAGTGCACCGCCGCCGGACCGGGCAGCAGCGTCCAGGGGGTCGTGTTGCGGCCTTCGAAGCGCAGGAACACCCGGCCGTCCCGGGCCGGCAACGCGTGGCGCACCAGGTGGCCCTCGATCCGCGCGCGCCCGATCAAAACCTCACTCGGCTGCGCCCGCGACGGCAGATCCACGCGCCCGGCGGCCCGGTAGCGCAGGTGCAGCCCGTCGTCCACCACCTCGGCGTAGGGCGAAGCGGCCTCCTCGCTCCCTTCGGGGGCCCGAAGCCGTCGCGCCAGGGTCCCTGCCGCGGGCAGCGAGCCCCGCTCCGCGCCCGCCGCCTCTGCGATGCGCAGCCAAATCGGCGCGGGCACGGGCGGAGCGGGCCGCGCGGCCGTGCGCGCGGTGGAGAGCTCCAGTTCGACGCCGCTCCAATCCTCGCCGCTCGTCTGGCGCACGCGCGCCCGGTGCAGCACTTCGAGGGCCTGGGAGTCCGGGTCCACACGCAGCTCGTAACTCGGCTCCCAACGCGCCCCCGTCACCCGGTACTCGAAGGTCAAGCGGCCCGCGTCCGGTCCGGCGCCCGCATCCCAAACGAGCCGCAGTTCGGCCGCCCGCGTCCGCCGCCCCTCCGCAGGCCCGAGGGCCCCGCGGCGAGCCTCCAGTTCGGCGAGCTGCTTACCCACAGCCTCGCGCTCGGCAACCAACTCCAAAAGCTCTCGCCCCAAGGTCTCCAGCTCCACCCGCACGCGCGCCGCCGTTTCCCGCCAACGCTCAAACCGATCCCCATCCTCCAGCAGCAAACGCGCATCGGGCGGCGCTTCGAGCAGCGCGCGCCAATGTCGCGCGAGCGCCTGGGCCTCGGTCTCGCGTGTCCCCAGATCCGCAAACCGGGCGCGCAACTCCGCCTCCTTTCCCGCGAGCGCCGCGCGCTCCTCGCGATCCGAATCGGCCCCGCGCGTGTCGAACCATTCGATCCCGAGCACCTCGCCGCCGAGCGCACCGACCCGCACGGAACCCGGATCCAGGGCGTGGGGCAATCCGTCGATGCGCACCGTCCCCACACCGATCGGCACCCGCGCCGCGCGCCGCACGCGGGCGCCGTCCGGGTGCACAAAAACCGCTTCGATGGGCGCATCCAGCTCCTTGGGAGCTTCCTTGGAGGCCCCGTGGGCGCGCCGTTCTGCGCTCGCCTCGGGCGTCGGCAGGAAGGAGACGGTCAGCAACGCGGCGGCGGCAAGCGGGGCGCGGGCCCAACGGACGCAGTGAGACATGGAAGATCCAGGCATGGGTCGAAGAAGCACCCCGGCGCGACGCACCGCGGGCCCCGCGCCGGCCTATTCCGGCGCGCTCGGCCCAAGAACGCCGCCGCCGGCCGCGCTCTTGGTCCCGGGGCCAAAGTCCGGGGTTGCCGGCGGCGGCCCCGCCGTGGATGCTCCCACCCATGGATCTGGAAGCCCTCGATCCGGTCAGCCGCGAACTGGTGCGGCAACTGCGGCGCTCCTTGCCCCAGGTCCGTCGGGCCCTGGCGGCGGAGGCGCGGCCGGGCGAACGCGGCGAGTACCTCTTCGCGCGCCTGCCCCGGCCCACGGGCGATGGCATCGCGCTGGTGATCGACGCGGGCGATCCGGGCCGCGTGCGCGTGGCCCTGGGCCGCTGGAGCATGGAGTTCGATTGCCCGCCCGAAGGCGGCCGGCACACGGAGTTGCCCCAGGCCCTCGATGCGATCGAGGATCTGATCGAGGGCCGCGCCACCGCCTACCTGCTTTCCGCGGGCGGCAGACCCGTGGACAGCGGGCTCTTGCGCGACGAGCGCGACGAAGCCGCCCTGCTCGGGCGCCTCGCGCCGGGCCGCCGCATCGAACTCTTCTCCTTCGACGGGGAAGGGGACGCCGTCTACGAGCGCTGATCGGACGCGTCGGGCGCGTTCAGCGGGCCGGATTCAGCGATTCGGCGCCAAATCGCGCGCCCCGAAGAGATCGGGCGGGATCAGCCCGAAGCTCCGCTCGACCAGGTATTCGGCACGGGCCGGATCGGCGCCGAAATCGACACCGAAGCGCACCGCGACACGCACCGCTCGGCTGGCCGCCACCCGCGCGTGTTCTTCGGCGCTCAACACCAACGCCGAACCCTGGCGTTCGGCTTGGGCCCGCCCGAGCACGGCGCGCCGCAGCACCTCGCTCCAATGCCCGTCCGCCTGCTGGACCTCCACGCGGTACTCGACCGCATCCGCGTTCGGCTCGCGCAATCCATGGGCCCAAACCGAGAGCATCCAAGAGCGCTGCCAGTTGCCCGCTTCATCGCGACCGGTCCAACCGGGCGCCACCTTGAGGCGCCAATCCGCGTCGCGAATCGATTGGGTGCGCGCGAAGGTGTTCACATCCCACAGGTACGTGCTGACCCGATCAATCAACACGGCGCCCGTGACGTACAGCCGGTGGTAGTCGTAGGAAATGCGCGCATAACCGCCTTCGCCCCACTCCGTACCCCAGGAATTCTTGATCCAAAAGCCGTAGTCGTCGAAGCCGACGATCGTGACCGCGTGACCGCCGTAGTAACGCTCGTCGTGGACAGGCACGCGGCGAAAACGGCCGGAAAGGACCGCATCCACCAGGCTCGTGCCCAGGCGCGAGGCTTCCATGCGCGCCACGCCGTAGTTCATCGGCTCGCCGTCCGCCACGGCGAAGCTGTGCATCATGCCCGGATGGATCAGGTTGCGCCGGCCGTCGCCGTCATGGTTGGCGTGGGAGGCGAGCTCCGACCAGGTGCCGGCGTGGCACAGGTACGTGACCGGGATTGCCAGACGTCCGTATTCCAGCTCCCGCTGCAAGCGCTGCACGTCCATGGCCGCGAGGCGCGAAAGGAAACGCACATCGGATTCCGCCAGCCGGTACTTGCCCAATTCGGAGGCCAGGGCGGGAAAGGTCTCGGGGTCGACCTGGGCCAGTTCGACCACGCGGCGCAGGTGCTGGGGCACCGTGTCCGCCACGGTGCGCGGGTTGGGGTGGTAGGGATAAAACGCCGCGGGCGGTGTACCGATCCGTTGGGTCAGCATCACATAGGTCGCCAGCGAATCGCCGATCGACAGGTTCGGACCGATTTGCGTGTGCCCCACAGGATCCATGCGCCGCATCAGGTCGTCGATCGCCTGCTGTTGCAACTTCACCAGGGCGTAGGAAACCTGCTCGCTCAGGTCCGTGGGCACACCGGGGAACACCTCCATGGCCGCCGTCAGGGAGAAGGCCACGCAAGTGCCGCGCGCGCCCTGTTGTTTCACCGGACTTTGGGACAGGCGGTGATCGATCTGAAGCGCCAGGGCAGCCGGGAGCGGCGCGGCGAAAAGGGCCAAGAGCAGGGCGGCGGCGGGGCGCGCGATCATGGGCGAAGGGGGGCTGGGGTGCGCGGTGTTGGGTGGCCTAGGGCACGCGCCCGCGGGCGTAGGAGCGAAGCGCCGGCCAGGCGATGCGGTCGGCTTCGGCCCGGGCCCGGGCGACGGCGGGTGCGGGATCGTGTCCGTTCCCTTCGAGCGTCCGGGCCGCCTCGCTCCACAGTTCCACCCGGCGCAGGGCGCCCAGGGTCTCCCCCGGGACCGAATCGACCCAGCGGGCCGGACCTCGGGCCGGATCCCCGGCGAGAGTCCCGGCCGGATCTGCGGCCAGTTCGGCGCGCAGCAGCACCCCCGCCGCCAGGGCCGCCAACTCCACGTGCTCAGCCGAGGGCGAGGCTTCGCCGAGGGCCCGCTCCAGGGCCTCCCGGGCGGCCCGCAGCCGCTCTTCGGCCCCCAACCGCGGGTCCCCCCGGGCGAGCAAGAGCTCGATCCTCGCCCCCCAAAGGGGCCGTCCCTCGGCGACCAAACGCTCGCGCTCCCTGCGGCCGGCCGCCGCCAAGGCCTCCGCATCCGCCGCCCAGTGCCCTTCGCAGGCCAGCACGTGCACCCAGCGCCCAAAACGCTCTTCGGCGTCCCCAAAACCTTCGATCTCCGCCACGAGCCTGGCCAGCGCCGCCGCGTCCGGGCGGCGGTGGAGCAGCCACGCAAAGATGCCCGGGCCGGCCTCGGCCCGAATTGCGTGGTGGACCAGTTCCCGGGCCCAGCGGGTTGCCAGGGCGCCGGGCTCCGGCGGATAAACCCGCTCGCCCACGCGCACGGTCAAGAGCTCGGGATCGACCGCGCGCAGCACGGGCTCCGGCAGATCCGCCGGCGGCGCGAGCTGCCCATGGGGCGCGCCCAAATCCTCGCCCGCCAGCACCTCGGCATGGGCGCGCACCAAAGCCGCGCGCACTTCGAGATCCGCGGCCGGCTCGCCCTCGCCCGGCGCCAGCAGCCGCGCGGCGACTTCGGCCAAAGCCGCGGCCCCACCCAACTCCGCCAGGCGCTCGCCGTCGATCCAAAGGGGCCCCGGCGCCGCGATGTCCAAGTCGAGACACCACCCCACCGCATTGAGGAACAAAAACTTCTGCGGCGCGCGCGCGAAGAGATCGCGCGGATCGTCGACGAATCGCCGCAGGCTCTCAGCGAAGTCCTCGCGCGGATCGTGGGCGGCATAGCGGTTGACGAAACGCGCCGCCGAATGGTGCAGATAAAAGGCCCCATCGCGCAGACGATCCAGGGGTGCTTCCTCGTCGGCGAGGATCAGACGCAACAACACTTCGGCGCGCTCGACCGCATAAAAGCCCCCCACCGTGCCGTCCGTGGGCTCCCCGCTCGCGCTGGCGGCCCAACCGGAGAGCGAGCCCCAGTGAAGAACGTGGGCGCGCGACTCGAACGGTTTGCCGCCCAACTGCACCGCGTGGGCGAGCTCATGCACGAGCAACCCGACCCGGTCCAACTCGCCGCCCAAAAGGCGGCGCACGCCGGCATCGAGCAAAGCGTCGAACACCTCGGCCGATCCAAAAACGGGCGGCGCGGCTCCTTCTGGTCCAGACTCCCGCCCGGCGAGTTTCCGCACCCGCGCCGCAAAACGCTCCCACAGCTCCCCGTGGGCCCCGGCCGGCGCCCCGAGCAGCGGCGCCAGGTCATCGAGCAAAGCCCCCAGCCGCGCGCGGTCCTCGGGGCCGTCCAGGTCACGCGACCACCGCGCGCCGCCGGCCCAACCCGCGTCGTAGAGCACCACCCGCCGCGGGCCGAGCTCGAAAGCCCCCTGCGCGGCCGCCGCGACCAGTTCCAGGCTGAGCGGAGCACCCTCCGGCAGCTCGAAGCGCGCTTCGCGCACCACCGGCACCGTTTCGAGGCGCATGCGCATGGGCCCCGGAAAGCGCTCCAACGCCTGGGCGCGCACCTCCGCCAGCGCCTCCCGCTCCCCCGCCGCCGTGCCGTCCGACGGCCGCCCCCACCCCTGGCCGAAGCCCAGGCCGCAGAGCAGCACAAGCAGTAGCCAAGGGGATCTTTGCGCCATCCGTGTGCCCGGCCGAAGCGGCGCCGGGGCCGCCCCAGCCTATCCTGTGCCCCACCGCCATCCCTCGCCCCCGCAGGCCCCAACCCGACCATGGAACCCGACCGATCTCAACCGCTCCTCCCCTCCCGCGAACGCCGCGAACCCGAATGGGGCAAACAATCGGTCGACCCCGGCGACCGGCGCCTCTTGGGCGCGCCGCGCAGCCGCACCGAGGAGTTCGTGCGCGTGCTGCGTATCGGCGCCGAGTTCGTGCGCGGTTTCCGCGCCCTGCACTTCGTCGGCCCCTGCGTGACCGTCTTTGGTTCCGCACGTTTCGACGAGCACCACCGCCACTACCGCATGGCCCGCGAGGTCGGTCGACGCATCGCCGAGGCTGGCTGGACCGTCATGACCGGTGGCGGCCCCGGAATCATGGAAGCCGCCAACCGCGGCGCCAAGGACGCCGGCGGGCGCTCCATCGGCTGCAACATCGTGCTGCCCATGGAGCAAGAGCCCAACCCCTACCTCGACCGCATGATCGAGTTCCGCTACTTCTTCGTGCGCAAGGTCATGCTCGTGAAGTACTCGGTCGGCTTCGTCACCATGCCCGGCGGCTTCGGCACCCTGGACGAAATTTTCGAAACCGCCACCCTGATGCAGACCGGCAAGATCGAAGGTTTCCCGATCGTGCTCATGGGCCGCGACTACTGGCGTCCGCTGCTCGACTTCATCGATGGCACCCTGATGCGCGAGGGCACCATCTCCCCCGGCGACCTGGACGCCCTGACCGTCACCGACGACCCCGACGAAGCCGTCGCCGCCCTGCGCGCCGGCATCCTCGGCTCCCCCGAAGCCGAAGCCTGGCGCCGCCGCCCCGCCCGCCTCCTCGGCGAAGAAGACACCCCTTCCCCCACCGAAGCCCCCCGACCCACCGCGCCCCACTAACCCCCACCCACTTCGGGGGGGAAGACGGTGCCAGGCTCCAACTTCCCCCCCAACCCGAACAGCACCGGCGCATCCCTCTGTGTCAACGTGCTTGAGACGGCTTTCGCCCCCCGGTTTAGCGCAGAGGGCGAGAGGATGGTTCCCAATTAGCGAGGACCAAACGAGCAGCAGTGGCACTCGCAGGGTGGGAGGCCCATGCGGCGATCCAATGACGGACCGCTCGGACCGCGCAGGTCTTGTGCTGACTTCTCAGCGAGTTTCGAGCCTAGGTCGGTCCAGCCTGAGAACTCCATGGAAGCCGCCGACGAGCGTGAGCAGAGCGTCGGGCTCCAGCTCGCAGCCATCGAGTTGCAAGAGTTCCAGGGACTTGAAGCCCAGCAAATGGCGGATCGCCTCGTCGTTTAAGTACCAGCGTGTGAGCACGAGCTCCTTCAAGCGCGAACAGGCGGCGAGCGTACGCAGGAGCTCGAATGAAGGATCGTCGGAGAGATTGTCCCTCGGAGAATCATGGAGTTCTAGGCGCACCACACTTGACAGCGCGGTACGTAGATTCGCCACCGCGCCGTTCGTCGGCGAGAACTCCACCCCGGGACCTAGCGCTAGCCGTCGGATCGGGAGTTCGGCCAAGACCTTCAAGAGTTCTTGCTCGAACTCCTCCTGGTTCCAGTCGGCCTCCCAATCCGTGATCCCCCTAAGAGTCAAACTCGTGAGGTTGGGAAAGGCGCGCAAACTCGAAGGCCAATTCGCGGGCAGCTTTGCGAAGTCCTCGCGGCGCGGACCCCTCCGTCCGACGTCTAGCGCGATCCCGGCCAGTCGGCTGAACTGGCCCAACCGGTGCAGCCAGGTCACTGAGAAAGAATTCCCGACTCCGGAGAGGTTAACGATCCGCACGTACTCGGAGAACGCACTCCATTCGGAGAGCATGGTCTCGAGATCGGCGCTCGAGAAGCGATAGGCGCCATCGCGCACACTCAACGCAAGGTAGGTGCCCCGCGGCCAGTAGTACGTCACCTGCGCCGTCTCTCCGGAGAACCGCACGATCTCGATCGCCGAGCCGGTGGTTTCGCCCTCGGAATCCACAAGCCCGACCACGGGCGCGTAGCCCCTCGCCCATGGTCTGTAGCTCGTGAGCCTCTCGATGGTGAGGGTGGAGAGCATCCCCACCTCACCGTTCGCGGGAAGCCCCTGCGAACCATCCATCAACGGACCGACACCTACATCTGTTTGACCGGCGGCCGGAGGCAAGAGAATCGCGATGCCAGCCAAAATCAGCACAGCGACTCGAAAAACAGCAAGCATGGCCCCCCCTTCAAAGTCTCCCTGGGTACCGCAACTCTGTGGCCGATGTACTTCTGATTGGAGCCTCATGGACCTCGAATGGGTGGAGACCTCCCGCAAGGAGGACGGAACGATTCCCGGAGGAATACAACCCGAAACGAGCGCGCGGACGCGAGCCCGCAACCGCCAAGTGACGCCGGTGGCAGCGCCGACCCGCATCCCGGGAGCACACGATCGCACCGCAGAGCTGTGTATCGCTGACTTCGCCCTCGTAGGGCCCCTTCCGGAGAATTCGTACACGGGCAGAAGGTACCCCGATACTCGCACTACCACGAGAGCGACATGCAACAGCACTGTCACCGCACTTGGAAGGCGCCTTTAAACAACTCGCCGCGGCCAAGTGCGGGAGGAAGCAAATCCTGGCGAGTCGTTCGCCCCCCGCCTTGGTGGGTCTGTCCTACGCGACTCCGACAGCCACAAGGAGATACCCAGGCGAGTGCGGGGATGCGGCGAGGTTCGCTAGTGGGAGGGAGAGCGCAGGCCGTTCCAGGTATCGCCGTCCCAGTGGGTGATTCGGAGGGTCTGGGAGCTGCGGGTGGTGTAGGTGAACTTGCCGCCGGCGTAGAGGCCGCCCGGCAGGGATTCGCTGCCTTCGACGGAGCAGAGGGTGAGCACGGCGTCGGAGAGGCCGGTTTGCAGGTTGCGCCAACGGTGGCCGTTCCAGGCGGCGAGGTTGTGGGCGCGGTGGCCGCCGACGGACTCGAAGTGGCCGCCTGCGAAGAGTTCCGCCCCCCCGCCGAAGTCGTGCACGGCGAGTGCGAAACAAGGCCCGTCGGGCGCGCCACCTTCCAGTGGGCGCCATGCCTGGCCGTCCCACTCGGCGATGCCGCCGGTTGCGACGGCGCCGACGCTTTGGAAGCGCCCCGCCGCGAAGAGTTGGGCTCCGACTCCGGCATCGAACTCGACCAGCGCGTGCACGGGTCCGTCGAAACTCGCCCCCATGGGCGACCAAGCCACACCATCCCAGCGCGCAACCGAACCTGCCGCGGCATCGGGCGCCTGTCGGTTGCCGGCCTGCGTCGTTGATTCGATGCCGACAACCAGTTCACCACCAGAAGTCCGCGTGCGCAGGAGAAGCGCGTTCACCGCGCCCTCTACGCCGGGGCCCAGGCTTTGCCACGCGTGTCCATCCCACGCCCCGATGCCGTTCAGAACCACGTCGCCGGCGGTTCGGAAACGACCTCCGACGTAAAACGCGTGGGCACCGTCCGGGGACCCGGCGGCGAGCACACGGGGCTCCCCGTCGAAGGCATCCCCGAGCCTCCGCCAGCGGGATCCCTCCCACCGGGCGACGACCGGAGCGCCACGGTCCGGGCCGTATCGGGACGCCCAACCCGCGCCGAGCATCACCGAATCCCCGGCGTCTTCGGCGAACGGCAACAGGGCGTACAGGATCGCGAAGTCGCGCCCGTAGGCGGTCCATTCCTTGCCGCTCCACCCGAACGCGCCCTGGCCGGGAACGCTCTTGGCGCCATCGAGGGCCATGTTCACGGCTCCCCCGGTCACCAAGCGCACACCGTCGCCCGATTCCCACAGGCAAATCGCACTCACGAATCCGGTGGGTGTTTCCTCGTCGAGGCCCCAGAACCCGTGACTCGCGCTGCGTGTGGGGAGTCGGTCGACCCCGGCGGCGACCGTGGCCGCCATCGCCACGAGCCCCATGGAGACCGTCATCGTGCGTGTTTTCATCGAGCTTCCCTCCCTCTTTTTGCGGGAACCGGTCCAGACGCCGATGCTGGACCGGAGCTGCGTTCGACCATGGGGAGCGCGGCGTGCATGCCGCGAAACCCAAGGGCAATCGTACCGGGCCTGGGCGAAAGG
>JBJHAV010000046.1:0-18467 GCA_050480685.1 Planctomycetaceae bacterium | reverse complement strand
GGCGCCGGCCCGCTCCCATCCAGCCCACGTCCTTCGAGAGCCCCTGCCGCCGCGCGCACCCGAGGTCCGGGGTGGGGGGCATGTTCCCGAAGGGCCGCGGGAACCAGCTCTCCGCAAGCGCGGCCCGTGGGGACCAGGAAACAAAGCTGCTGCTCAGGAGCCCAGCCGCTTGGCGCGCAGTTCGATGGTGCGGCGGAGCTTGCGGACAGCCGGGGGCGGGAACGGGAGTTGGGAAAGCTTGTCCAGCCACTTCGGCATCGACTTCAGCAATCCATCGAGCACACGAGCGACCGCCGGCACCGGTACGCCGACACTCTCGCCCAGGGCGAAAAAGTCCTTCCTGCGGATGTTTTCCGCGGCGCGATCGTTGATGGGCAACGCCATGGTGCGGTCCCCGTAGGGCAGGCTGCTGGGAAGGTCGTAGGCCGGGGCCACGGCCCATTCCTCGCGCCGCAGCACCGAGACATTCTTCGCATGGATGTCGCCATTCCCCGTGAGGTAGCCAAAGGCGAACTGCCGGATCAGGTCGCGTGCCGCGACGAGGGGCGCAGCGGTGCAGTTCATCAGTGCCGTAACAACCTGCTCGGACGTGACCCGGTACTTGTCTGCCGGATAGAGCCCCATGACTTGGCAGGCGTCCTCCTGGGCCAAGCGCTTGATGTCCCGGCCGTCCATGACACGATCGAACCGTTGCACCAGCAACCCGGGGCGTCCCTTCCGGTCGTGCACCAACTCCGCCCGAGCCGCATCCACTTTGGATTCATGTGCCGCGGCGACGAAAAACGCCTCGTTCTCCACCCAATGGGGGAACTCCGGTGGGTTCAGCTTCAAGATCCGAGCCGCACCTTGAATACCAACTGGCAGGCTGATCATGCGCGCGGATACCTTGTCCTGCAACCCTGCGATGGCTGTCAGATCAGAAGGTGCCGCGCCAACGGCCGAGGCAAACAGTTCTTCGAAGTCCACCTCGGAGAGCGGGCGCCGATCTGTGACCCATGACCCGCGGGACGATCCACTCATCTCGCCGGTGTCGGGCACGACCTGCACATCGCCAACCGTGTCCTCCCCGACCGCGAGCAGGAGCGTCAACTCATCATCCGCGGATGTTTTGGTGGCGCGCACGATGGCGTTCAACCGTCGGCCCTCGGGCAGCAGGCCAGCGAAGAACGGAGGCAGCGCTCCGCCCCCGTGGAACACGGGCTCCGGCCCCAGCGGCAAGGAAAAGGCCAGTGCCTCCCCGCAGTACCCCGGTTCGTAGCGGAACTGCACACCACCCCCTGTACGCAAAAGCGTGCCCGCGCGCGCTCCGCCTTTCAGAACCGCAGCCCTGTCAACGCGCTTGAGGTTTGCGAGAGTCAACAGGTGCCCCGCTTCCGGTCGGGCTCAAGGGACCTAGGGCCCCGAACTTCCAGCCGCAAGCCCAAGACCGCGAGCACACGCAGCAAGCTCTCCAGCCTCAAGCCGGGTTTGCCGGCTTCCACCGTGTGAACGAACCGCGTCGAGCAACCGGCCAACTCCGCAAGCTCCACCTGCTTGAGGCCCAGTTCTCGCCGCCGGCGCAAAACCTCGCGTGCCAGACTCTCGCTGAAGGTTCCTTCCTGCATGACTCGATCGCCCGTTCCGCCCTCAACCCAGCCCATCGAGATGATCGTACGTGCATCTCCTCCCCCAATCGGGCGAAAATCGCGCCCAAATGTACCAAAATCTGCACTATCGTGCATTTGGAGCGCAGCGCCCCCACTCCAGGAAGGGTCTACCCCGTGGTTATGCACGCTCGTGCATATGCCTCGGCGGCGGGGGGCTCGGCCGCCTGGGCCGGACAGTCATATCATCCGGCAACTGGCCGCCAAAGATTCCAGAACCCACACCTGCAGGGACTTCAGGTTGTCGAGCATCCACTCGGAGCCGGCCTCTCCCATCCCGCCCACGTCATTCGAGCGCCCCCGCCGCCACCCGAACGGGAGGGGCGGGGTGGGAGGCAAGTTCCCGAAGGGCGGCGGAGCCTGGCTCGCCAAGTGCAGCGAAGAGAGGCTTCCAAAAGCTTCCCATGTGGCTCGGGTGACTCGGATCGTGCTCCCGCGGGGCGCCGGGCGGAAAGGTCACGTCGCGGGCCAGGCGCATGGCGAGGAAGGGGGCGAGGCGGTCGGCGGCGCCGCCGGCGGCGCGCCAGGCCGGGGCCATGTCACTCAGGCCGTGCTCGCGCCAGTGCCAGAGGCTTTCCAGAAGCACCGGCCACGCATCGGCGCCTACGTAGCCGAGGGCCTCTTTGTGGGTCTCGTAGGTGGTGCGTGGGCCGATCGGCATGCGCGCGGGCGCGAGGAAATCGCGGCGCACCGCGGGCAGCGGCATGTGCCCCAGGCGACCGACCTGGGCGGTGACCGGACCGCCGCCGAAGCGCTCGGTTCGCATGCGCTCCACCCGCTCGTGGACCCAGGCGGAGAGTTCGTGGTCGATGCGCGCCACGAGTTCGCGGGCACGGCGCCGCTCCGTCTCGTCCGTGGAGTCCAAGGCGGCGAGCCATTCGAAGGCCGAATCACTGCTCGCCCAGTCCTTTGCCGCTTGCCAGCGGATTTCCGGGCGCCGATCGTTCAACCGGTCGAGCTCCGGCGGATGGGTGCGCTCCAAGTTGACTTCCTGCCAGGCCCGCATATACCAACCCAGGGGCTTCGAGCGCCGCTCGGCCGCCTCACGGGCGATGTGTCCCGCGGGGCCGCCTTGCTGTGCGAGAGCGGTAAGGGCTCGCAGCAGTGCTTCGCCCGCCTCTCCCTCTGGCTCGCGCAGTGCCCAGAGGGCGAACATCCTCACCCAAGGATCGTCATCATCCGTCGCGCTCAGGAGTGCATCGCGCGCGGGGCGAACATCCCGGTAGGGCGAGCACAACTCGTAAGCTGCGGCTCGCCGGCGCCAAACGGAAGGGTGGGTGAGCAGTTCGCCCAAACGACCGGCGCTACTGCGGTCCCATGCGCACAACCAACCCAGCAGGTGGATCGCCACCAGGCCCGTGTGCCCGTCCGCGTGCCACGCCAACACTTCGATTGCAGCACCGAGCTCGCGAGCGGAAAACCCGAGCCCGGAATCGATCGATCGACCCAAGGCAGCCGGAAGTTCGAGCATGGCCGTCCGCAAGCGGTCCCCGGAGGCTAGTTCGTCGGCGCCGAGCACTTCCCTCGGATTTTGGGCTTGGATCCAGGCTGCGCGAACGCGGAGTGCATCGGCTCGCGCCTGCGTGGGGTGTGCCGCGAGCAGGAGCCGGAGCCCGGCTTGCCCGTGGGCCAAAACCGCGCTTTCGTGCGCCCAGTCATGGACGGAGAGGCCAAGAAAGTCCGAAGCAGCCAAGAGTCTCAGGGAGCGTTCATTTCCAAGTCGACCCAGTGCGCGCAGGGTCTGTCGCTCCAGCCACATGGGCCGCAGGGGCGCGCCGGGGACCGCTCGATCCTCCGTCGCCAGGCGTTCGAGTGGGGCGATCCAAGCGTCGCTGGGGAGGGCATGGGACTGGGCCAAGCCGCCCAGGAGGGCTTGTGTTCGGAAGGCGGACGATTCCTCGATGGCTACCAAGAGTTGCTCCGCGATGCGCGCGTAGTCGGATTCCCGCATTTCCTGGGAGAGAGTCATCCTGCGCAGGGAGGCCTCCACTTGGCGAACCGATCGATTCCATCCCAGCGAGTGTTCGTGGTCGTTGCCCAGTTGAGCCTCGGCCCAACAGGCGGCTTCGAACCAGCGCTCCAGATGCGCGGGGCCGGCGGCGGCGTAGACTTCGAGGGCCGGGGCAGCGAGGGAAGGATCATCCGCAACCGCGGCGTGCAAACGCTCGGCCAGCGCACCGGCGGCCGGCCCGAGGCGCGCGAAAGCCGCCACCTGGGCCACGCGCTCAGGTCCCCGCTCGAGCGAAGTCCAGGCCTGCCAGAGCGGCTCCACCAGCGACGGCCCGTGCAGCCGGGGCAGGTGCCTGGCCGCCGGGCCCGTGGGCTCCCCGAAGAGGGCCGCGGTCAGGCTCGGAATCTCGGAGGCGCCGGGCAGGACCGTGTTTCGCCGAACGTGCCGCTGGGCTCGCAGACCGGGTGGGATGCTCTTCGTTGGCCGGCCCAGCCGCCTGGCCAGGGCATCCGTTCGCCAGCGCTGATCCGAGGGGTGGAAAAGCAGTAGGGAACCTTCCCCGGCGCGCCAGGCCTGCCACTCGGCAAGCGAAGCCGAGGGCCCGAGGCCACCGTCGATGTGCCGGGCGAGCAGGCGGCGGGAACGCTCCCGCGTCGAGAGTTCCTCGGCAGCGAGTCCGCGGAGCACGACATCCAAGAAATCGTCGGCCCCGGCTCCGCGATCGATGGCCAGGAGATCTCGACAGGGGGAAAGAGTCCCCTCCTTCCCCGCAATCAGAGCTTGTCGATGCGATGCATACCAAGCGCGCCATTCGGCGGTTCCTTCGATGGGCCCAGCCGCTTCCGTGACGACCAGTGCCCGTGCACGATCGAGATCGGGCGGCTCCAACCCGAGCCACCAAGCCAGCTCTCCCGGGGCATCGGCCGCCGGATGGGGAGGCGAATAGGGGCCGTCCGCAAAGCTGGGCAAGAAGCTGGAGGCATACTCGACACACCCCAGCAGCACCTCGCGCCACTCGGCACCGAGTTCCTCCGGATGTCCGCCCGGGCCAAACGCGACGTGTTTGCCCTGGTGCCAAACCACGGCGAGCGGACGGCCCGCCCCATCGCGCCCTTCGAGCACAATTTCCACTTCCGGAGCCTCCCGCAGCGCGAACGCCAGCGGCGCATGTCCGTCGCCAAAGGTCGCCGCATCGAGGTTCAGGTCGACCCGGGACGTACCTTGCACGGGAGCCTCCGGGCGCCCCACCGTCCGCACCGGACCGAACTCCAATGCCTCCCCGCGCGCCCCCAGCAGTTCCCACCGTTCGTAATGCAGAGGAATCGCCGCCCCCAGGGCAACGGTCGCCAGCCGCGGTCGCTGACTGCCCACACCGTAGGCGTTCCAAAGCCTGACGGTCGAGGGAAGTTCGTGACGCCCCCCGTCGAGCACGAGCACCGCATCCTCCCACCCAACCTCGCCACCCATCCCAGGGGAAACGATGCGCGCTTCGGGAAACCGCGTGGTCAAAAGCGCATGGAGCGCCAACGTCCGCTCGTCCTCCGGTTCCCCAAGCAAAAGGACCTGAGGAGTCGAGAGACTCCATTGCGCGAGACAAGCGACCAGCAGAATGGGTAGAGAGCGAATCACTCCACCAGCATCACGCCTTCCGCCAACTAAGGTGCCCCTGCCCGCGTCGAGTGACACATGGGTGACGAATTGGGGCCCCGAACCGAGGGACAGAGGCTGGTTACCACCGATGCCGGGAAGGTGGCCGCCTAGGGACTGCGAAGTGCCTCGGCTTGGCGGTCGGTCCTTATCCAGACCTCCTTGCCAAGTAGATCAGCAGCTCCGGTTTCCGGCAGACATGCCTTCGGTGGCGTAGTTGCCGCAGGGGCCAGCCAGAGACAGATCGGGCGCGGGGCGGTTCGGTTAAGCTGGTGGGCTGGAGGATGGGTGAGGTGAAGAAGGGTGAGGACAAGCGGGCGAGTGAATTGGTGCGGGCAGCTTTGGAGTACCGGTTGGCCCGGCCTTGGGGGGAGCTTGGGACGTTGATGTTCGGGATTGTCCTGGCGGGGGAGGAACGGGAAATCGTTGGGTTGCGGGCGGGGGGGGACAGGGGCTGCCACCTGATCGTGGGGGAGGGTGCGTACAAGGGGGTGCACGCTGCCTTTGAGGCTGCGGATGAGCGCTTGCTGGCGCAGCCGGGGTGGGTTCGGATGGTGCTTGCATTCGACCGGCTGGATCGGATTCAGCACAAGTTTCGGTCGACGCTGGAGGCGGCCGGCTATCGGGCGCGGCGGGAGCAAGAGGTGCCGGTTTTTCTCGTCGAGCCGGGATCGGGTGATGCCCGGCCCCCGGGGCGGGCCGAGATGCGCCTCCTGGCTGCGTGCCTGAGGGGCATCGTGCGGGCGGCGCGGGGCGGAGGCGATGCGCCCACGGAGCCGAATGGCGAAGGCGGTCGCATGCTGGAGCTGCGGCTTGGGGGCGCTCCCCTCGGCTCGACCGTAGAGACTGGATGGGTCCAAGCACCCATTGGCCAAGAGCGCTGGCAACCGTCCCCGAAGGTGCTGGGATTGGCGCGCACGGAGGCCACTTGGGAAGTGGGTCTGGTGCTTGTGCCGAGATTGCTGCATGGCGCGAGGCGCGATGGTGTGGCACTGCTCGCGCGCGAGGATGGCTCGGCCGGACGAGCCGCCGCGGAGCTCTTGGAGGATCGCAACCCGAAAAGTGCGGAGATGGCGCTGGAGGAGCTCCTGCTGGGGCAAGCCAGCGGGCTCGGGGGCGGACTCCAGCCGGGCCTGCCTTCGCGCGTTCGCCTCGCACCGCTCTCGGGGCTCGAGGCCTTGGATGCAGCCCTCGGGCGCTGCTTTGAAGAATTGGGTATTCCCGTCGAGCAGGAGGAAGGCTCGCGGCCGTTCGAATCCCTGGCGTTGCGCCTGATGCGCTCACCCGGTGGGGTGCTTCGCGATGTGCCGAAGTCGGTCTGGGGGCAGGATCCGGAGGCTCCCAGCGCCGCCGAGCTCCTGGCATTCGAGCGCGCACTTCAAAAGGAACTGATGAATGAGCTGTTTCAGAATCTCGAAGACCCAAAACAACGGCAGAAGTTGGAGCGGATCGGCTCGAAGTACTTCGACCTGAAGGTACGCGGCTTCTATGAGTGGTTGTGGTTGCCTGGAGCCTTGATTGGTTTCGTGGAGTGGTGGGCCGCCGATCTTCGCACCCGTGCAGGTGCGCGTACGGTGGTGGAGCGTTTGGCGCAACAGCGGAGCCTCGAGCCTGCGGTCTTCGCGCTCCTCCTCGCCCGGTCCCATGCGTACCTTTCGTTCTTTCGGGTCCTTGAGGCGGAACCCGGGGGCCCCATGCGCGTCGAGTGCCTGCTCACCGGTCTCACATTCAACATCGACCGCTGTTTCGGACCCTGGGACTTCTCACCGGGTGCCACCTTGGCGCTGCGCATCCTGGAAGTGGGCATCATCACCATTGGCATCGTGGCCAGCTCGCACTTTTCGGAAGTGCGGCTGAAGGGCATGATCGAGTACGGCCGAGAGAAACTGCCCGAATGGGGGCCGGGGTTCTTGCGCGTGAACGGCTGGTTCCTCGGATCCCTTTGGAAGGAGGAGCCTGCATTGGAAGCGGCCGTCCCATTCGGGACGGGGACCGGGTTGGGATCCACACCGCAGGTGGCTCCAGGTGGGATGGGGCCTGAGGACATCCCCGAGGAGGTGGCCGAGCAGGCTTACGAGCAGTTCCACAGGCACTATCGGACGTGGATCGACGAGCCCGTTCCCGCCCTGGGCGGGCTCACACCGCGTCAGGCCTGTGCCTTTCCCGCTGGAAAGCGGCAAGTGCAGCTCCTGATCAACGAGATGCCGGTACTGACTCTCGGCGGGAGAATCTTCAGGCCTCCGGTGAACGAACTGCGGCGCGAGTTAGGCATCTAAAATGCGCTTCGCTCGATAGGCGGCTTCCACCCTGACTCCGGGGGGCATGGATGCGTGAAGGGGCTCTACGGCGCAGCGGCAAGGGTCCAACCGCCGCCGAGGGCGTGGAAGAGGGTGACTTGGGCATCGAGTTCGGCGCGGCGGGCGGTGATGAGTCGGCGGGTGGCGAGTTGGCGGGTGCGTTCGGCTTCGAGTACGGGGCTGAAGTCGTCTAGGCCGCGTTCGTAGCGGGAGCTGGCCAGGGCCCAGGCGCGTTCGGCGCTGTTGCGTGCGGTTTCGCGGGCGGTGACTTCGGCGCGGCGTTCGCGGGTGTCGGCCAGGGCGCCTTCGACTTCGGCGACGGCGTTGGCGAGGAGGCGCGAGAGTTGGGCATGGGCCAGGTCGAGTTCGGCGCGGCGGGCTTCGACTTCGTTGGCGATGCGGCCGAAGTCGAACAGCCGCCAACGCACCCCGGGGCCGACCGAGAAGGTGCGGGTGGGGGAGGTGCCCAGATCCGCGAAGTCCGAAGCCTGTGCGCCGATGGCGCCGAAGAGTTCGAAACGCGGCAGGTATTCGACCCGCGCCTGGTCGACCCGCGCCCGCGCGCCTTCCAGGGAGAGCGCGGCGGCCAGGAGATCCGGGCGTTGGGTGAGAAGTTGGGCCGGGATGCCCGTTTCCGGGTGGGGCGCGGGCGCGAAGAGCGCGGCCGTGGGATCCAGGTGCGCGAGGGCTTCGGCGCCTTCGAAACCGAGCAGGGCGGCTAAACGTTCGCGGGCCAAGGCGCCTTCCAGCCGCAGGGGCGCGAGTTCCGCGGCGGCGGCGTCGCGGGCAGCTTCCAGGGTCAGGGCGTCGGTTTCCTGCGCGAGTCCGCCGTCGAAACGTGCCCGAGCCAGGGCGGCGGCCACGTCGAGGCTCGCCAGGGAGGTTTCGGCCGCCACGAGTTGGGCGGCGGAAGCGCGCCAGGCGATCAGGGCACGGGCCACCTCCGCCGCGAGGCGGATGTCGGCGCCGCGGGCTTCGGCCAGGCGCGCACCGAGTTCGCTGTGCGCCGCGCGTTCGCCGGCGGCCAGCCCGCCGAAGAGATCGAGCTCCCAACTCGCTTCCAGACCGGAAGTGGTCAGTTCGCGCGTGAATCCGTCCGCGGCCAGCGGGCCGAAAGCATCGGCGCTCAGCCGTTCGCGCCGCCAGGCACCGCCAGCGTCGAGGCGCGGCAGGCGATCGGCCCGAGCTCCCCCTGCCAAGGCACGCGCCCGGCGCACGCGCGCTTCGGCGATGGCCGTGTCGGGACTCGCCGCGAGGGCTTGTTCCACGAGGCGCACCAACTCGCCGTCGCCGAAGGCCTCCCACCAGGTGGCGAGCTGTTCCCGTTCGAGCATTTCGGGCGCAGGTAGGCCGTCGCCCCGTTCACCCGCGGAGGGCTGCGTCGAAAATGCCGAGGGCAACTCCGGCAGGTCCGGGCGAGCCTCCGGTGCCAAACATCCGGCGCAGGCGACGGCGACTGCAAAGAGCAGCAGCCCCCTCGCGGCGGTGAAGGACGGTGTCATCGGGTTTTCTCCGCCGCATACACGTCGACCCGTTGACCCGGTGCGGCTCCGAGTGCGGCGCGGTCCACGGCGTAGAGCACTTCGAGCACACGGGTGTCCACGCGCTCCGCCGCGCCACCGCCTAGGGCCCGGCGCGGCGCGAGCCGCGGCACCTGGCGCACGAAGGTCAGCGGCACGCGCACCTCGGGGGCGCCGCGCAGGGTCGCGAAGGCTTCGCCGGAGGGATCAAAACGCGGCGCGTCCTCCTCGGCGAATTGGGCGCGCACGTGCAGGGCTTCGCGCCCGAGCACCACTGCCGGCGGCGAGCCGGCTGCTGCGCCGAGGTACTCGCCCACACGTGTATCCACGGCCAGCACGATGCCGTCCAAGGGCGAAACGATGCGGTGCAGGGCGAGGTCGACTTCGGCGGCGGAGAGTTCGGCGCGCGCGGCCGCCACGTCGGCGAGGGCCGCGGTCAGGCTGGCGCCGGGCCGAGGTTCGCTGGAGACCAGCGCCAACTCGGCGCGCAGCTCGGCGAGCCGCGCTTCGGCCGCGGCGGCGCGGGCCGCTCGGGTGCGGGCTTCGCTTGCGCGGCGCTCCCGTTCTTCCGCCGAAAGGGCGCGCGGGTCGGAGAGTTCTTGTGCCCGGCGGTCCTCGGCGCCGGCCTGTTCGGCCAGGGACCTGGCGGCGAGTGCATCCGCTTCGGCGCCCGCGACCTGGGCCGCCAGGGGTCCGGTGCGCGCAGCGATTGCTTGCGCGCGCGCTTCGGCGGCGGCCAGGGAAGCGGCGTGGCGCGCGACCTCGGCCCGAGCGGCGCGATCGTCCAACTCGAGCACCGGGTCACCGGCAGCCACCCGCTGGCCTTCGGTCACGGAAATGCGCGCCACCAGGCCAGATCGCTGCACACCCAGGCGCACTTCTTCGCCGGCCGGTTCGACCATGCCGGTGGCTCCAAGCCAAAAGCGCGACAGCGACCCGCGGGGCGAGAACCCGGGCGCGGTCGCCGGTGAACCCAGGGGCTCGGCACCCGCAGCGTTCGGCTGTGACGCGGCGATGGAGTCGATGGACCAGGCCAGGGCCAAGGCCGCGGCGACGGCCAAAGAAATCGGGAAAACGAGACGCGAGGCGTTCACGGCAGTGGATTGGGCTGGAGGTTTTCGATCCGCTCCACCAATCCATCGCTCATGTGCGCAATGCGATCGGCGAAGTCGAAGATGCGGTTGTCGTGGGTGACGACCACGGCGGTGGTGCCAGCGTCGCGCACCAGGTCCGCGAAGAGCCGCATGACCTGACGCCCGGTGGTCGCGTCGAGGGAGGCGGTGGGCTCGTCGCAGACCAAAAGATCAGGGCTGTGCACCAGGGCGCGGGCGATGGCCACACGCTGTTGTTGACCGCCGGAGAGCGCACGCGGGAACTTGCGAAGGTGCGGTCCCATGTCAAGCCGTTCGAGCAGCTCCGCTGCGCGGGCGTGGGCGCGACGCGCGCCCATGCCCTGGGCCAAGAGAGGCACCGCCGCGTTTTCCACCGCGTCCAGGGCGGGTAGCAGGTGGAACTGCTGGAAGACGAAGCCGATGTGCCGCGCACGGAAGCGCACGAGGGCGCCCGAGGAGAGGCTCGACAGGCGTGTGCCGAGCAACTCCGCGTCGCCCCCGTCGCTGCCCAAGAGCCCGGTCAGGATCGAAATCAAGGTCGTTTTCCCGCAGCCCGAGGGGCCGACCAGGAACGTGGTGCGCCCGGCGGGGATGTCCAGATCGATGCCGCGCAAGACGTGTTGGCGCGCGCTGCCGGAACCGAAGGCCTTGTCGATGCCCAGGGCGCGGGCGGCGACGGCGGTGGTCATGGAGTGCATAGGCGGAGGCTCAACCGCGGAAGACGGTGGCGGGGTCGACGAACAGCACACGGCGCAGGCCCAGGGCGGTGGAGGCGACCATGATGGCCGCGGTCAAGAGGCCGGTGCCGAGGGCCACTTGCCAGGGCAGGCGGAAGCCGCGCAGAGCGATTGCGTTGGCGCCGGCTTCAAAGAACACGGCAGCGAACAGGAGTCCGAAGGAGTAGCCCACCGCGCCCACCACGGCCGCTTGCAAGAGCACCATGCCCACCAAGCGCCGGTTGCCCACTCCGATGGCCTTGAGGGCCGCGAACTGCTGGATGTTCTCCAGCACGAAGGTGTTGAAGAGCAGACCGACCACGGCGATGCCGACCACGATGCCGAGCACCACCACCGTGCCGAAGTTCACCGGGATGCCGGTGTTGGCCAGGTAGTAGCGCACGGTCTGCCAGTGAAACTCGCCGCTGGTGCGTGCCTGCAGGCCCGTGTGGGCGGCGATGCGCGCGGCGAGTTCGACCCGATCGAGGCCGTCGGTGGCGCGCACGAGCACGTAGGAGAGCGCGCCTCGGCCTTGGTTGGTGTAGCGCACCGCGTTCGCATAACGCGTGTGCACCAGCGGGTTGGTGGTGAAGGGCGCCGCGGCGTCGGTGATAGCCACCACCACCGCGCGCTGGTCGTTGATTTCGAGGGCGCGGCCGAGGCGCAGCGCTTCCCCGGGCCAAAGCAGGAGGTAGCCGGCCCGGTCGATGGCCACCGCGTCGGGCAGGCGCAGGTCCTCCAAACTGCCGAGGGCCACCTTCTTGGGCGCCCCGACCAGGGAAGCGTCGTCCAGGCCGAGCAGGATCGCCCCTTGCAGCAGCCCACCCGGGGTTTCGCCGTCCGCCACCGTGCGCACCGGAGCGTTGGCCCGGAAAAAGGGCACGGCCCAGGCCACTCCGGGCACCCCGCGCACCCGCTCCAACTCGCTGTCGCGCAGGGGGAAAACCGTGTCCAAGTACTCGACCGAGGGGTCCATGACCCACACGTCCACCTCGGCGGCGTCGACGATGGTGCTGCCCGTGCGCAGCATCAGGCCGATGAAAATGCTGGCCTGCTGGGTGATGAGCAGGGCGGCGAAGGCCACCCCGAAGACCAGGCCGAGGAACTTGCCCCGGTCTCCCAGCAGCATTTTGAGGGCGATCGCGTTCATACTGGGGGGCTGCGGCGGCGGACTCGATTCGCCGTCGCGTTCGTCCTATACTGGACCGTTCAGTTTAGAAAGCAAGCTCCGACCTTGGCCGCACGACGCAAAGCACCGTCCGCAAAGCACTTAGGATCTCCCCAGGAGCCTCTGACGGGGGCTGGCAGGTCCCGATCCGGGCGCTCCAAGGATCCCGACAAACGCGCCGCGATCCTGGCGGCGGCCCGGGAGCTGTTCATGGCCGGCGGCTTCGAAGGGGCCAGCATGGAGCGCATCGCCAAGGACGCCGGTGTCTCCAAGGCCACGCTCTACAGCCACTTCGCCGACAAGGAGCAACTCTTCTTCGCATGCATCGCAGCGGAGGTCGCGCAGCACAGTCCCGCGTGGGATGCCACGGCACCCGACCGCCGGCCGATTCGCGTGCGCCTGGAGGAGTTCGGCCGAGGGCTCTTGACCCTGCTCGCGCGGCCGGAGATCCACCAGTTCGGGCGGCTACTGGCGGCCCAGTCGGTCCAGCACCCGCGCCTGGCGGAGCTCTTCTACGAGGCCGGGCCGGGGTCCATGTGCAGCGCACTTGCGAAGATGATCGCCGAGGGCGCGGAGCGCGGCGAGCTGCACTGCACGGACGCCGCCTTGGCTGCGGACCAGTTGGCTTGCATGTGGAAGGGCATGCATCACATGCGCCAGGAGTTGGGTCTGGCCGGTCCGCGCAGCGCGAAGGAAATCCGCAAGCACGTGACGCGCTGCACGGATTTGTTCCTGCGCGCTCACCCCCCGGCCTGAGCGCGCGCCTGGGATCGGGCTCGTTCCGTCGGTGGAGATTGCTGCAATGCGCGCTGGGCGCGTTCGCGTGCGGCGGCGATTTCCGCAGCGCTTGAATCCTCGGGCAGGTCCAGTTCCAAGGCCGCGAGTTCGAGTGCGATGAGCGGAGAGCCGGGCGAGTTTGCGGGTTCGCGGCTGGCGCGCCAGGCTTGGCGCATGGAGCGGCGGGCGGAGGGCACGTCGCCCGCGATCAGGTGTTCTTCGGCCCAGAGGGCGTGGGCCAGGCTTTCGAAGGCGGCGGCCAGGCGCTCCAGGCCCGGGTCGGCCGCGGCGTCGCTGGAGCGAATCAGGTTCGCTCGGTGCAGCAACGTGTTCGGAGCGGCCGCGGGAGCGAGGGGATCGAGCAGGTCGAGCTCCTCCAACACTTCGGCGAGGAGCCGGGGGGCCAGCCAACCCGACAACTGTGCGTCTGCCAGGGCGGGCAGCAGCGGCTCGACCGACGGCAGGGTCCACTGCAGTTTTCGAGCGGCGGTCGCGGCTTCGTTCGGATCGAGGTGCTCCAGGTGCAAACGGAAGAGGTTGGCATTGGCCGGATGGGCCGGATCCAAGGCTTGCACCCGCTCCCAGGGTTCGCGCGCCTCCTCCGGTCGGCCGCCGGCGATGGCGATCAGGCCGGCCTGGACCAGGGCTTCGATGCGGTGGGGGCGATGGCGAAGCAGCGTGTCGTTCCACTGGGCTGCGCGCTCGAGATCGCCGCCGTAGAGCGCTTGGCGCGCGGACAAACCCAAGGCGGCGGGGGAGTCGGGCCGCGCTGCGAGCGCGGCGGCCAAGGCCCGCTCCGCACGCGCGCCATCGCCCGCGGCCAGGGCGCTCGAACGGGCGCCGAAGTGCATGCCGTGGCGCGCCAGGGACCAGGCGGACGGCACCAGCGCGAGCAGGGCGATCAACAAGAGCCAAGTCAGCGGCGCCCTTGCGGGGCGCGCGGCTCGGCGCTCTTGCCGGCCGAGGAAGAGGCCGAAGAGCACCCCGCCGATGGGGGCGGCCAACGGATCGTGGAGCAGCGGGCCGTGCGCGAGCGTGGCGGTCATGAGGGCCGCCAGGGCCAGGCCCAGACCGAACCGCGCGGCGTCCTCGGCGCGCAGCGCGGCCCGCACGGCGGCCACCACGCCGAGCAACAACAGACCGATCCAGGCTAGGCCCGGAAAAAAGCCGAACTCCACCAGGGAAACGACCCAATCGGAGTGCGGATGCTCGACCTCGGTTTCGTGTTCGAGCGCTCGGCCGAGGCTCGAGAGTTCGATTTCGGCCGCGGGCCGGTGGGGGGGGAACTGGGCCGCGAACTGCCCCGGTCCCCAGCCGTGCCACGGGTTCGCGCGCAGGGCGGCGAGGGAAGCCAGCCAGATGTGTCCGCGCACCGCGAGGCCGGCGCGGTCGCCGCCGAAGGGGGCTTCGCTCACACGGTCCGCGTGCGCTGGCTCGCCGTTTCCCCCAAGCGAGGGCACGAAGCCGTGGGGCAGGGCGACCAAGAGCCAAAGCGCGGCCGCGCCGAGCCAGCCGTCGAGGCGGGGAGGGCCGGAGCGCAGGCGCGTGTGGAAGAACCGGCCGAAACGCTGGCGCGGATGGGGACCAAGGCGCAGTTCCAGGCGGCGCAGGATCGACAGGCCCACGGCCACGCCCAGGGCCACCAGGGCCGTCAGCACCGGCGCCACGTGCGCGTGTGCCAGGGCCGCCGCGAACAGCAACGCGCCGAACAGGCGTCGCTTGTCCCCATGCCAGAGCACGAAGCCCAAACCGACCGCTGCGCCCGGCAGATAGGCGTGGGAGAGGTACCCCGTGTTGCCCGGGGCTCCGCCGAGGCCGAGTTGGTCGAAGGGTGCGGGGGCCCAGCCCACGTGAGCCAAAAGGGCCGGGAGCAACGCGATGGCGCCAAGCACCATCAGCCCGCCGGCGAGCACACGCGGGCCTTGTTCGCGCAAGGATGCGCCGCCCAAGAAACCCAGGGCGAAGAGCGCGAGCACACACAGCGCTTGATCCCGCCCGAAGCTGTCGGACACACCCGCGTGCAGCGCGCCGCCGATACCGATCAGCACGCCGAGCAGGAGAACCAAATCCGGCAGCCGGGGCGCGCGCCCGAGCCGCACTAGATGGATTGCCGCCGGCACGCCGGCCAGCAGCGCGGCCCCGGCGGCGCCGGCCGTCGGCAGGGGATCGAAGGCCGTTTGGAAGAGCACCTGCCAGGGCCCGAGCAAAAGCGCGCTCGGTAGCAGCAGGAGCAGGGCGAGGGTGGTGTCCGGGCGCGAGCGAGCCATGGGCCGGGCGGATGGGGCCGGTGGAGCGGGTCCGGCCGGGTTAAGGCGCCGCGCTCGCCGCGCCTCGACCGGCCAGGATGGCATCGACGAAGGCGCCGGGTTCGAAGGGTTCGAGCAGCTCCATTTGCTCGCCCGTGCCCACGTAGCGCACGGGCAAGCCCAGGGCGGATTGGATCTGGAACACCGCGCCGCCGCGCGCCGTGCCGTCGAGTTTGGCGATCAAAAGGGAGTGCACGTGCACCGCGGCGGTGAAGACCTTGGCCTGTTGCACGGCGTTTTGTCCGTTCGTGCCGTCGAGCACGAGCAGCACCTCGTGGGGCGCGCCCTCCAGGCGCCGGCCGATCACGCGCTGGATTTTCTCCAGCTCGTCCATGAGCTTCTTTTGGGTGTGCAACCTGCCTGCCGTGTCGAGCAGCACCAGGTCGTAGTTCTCGCGCACGCCGCGATCGACCGCGTCGAAGGCAACGGCGGCGGGGTCCGCACCTTCGTTCTTGCGCACGATACTTGCGCCCGTGCGGCCGGCCCAGATTTCGAGTTGGTCGGCCGCCGCGGCCCGGAAGGTGTCGCAGGCGCCGATCAACACCCTGCGGCCCTGGGACTGAAAACGGTGGGCCAGCTTGGCGATCGAGGTGGTTTTGCCCGACCCGTTGACGCCGACGACGAGCACGATCGTCGGGCGGTGGGGCAGTTCGAGCTCTCCGCCGGCATCGAGGCGATCGACCAGGCGCGCGCGTAGGGTCGCGCGCACACTGGCTTCGTCCTTGAGCTCACCGCGCTTGAAGAGCCGCGAAAGTTCGGCCACCAGGTCCGTGGCCAAGGGCCCGAGGTCGGCGGTGTAGAGCAGCTCCTCCAATTCGCCGAGCAGCGCTTCGTCCATCGGGCGTCCGCCGCGGAACAGCGCGGAGATGCCGTCGGACAGCGCTTCCCGGGTTTTCGTCAACCGGGACTTGAGTCGGTCGAAGAGCCCCATGGCTCAACCCTCCTGGGCCTTGGCACCGGGTTCGGCCGCACGCGCCCGCTCGCGTCCGCCCTTTTGGGCGTCGGTCCGCGGCGCGCCAAAACGCTCCTTGATCTTGTCGAGGATGCCGTTGATGAAACCGCCGGAGTTTTGCGTCGAGAATCGTTTGCCGAGCTCGATGGCTTCGTTGATCGAAACCTTGGGCGGTATGTCGGGGCAGTGCACCAGTTCGTAGGTCGCCAGGCGCAGCACGTTGCGGTCGATGACCGCCATGCGCGCGATGTCCCAGTTGTGCGCGACGGAGCGAATGCGCTCGTCGATCGCCTCGCGGTCCTCAACGACCCCCATGACGAGGGAGCGCGCGAAGTCAGCCGTGGAGCGGTCCCGTTCCTCCGACTCCACAAAGGCCTTGAGTCCCGTGAGCGCCTCGGGACCGCAGAGATCCAGTTGGTAGAGGAACTGCAGGGCCAGTTCCCGCGAGCGGGTGCGCTTCTTCACCGCGATTCCTCCGCGCCGTCTTCTGCGTCCTCTTCCTCTTCCTCTTCCTCTTCCTCGAAGTCGAAACCCTCTTCGACTTCGAAGTGGTTGTGTTCGTCGCCCTCCGCTTCGTCGGCGGGGAAGTCCTCTTCCGCCTCGGCTAGGGCTTCCAGGGCGCCGATCGCCGCCAGGGCGACTTCGCGGCCCTTGTCCAAGCCGCCCTGATCCGCCCGGCGGGCGCGCTCCTGGGCCTGTTCGAGGGTGCGGCAGGTCAGCACACCGAAGAGCACGGGCACCTCCGCGTCGAGCGCCACCTGTTGCAGCGCGTGGGCCACGGACGAGGCGATGTGCGTGTGGTGGTCCGTTTCCCCTTGCAGCACGAGGCCGAAACAAAGGATCGCGTCCACGTCGTCGCGGCCCGACAGGCGCTGGGCCACCACCGGCAGTTCGAAAGCGCCGGGCACTTCCACCACCAACAGGTTGCCCGGATCGAGGCCCGCGCGCTCCAGCGTCGCCGTGGCCGAACCGAGCATGCCGTAGGTGATCTCCCGGTGATACCCCGAGATCACCGCCGCGATGCGCGTGTCGGGTTCGAGCTGGGGAGCGAGGTCGTCGGAACGCGGATCGAGGGCCATACGGCTTTCCCGTTGGGGGAGAAGGAGCGAAGTCAGCAGCCCACGGCCGAGCCGCGGGGGCGAGGAGTATAGCGAGCGCGGGCCCTGGGGGGGGGGCGGCAGC
Organism: Planctomycetaceae bacterium; assembly: GCA_050480685.1. Lineage (GTDB taxonomy): Bacteria > Planctomycetota > UBA1135 > UBA1135 > JBJHAV01. The sequence continues at coordinate 1,196 of JBJHAV010000046.1, read as the reverse complement.
GGCTCGGCGGCTCGGCGGCTCGGCGGCTCGGCGGCTCGGTGCGCGGGTCCGCGGGCCCACCACCCCCGCCCAGCCGCCCCCAGGACCGCGCCGGGGCGGGAGGGGTTGCCGGAAAAAACTCCTGCCCTAGGGGGTTGACCGGGTTGCGGAGCGGGGCGTAGAGTCCGCGTCGGAAGTTGAGACTGCGTCTCAGTCGCGCACCGCGGGCTAGGCCCGGGGCAGGCACGGCGGGGCATTCGGGGCAGGACTCGGCGACCAGGGCCCCCCAAGGGCCGCTTCCTGCCCCACCCACCCTTTCCCCCCGGCTCGGCCGGGCGGCCTCGACTCCCATGACCACGACGACCCACGTCGGAAACCTGGCTTGTGGCCAGGCTCCGCTTTCGACCTTCGCCGGCTCGGCGCTCCTGCTCCTGCTTTGGGCAATGCCCTCAGCCCAGGGACAGGCCCGCAGCGACGATCCGCGCGCCCAGCTCGCGCTCGGCCCCCTGCGCTCGGGCGATGTCGCCCGGCTCGACTTGGCGACCTCCATTCCCAACGCGCCCGCCGTGTTGCTCTGGGGGTTGTCGAGCACCCCCACGCCGCTCGTCGGCCTGCTGGCGCCACCGCTCGGACTCAAGCCCCTGGAGTGGATCCCGGTGCAGACCAACGCGGCCGGCCGGCTGGAGCTGCTCCTGCCGATCGCTCCGGGCAGCTTTCCGCCCGGCATCGATCTGCCGCTCTTCGCCCAGGCGGGCCTTTTCGCCCAGAACGGCCAGTTGGTGCTCTCGAACCGCACGGCCACGCGCATCGAACCGCTGCCGACACCGCCGGGTTTCCTGGTCGATGCCGCCCAAACGGCGCTGCCGGCCGCGCACACATACCTCGACGCCGTGGCCGTGGCCGCCGCGGACCTCACGGCGAACGGTGTTCCCGATCTGGTCTTCGGCGGGGAGAGCGGCCTGTTCGTTTGGACCGGTGTGGGCGACGGAACCTTCGTCGAGCAGCCGGGTGTGCCGCCGCTGATTGGTGAGCCGGTCTCCGCCCTGGCGGTGGGGGACATCAACGGCAGCGGACTCTTGGACGTCGTCACGGGCGGCGGTTTCAGTCCCTCGGGCAGTGTGCCCAACCGCCTGTTCTTGAACTTCGGGGGCGGTGTGCTCGTGGCGACGACCGGTCTGCCGGCTGGGGATGGGGAGGCCTCCGACTTGGCCCTGGCG
>JBJHAV010000045.1:10678-19192 GCA_050480685.1 Planctomycetaceae bacterium | reverse complement strand
TAAGAGACAGGCGCGGCTGCGCCCCAACGGCCGCGGGCCGCCCCTTCCGCGGAAGCGGAAGGCAGCGGCCCGCGCCCGAAATGGAAACGATCAGACCTGCAGGAGCGCGAAGTGCTCGATCGCGGCATCCGGGCCGAGTTCGGCCGCGAGCACCTTGGTGACGTTGCTCTTCGGATCGTGGATCCAGGGCTGCTCCAAGAGCGCCTTGGACTCGTAAAAGCGCTCCAGGCGCCCGGTCACGATCTTCTCGCGCACTTCCATCGGCTTGGAGGCCAAGTCCTCGCTCTCCATGAGCACGGCGCGCTCGCGCTCCAGGTCCTCGGCGGGCACCTGGGAGCGTTCCAGGCAGGAGGGTTGGGACGCGAAGCAGTGCTGGCTGAGCTGGCGGGCGAAGGCCTCGGCCTTCTCGCGCGGGGCGGAAGTGCGGATCGCGACCAGGGCCCCGGCCTTGCGGTTGTGGTGCACGTAGGAGCCGACGATTCCCGCCGCGACCTCGAAGCGCGCCGCGCCGCTGATCCGCAGGTTCTCGCCGAGCTTGCCGATCACTTCGGTCAAGCGCGCCTCGACCTTCCCGTCGCGGCCCACCAGATTGCTGGCGAGCAGCGGCGCGACCGCGGCATCGTCGCCTTGGATCGAACCCGGCAGGGTTTCGCGGGCCGTGTCGGCCAACTCGCCCAGGAAGGTCTGGAAGTCCTCGGTGGCGGCCACGAAGTCGGTCTCGCAGGAGAGCGCCACAAGGGAGCCAGTCTTGCCGTCGGCGGACACCGAAGCGCGCACCTGACCCTCGCGGGTCTCGCGGGACGCCTTCTTGGCGGCGGTCTTGAGGCCCTGCTTGCGCAGGTGGTCCTCGGCGCCCTCCATGTCGCCGTTGCTGGCCTCCAGGGCCTTCTTGCAGTCCATCATCGCCGCGCCGGTCCTGTCGCGCAGCTCCCTCACCATGGCAGGCGTGATCTTCATCGTCGAATGGGGTTCAGTCGTTTTCGGTGGCTGCGCGGGCCTGGTCGGGTCCGCGCACGTGAACTGGGTGGGCCCCCGCCGCGCTCCCGACGGGCAGCAAACGGCGCGGAGCCGACTGCCCCGCAGCCGGGTTTCCGGCGGCGGGAGATACAGCGGTGGGAGGAACAGCGGCGTGGGAAACGCCGCCCATGAGCCTCGCGGAGGATCAGTGGCCGGCGCTTTCGCCCTCGGAACCGCGGGCGGCGGCCGCTCCGGTCGCGGGCTCGGAGCCGCCCTCTTCGGCCGAGGGGTTTTCCGCGGCGGCCTGCGGGGCCGGCTCCGCTTGGGCGGGAGCCGCCTCCGCTTGCGCGGCGGGGCGACGCGGGGCGCGGTTGCCGCGGGTCGGCCGGGGCTCGTCGCCCACCGGCGCATCCTGGGCGCGCTCGGCGGCGCCGATGGCGGCCAGACTCTCGCGGGCGTTGGCCGCGCCTTCTTCGACCGCGACCACCAGGCTCTCCATCAGCAGGCGCACGGACTTCAGCGCGTCGTCGTTGCCCGGGATGACGATGTCGATGCCGTCCGGATCGCAGTCCGTGTCGAGGACGCCGATCACGGCCAGACCCATCTTGCGCGCCTCGCGCACGGCGTTGTATTCGCGGCTCGGGTCGACGACCACCAGTGCGCCGGGGATGCCGTTCATCTCGCGGATGCCGCCCAGGTTGCGCACGATCTTGCGCTTCTCGCGGCGCAGGGAGCTGATCACCTTCTTGGAGTACTGGTGGATGCCGCCGTCCTCCTCGAGTCCTTCGAGTTCCTCCAGGCGGCGCAGGCGGGAGCGAATGACGCTGTAGTTCGTGAGCGTGCCGCCGATCCAACGCTCGGTGACCACCGGCATGCCGGTGCGCTCTCCGGCTTCGCGCACCACGCCGCGCACTTGGCGCTTGGTGCCGACCCACAGGATCTGCCCGCCGTCGGCAGCCAGGTTGTAGAGCACGTGGCGGGCGCGCAGCAGACCGCGGATGGTCTCGCGCAGGTCGATGATGTGGATCGCCCCGCGGCGCGCCTGGATGAAGGGCGCCATCTTGGGGTTCCAACGGGAAGCGTGGCACCCGAAGTGCACGCCGGCATCGATCAGTTCTTGGACGTTGACTTGCATGGTTCGATCCGTGTGCCGCCCACACGCCGTGGGGGGCCGAAGGGTTTCGCGAAACGGGGTCGTTCGGAGCGAGCCGCCGACGGTCGGCGGACACTCCCCCCACCGGCCGCCGCGGTCCGCGGAGTCCCTCCGGCGTGGGCCTTGGCCGCGTGCGCGCACTGGATCGACGAGGGCCCGCGCCGTGGGGCGCCCTGGGCCGCTCGCATGCACACACGCCGGTCACCCGAAGGCGACCCGCGAGACCGGACACGGAGACACTCCCCGGCCCGAAATCGAGCCTTGGAGGGCCAAGCAGTTTACGGAGCCCGCCCGGAGGGTCAAGGGCGGGGCGGGCGGCCCGGCCCTGGGTCTCGGCCCGGCCGGGCCTTGGGGGCGGCGCGTAGTGCCCGGGCAAAATAGGGGCTCCGCGCCCCAATGCAGATTCCTACCCTAGACTTTGGCGGCGCCCGCACCGCCGCCGCGGCCGAACGGCCCGCGGCCCAGCGGGCCAGGGGCGCCCGTGCGCCCATGCCCGACCGCCCCCTGCTCCTGATCTGCGATCACCGCGGGCGCGGTGTCTTCGGCCCCAACCTCGAAGCGGCCGCGGCGGGCTGGCGCCTGTCCACCAGCGCCCACCTGGCGGAGAGCCTGGCGCGCATCGCGGCCGAGCCCCCGGACCTGGTGCTGCTCGACCCGCTGGCGGGCGGGACACGGGAACTGCGCGCCCTCAAGGGAGCCCTGCGGACGGAGTTCGACATGCCCGTGCTGGTGGTCGCCGGCCCCGGGGAAGCCTCCCCCCTCCTGGGCCATCCCGGCGGCTGCGGCTCCTGGGACATGGTCGCGCCGGGTGTGAGCCCGGAAGAGCTGCGCCTGCGGCTCTCGCGCCTCGCGGAAGAATCCCGCCTGCGCCGGGAAATGCACGAACTGCGCCACCGCGCCTCCCACGACGACCGCACCGACCTGCTGCGCCCCCAGGCGTTCCAAACGCGCCTGAACGAACACTTCTCCGCCGCCCAGCGCCACCGGCTGCACCTGGTGCTGGTGCTGATGGACTTGGACCGCTTCGGCCGCATCAACAAGGAACACGACCACACGGTCGGCGACGCGCTGATCGCCCAAGTGGGTGAAGTCGTGCGCCGCAACTTGCGCACGGAGGACGTCGCCGGCCGATTGGGCGGAGACGAGTTCGCCGTGCTGCTGCCCTACACGCGCCGCGCCGACGCGGTGCACGTGGTCGAGCGATTGCGCGAGGGCATCCACCGCCTTTCGGTTCGACCGGCGGGGGCACCCAGCGACATCGAGGTTTCCGCGAGCATCGGCTACGAAAGCTTCGACGGGCAGGACCTGGGCAGCGTCCAGGAGCTTCGCCAACGGGCCGAACGCGCCCTGCGCGAGGCCAAACGGCGCGGGGGAAACCAGGCGCTCTACTTCCGCGCCCTCGAACCGGCCTGAGCGGACCGGCGGCGCTGCGTTCCTCGCCTAGGGCGCCGCGGCCCTGCCCTACGGCGGCGTCGAGCGCAGCAACCGGGGCCGCAGCCAGTTCGCGCGATCCCCCAGGAAACCATCTCCACCGTCCTCCACCACGAGGGCCAAACGCCGCGCGCCGTCGAGGGCCAAACCCGGCATGGGGCGGGCCGCTTGCCCGCCGCGCACCAGGGGGCTGCGCCAAACCTCGCGCCCGTCCACTTCCACGACGAAAATCACGCTGCCCCGCGCGGCCATGCGCTCGACCGAATCGTCGATGGCGAAATCGACCTCGAAGCGCTCCCAACCGGGCGCCAGCTCCCACTCCATGCGCGTGGGCGCGAGCACGCCGAGCCCGCGCGCGAAACGCACGCCCCCGGCGCTCAGCGGGCCGCCGTGCACCGCCCGATCCACGCGCGGGGACCAGACCATGCCGAGGTCGTCGCCGAAGGGGCGACCGCCGTCCACGAGGGCCGGCGCCAGATCGCCCAGGTGCGCGAGCCGGCCGTCCGCGACGGACAGCTCCAAAACCGCCCAGGGCGGCAGATCCAGGTCCCCGCCGCGGGTGGCGAGCCGGATGCGCTCGGGGCCCACGGCCAAGAGTTCGGCGGCCAAGCGCCCGCCGCCCGTCAGTTCGGCGAGCACCGCCGGGCCGCGGCTGGGCGGGGCGGCCGGAGCAGCCCCGAGGGGCGCCACGAAAAAGGCCGCCACCTCGCTCCAAGGGTGCTCGCGGCGGCCGGCGAGGCCCTCGAAAACCAGTCCCCGGGCGTCGAAGCCGTCCACGGCGCCGTCCACCCGGTCGAGCCGTTCCCCCACCCGCAGGTAGAGCCGGTCCTGGCCCTCCGCGGGTTCGATGCGACCGGCGCTGCCGGCCGGAATGCGCGCCGGGAAACGCGCGGAAAAAAGGCTGTCCACGGGCAGGGAAAGCCGCGCCGCGCCGGCGATCTCGATCGCGAGGGTGTCGGCCGTGCCGCCCAGAAGCCGGCCGCCGAGGCGCTCCCCGGACACGAACTCCAACTCCAGGCGTTCGTCCGCGGGCACCTCCACGGCCGGGCGCTCGGGCACCTCGAAACGCAGCGCCAGGGCGGCCAGGGGTTCGCCGGCCTGCCAGCGCCACCCTGTCAGGGGCCGCCGGTCAGCCGTTCCCCCGGCGTCCTCAGCGACGACCTGAATCTCCCCCGAAGCGGCCGACTGGGTCGCTGGGGAGAGCCCGGCGACCAGCACCAGGAGCGGGGCGAGGGAGCCGTTCACAAGGGCAGGCAGAGCGCGCATGCCTTTCTTATAGCCCCCGCGGCCCAGGGACAGGCCCACGGGCAGGCCACCGGGGAAGCCGCCCGCACCCCACCTGCCATTCCGACAGGCCGATCACGGTCCTGGGCCGGGCGCTGCCAGGCTGGCAGCCCGATCGGGCCGGGGTGCCCCGCGCGGGGGGCCCAGGACTGCTCGGCATCGTTCTTGCTAGGCCGGAGCCGTTCGCCGCGGCGCCCCCGGGCCCGAGCCCTAGTGCGGCGCGACTTTCCATCCAGGTGCGCCCGCGCCTCCGCCGGGCCCGCCCCGACGTTCCTCCCCCCCAGCCAACCACAGAAGGACCGAGACGACCCCCATGGCCAAGCAGATGGTGTTCGAGTCCGACGCGCGCGATGCGATCCGCCGCGGCGTCGAGAAACTGGCCAAAGCCGTCACCAGCACCCTGGGCCCCCGCGGCCGCAACGCCGTGCTCGACAAGGGCTGGGGCGCGCCGACGATCACCAAGGACGGCGTGACCGTCGCCGAGGAGATCGAGCTCAGCGACCCCTACGAACAACTCGGGGCCCAACTGGTCCGCGAGGTCGCCAGCAAGACTAGCGACGTGGCCGGCGACGGCACCACCACGGCGACCCTCCTGACCGAGGCGATCTTCAAGCGCGGCCTGCGCGCGATCACCGCCGGAGCCGCCCCGGGCCGCATCAACGCCGCCCTCAAGGACGGCACCCAAGCGGTCGTCGAGGCCCTCGACAAGATGGCCAAGCCGGTCAAGACCAGCGGTGAGATCGCCCAAGTCGGCACGATCAGCGCCAACAACGACCCGCGCATCGGCAAGCTGCTCGCCGGCGCCATGGACAAGGTCGGCAAGGACGGCGTGATCACCGTCGAAGAAGGCAAGACGATCGAAACCGACGTGTCGATCGTCGAGGGCATGCAGTTCGACCGCGGGTTCCTGTCGGCGCACTTCGTGACCGACCCGAACACCATGAGCTGCGTGTACCAAAACCCGCTAATCCTGGTGCACGAGGGCAAGATCTCCACCGTGCAGCAACTGCTGCCGCTCTTGGAGCAAGCCAAAACCGCCAAGAAGCCCCTGGTGATCCTGGCCGAGGACGTGGACTCGGAAGCCTTGGCCACCCTGGTGGTCAACAAGCTGCGCGGCATCGTGCAGGTCTGCGCCGTCAAGGCCCCCGGCTACGGGGATCGCCGCAAGGCCATGCTGGTCGACATCGCGATCCTGACCGGGGCCACGGCCCTGATGAAGGACGTCGGGATGGAACTCGACCGCGTCACCCTCAAGGACCTGGGCACCGCCAAGAAGGTCACCATCACCAGCGATGAGACGATCATCGTCGGCGGCGCCGGCGCCCAGACCCAACTCAAGGCCCGCATCGAGCAGATCCGCGCCGAGGTCGAAAAGACCACCTCGGACTACGACCGCGAGAAGCTGCAGGAGCGTTTGGCCAAGCTGACCGGCGGCATCGCCCAGATCAACGTGGGCGGCGCCACCGAAACCGAGGTCAAGGAGCGCAAGGCCCTGATCGAGGACGCCCTGCACGCGACCCGCGCGGCCGTCCAAGAGGGCATCCTGCCCGGTGGCGGCGTGGCGCTCCTGCGCGCCCGCAAGGCCCTGGAGAAGCTGCGCGGCGGCGTCGACACGGACTACGACATGGGCATCGACATGCTCCATGAAGCCCTGTCGCAGCCCTGCGAGCGCATCGCGGAGAACGCCGGCCACGACGGCGCCGTGGTGGCCCACCGCATCCTGCGCGAGAAGAGCGCGACCCACGGCTTCGACGCCCTGAACGGCACCTACGGCGACATGCTCGCCATGGGCATCGTCGACCCGGCCAAGGTCACCAAGGCCGCCCTGCAGAACGCCGTCAGCGTGGCCAGCCTGCTGCTCACCACCGACGCTCTGATCGTGACGAAGAAGGAGCCCGCCTCGCCCGCCGGTCCCGGTATGGACGGCATGGATGGGATGGACGGCATGGGCGGTATGGGCGGGATGGACTTCTGATCCGCGCCGCGAACGCGAACGACCCAGAACAACCCAAGGAACAACGAGCACAACATGGCCAAGCAGATCCTGTTCGACGACAACGCGCGCCAAAAGATGCGCGCGGGCATTCAGAAGCTCTCCAAGACGGTGCGTGTCACCATGGGCCCGGCGGGCCGCAACGTGGTGCTGCAAAAGTCCATCGGCGCTCCGTCCGTCACCAAGGACGGCGTTTCGGTCGCCAAGGAAGTCGACCTGGCCGATCCCTTCGAGAACATGGGCGCCAAGCTCGTGCTCGAAGTGGCCAAGAAGACCAACGACGTGGCCGGTGACGGCACCACCACCGCCACGGTTTTGGCCGCGGCGATCTACGACGAAGGCCTGCGCTTCTTGGCCACCGGGATCAACCCCGTGGCCCTGCGCAACGGCATCGAGAAGGCCGTCGGCGTGGCCGTCGAGTCGATTGAATCCCAGTCCCGCAAGGTCAAGACCCGCGACGACAAGGCCAACGTGGCCTCGATTTCGGCCAACAACGATCCGAACATCGGCAAGCTGCTCGCGGACGCCTTCGAGCGCGTCGGCGACGAGGGTGTGATCACCATCGAGGAGAACACCGGGCTCGAGACCCAACTGGAGGTCGTCGAGGGCATGGAGTTCGACAAGGGCTACGTTTCGCCCTACTTCGCCACCGATCCGGCCAAGCTGGTGGCGGAACTCGAGGACCCGCTGATCCTGATCCAGGAAAAGAAGGTCTCGAACGCCCGCGACCTGATCCCGATCCTGGAGCGCACGGCCCAGACCGGCCGCCCGCTCTTGATCATCGCCGAGGACATCGACGGCGAGGCCCTGGCCACGCTCGTGATCAACAAACTGCGCGGCATCCTCAACATCTGCGCGGTCAAGGCCCCGGGCTTCGGCGAGCGCCGCAAGGCCTACCTGGGCGACATCGCGGCCTTGACCGGCGGCACGGCGATCACCGAGGAACTCGGCATCCCGGTCGAGAAGATCGGCATGGAGCACCTGGGCAGCGCCAAGCGCGTGCGCGTGGGCAAGGACTCCACCACCATCGTGCAGGGCGCGGGGACCAAGAAGGCCCTTGACGAACGCTGCAAGCAGATCCGCGTCCAGATCGAGAAGACCAACTCGGACTACGACCGCGAGAAGCTGGAAGAGCGCCTGGCCAAGCTCTCGGGCGGTGTGGCCGTGGTCAAGGTCGGCGGCAACAGCGAGACCGAGATGAAGGCCATGAAGGACCTGGTCGAGGACGCCCTCAACGCGACCCGTGCGGCCATCCAGGAAGGGGTCGTCCCCGGCGGCGGCGTGGCCCTGATGCGCGCTTCCGAAGCGGTCGCCCAAGCGCGCTTCAAGGGTGACGAGCGCTACGGCGCGGAAATCCTGCGCCAGGCGCTGCTGGTGCCGATGCGCCAGATCGCCGAGAACGCCGGCGAAGACGGCTCGGTGGTGGTCGAGATCGCCCGCGAGAAGTCCCCGACCTTCGGCTTCGACGCCCTCTCCCGGCAGTACGTCGACATGTTCAAGGCCGGCGTCATCGACCCGGCCAAGGTCGTGCGCACCGCCTTGCAGAACGCGGCTTCGATCGCCGGCTTGCTCCTGACCACCGACTCGATGGTCACCGAGCTGAAGGACTCGCAGGACGCGGTCGGCGGCAGCCTCTCTTGAGGCCGACGCGGGACGCGGGGCCCCCGGCCCCCAAAACCCCCCGCCCCCCGCCGGG
>JBJHAV010000045.1:0-10668 GCA_050480685.1 Planctomycetaceae bacterium | reverse complement strand
CGGGGCCCCATCCGCCGCGGGCGCCGCTGCGTCCCCTTCCCCCCTCGATCACGGCCGCCAAGCGGGCGAACGGAATTGGCATGAGCGAGAAGCGCGACTACTACGAAGTGCTCGGCGTCGAGCGCACGGCCGGCACCGACGAGATCAAGCGCGCCTACCGCAAGCTCGCGCTCCAGCACCACCCGGACCGCAACCCCGGGGATGCCCAGGCGGAAGCGCGCTTCAAGGAAGCGGCCGAGGCCTACGACGTGCTCGGCGACGCCGAAAAGCGGGCGCGCTACGACCAATACGGACACCAGGCCTTCGGCGCCGGTGGCCGCGGCCCCCAGTTCAGCAACCTCGAAGACATCTTCGAGGCCTTCGGCGACATCTTCGGCGGAGGCGGCGGGCTGTTCGGCAACCTCTTCGGGCAGCGCCGACGCCAGGAGGGCCCGCGCCCGGGCCGCGACCTGAAGATCGTGCTCGATCTCAGCCTGGAAGAGGTCGACGAGGGTGTGCGCCGCACGGTGGACATTCGCCGACACGAACACTGCGGCACCTGCACCGGCAGCGGGCTCGGGCCCAAGGGCCGCAAGGTGCGCTGCCAAACCTGCGGCGGACGCGGGCAGGTCCAACGCAGCCAGGGTTTTTTCGCCGTGGCCAGCGCCTGCCCCACCTGCCGAGGCCAGGGCGAGAGCATCGAAAACCCCTGCTCCAAGTGCTCGGGCACCGGGCGCGAGGTGCGCTCCGCGGAGGTCCTGATCGACGTCCCGGCGGGTGTCGAGGAGGGCATGCGCCTGCGCATCCAAGGGGAAGGTGATGCCGGGGATCCGGGCGCACCGCGCGGCGACCTGTACGCCGTGATCCAGGAGCGCGAACACCCGGTGTTCCAGCGCTCCGGACCGGATCTCTTGGCCGAGGTGCCCTTCTCCTTTGCCCAACTCGCCCTGGGCGACAAGGTCGAAGTGCCCACCCTGCGCGGCAAGGTCGAGATGCAGGTGCCCCCGGGCACCCAATCCGGCAAGGTTTTCCGCCTGCGCGGCCAGGGTTTGCCCTCCCTGGACGGTTCCGGGCGCGGCAGCCAGTTGGTGCGTGTGTTCTTGCAGGTGCCCACCAAACTGTCCGAGCGCCAAAAGGAGCTGCTGCGCGAGTTCGAGGGCATCGAAGAAGAAAAGAGCGGCTCCAAGTCGTTCTTTGACCGCATCGGCGACTACTTCAGCGGTACGAAATGATCCACGCAGACGACCACGAGCGTGCCCAGGGCGGGGACGAAGACCACGCTGACGGGCAGTACGGCGATGCTGCCGGCTCCTTTGAGGGCGAGCCGTCCGAGCGCCTTGCCGAGCTGGAGCGGGAGTGCGAAGAGCTGCGCTCCTTGGCCCAGCGCGCCCAGGCCGACTACCAAAATCTGCGGCGGCGGGCCCAATCCGACCTGGAAGCCGGCCTGCGCCGCTCCCTGGAACCCTTGCTTCAAGGGCTGCTTTTGGTGCTCGACAATCTGGACATGGCGCTCGCCTCCCCCACCAGCGGCGAGGAGGCCAAGAACCTGGCCATCGGCGTCGAAATGACCCGCAAACAACTGGCCGGGGCCCTGGAAGCCCAAGGTGTCGAAGCCATCCCCCCGGGCGGCACCTTCGATCCCGAGCGCCACCAGGCGGTGGCCCGGGTCGAAACCGACGAACATCCGGACGGCGCCATCGTCGAGACGGTGCGCACCGGCTACGTCTGGCGCCAGCACGTTTTGCGCTACGCCCAAGTGGTCGTCGCCGCCCAGCCGGCCGCGAAGACCGACTGATCCCCGCTCCATCCCGGCAAACGACCCACCCGATCCACCGGATCGCGCCATGCCGACCTACGAGTACCTCTGCGATGCCTGCGGCGATCGCCGCGACCACTTCCAGTCCATGACGGAAAAGCCGCTGGCCAAGTGCCCGGCCTGCGGCAGTCGCAAGTACCGCCGGCTGATCGGCGCGGGGGCCGGCATCCTGTTCAAGGGCTCGGGTTTCCACCAGACCGACTACCGCTCCAGCGGGTACCGCGAAGCCGCCGCCAAGGAGTCCGGAGCCCAGTCGCCCGCGGGCGAGTCCTCTGGCAACAGCACCGGAAGTTCGACGGGATCCAACGAAGGCGGCTCCACCAAGGCGGCCAAGCCTTCCAAGCAGCCGCCCGCCGCGCCGAAGGGCGACTGACCGCGTGGGCGAAAACCGACTCGGCTGACAAGAAGGCGCTGCCCGGTGCCGTTTCGGCCGCCAGTCGGCGGCCACAGCCTGTGGGAAGGGCCGCCGCACGGCAGGCTCTCAACACTCTGCGCCCCCTCCCGGCGCTCAGTCCGCGTGCGCCCACGGCCCGGACCGCTCCCCTGCGCGTGGTATCTTTGTCCGGCCCACCCCAGGGTTTTGCGATGTCTGATTCCCCCCAGCCGGACCGCGCGGCAGGATCCGCCGGCGACCGCTCGCGCGCCAAACCGGTGCGCGAGTTGTCCAATTTCGTGGCCCTGACCGTGGATTTGGCCGGCGGCAAACTCGAGTGGAACTCGCGTCCCTACTACCTCGAGTACTCCACCAACTCCGCCTGCAACCTGCGCTGCATCATGTGCAGCCAGGTGGAGAACCCGCCGGTGGTCTCCACTCCCCTGGCGCGTCAGCCTGAGCTGCTCGAGGAGCTCTTCGACCTGGCGACCCTGTGGACCCCCAGCGCCACCAGCGAGCCGCTGCTCAACAACTTCGAGCGCCTCTGGCCGCTGATCGAGCGCCACGGCATCCAGCTCGACATCATCACGAACGCGATGCTGCTGACGCCGGAGGTGCTCGAACGCCTCCTGCCCCGCCTGCACCGCCTGACCCTCTCGATCGACTCCCACGAGAAGGCCGTCTTCGAAAAACTGCGCGCGCCCGCGCACTTCGAAACGGTGGTCGAAAACTCGCGCCACGCCACCCGGCGCTGCCGTGAATCCGCCGTGCCGGTGATCTTCCACATGGTCCTTTGCCGCGACGTGCTGCACGACCTGGAGGGGTATGTGGACTTCGTGGCCGAGATGGGCGGTCAGCGCATCACCGTGCTGGAGCTGCTGCCCAACAGTCCCCAGTTCGCCGAACTCGACCCCTTCGGCGCCTTCGGCGAGGCCCACGTGGCCGAGCGCCTGGAGGCCATGCGCGCCCGCGCCGAAGCGCGCGGCGTAGGACTGCTCATCGAGGTCCACGCGCCCCTGGGCGGCGAGTACGACTACGCATCACCGAACACACGCATCCAATCGGCCGCCGTGCTGGAGCTGATGCACAGCGAATTGGCCGAAGCCCACGCCGGCTTTTGCCCGATGGTCATGGGCTACCTGAAGGTCGAGCCCGACGGCACCACCTATCCCTGTTGCCGGGCTCCCCGGGAGTTGGAACTGGGCAACGTGATCGAACAGGGTTTCGAAGCCGTCTGGAACGGCGAACCCATGCAGGAACTGCGCCGGCGCATGTTCGCCCGCGACTATCCCGAACCCTGCAAGGGCTGCGTGGTGCTCGAAGCGCCCCTCTGGCGCCGCGAATCCCGCGCGCGCCCCCAGTAACCCGCCGCAGGGCGATTCCCTCGCCGAACGGGCGAAGTGCGACGGCCTTGAAGGTCTTTAGCGCGGACCGTCCAGTTCGATGTCCACGGCGCGGGTTTGCGAGGGAGCGAGCCTGACGGCGGCGGAGCCGAGTTCGGCCGAATCCTGGATGCGCAGCACGCGCACGCGCCAATCGCCCGGGACCAGGCCCGTGAAGCGCACGCGCTCGCCGATGGAAGCGGTCTGGGGTCTGGGCGCCGCGAGGCCATCGGTCCCGGGCACCTTTTCGGGCACCAGGGTCACGACCACCACCTGCGCCGGCGGATTCGGTCCGCGCCAGACCAGGTGCACTTCCAGGTCCGCACCGGGCGCGAGGCGCAGCTCGATCCCCTCCCGGCGTTCGCCGCTGGCGAGGCCGTCGACGGCAAGTTGCGCGCCCACGAAGCCGGACCGTCGCGCCTCTAGTTGAAAAGGAGTCCCCTCCGGCAGGCCGGTCAAGAGGAAGCGCCCGGCCCCGTCGCTCTCGAACACGTTCGGTCGCGCGCCCCCCAGCGACAACTCGCCGCGGGCCTCCAGCCGCGCGCCCGCGATCGGCTGGCCGGCCCCGTCGAGGACCCGTCCCGCCAGGCTCGCTCCGGCAAGATCAACGTCCAGGCGGGTCGCCCCGCGCGGGAGTTCGACCTCGACGACCCTCGGCAAGGCCAGTTGCGGATGGGTCACCACCACAAGGTAGGTCCCCGGCTGGTCGTGGTGGAAGCGATACGCACCGCGCCCGTCCGAACGCGTTTGACTGCCGCCCGCATAACTCACCCATGTGCGCGGGGCTCCCACCACGGCCGTCTGTGCTTGGCCGGGCAAACGCAGGGAGAGTGTCGCGCCAGCGAGCGCTGAATCGCCTTGGCGCAGGTGGCCGAAGAGCTCCACCGCCTGAGGAAGCACCAGCACCAGTTCGCGCCGCTCGCCCGGGGCCAGCTCCAACTCCGCCCACTCCACCGGCGCTTGCTCTGAGCCCATGGTCAGACGGCTGACGCGTTCGCCGTCGATGCGGCGCTCGGCGCGCCAGCGATGGAGTCCGGGCTCGAGTCCCAGGTGGCGGTGCCGCCCGTCGCGATCGGCCGCCCGCGGTTCGAGCAGGGAGCGAATTGCGCCCAAACCGGATTCCCGTTCGTCGGCGGGCGAGCGGTGCAGGATTTGCGCTCCGGGCACGGGCCGCCCCTCCGAGTCCACCACCCGCAGCCACACCTGGGCCTCGGCTTGCAGTGCGATTTCAATGCCGGCCGCGCCCTCGCCTTCCAGCACCTCCACCTCGCCATCGAAGGGCGCGAACCCCGGCGCGACCACGTGGGCAGCCAAGGGCCCCGGACCGGGCGCGGCCAGCCGCACGCCCCCGTCCTCGCCGGTCACGCCGACACGCACCCCGGGCAGTTCGGGCTGTTCGAGCATTTCCTGGCGCAGCATTTGGAAGAGCGACGGGCCGCCCGCGCCCGGTGCCGCGCGCAATCGCACCCGGGCGCCGGCCACGGGCGCACCGCCTTCCGCGGCCACCACCCGCAGGGCGGGCGCCCGCGCCCGAGTCAGTTCGATCTCGCCCAGGTCGAGTTCTTGCCCCGCCGCGAGCGCTCCCACGGGCAAACGCACGGACAGGTGGTCGGGCGCTTCGATGCTCAACTGCCCCGCGCCCCGGGGCACATCCTCCAGCAACGCGCGCCCCTCGGCGTCGTCGACCAGAACCGTTGCGGCGGAGGAGGCAAAGCCCACGGGACCGACCTGAAGCACCACCCGAAAGACGCGCACCGGTTCGCCGTCCGCCCCGTCGATCGCCCGCAGGCGGATGCGCGCGGCGGGTTCAACCTCCAGCTCCACCTGCCTGTCCCCCGGCGATGCGGTCACCACGGGCCCGTAGGTGCGCACGCCCGCCCAGGGCGAAGCGCCGACGGGAGCGGTCCGGTCCACCAGGCTCAAGCGATAGCTCCGGTCGGGGCCAAGGCCGGTGAGTTCAAAATGGCCGTCGGGAGCGGGCGACGCCCGGCGCTCGAGCACCGGCAGCGGGTCCGCGGGGGTCGGCCCCCCGGTGGAAGCCATCGCGCGCACCACCAGGCCATTCAGTCGCTCCGCAGATGCGCCCCGGACCCAACCCTCGATCGTCTCGCCCTCTTCCAGGCGTACCTCCAGCGGCCCCAAGACCCCGCCGGGGGCTGGTGCAAAAACCTCCAGCGGCGCGGCGAGGTGGCGCGGCGAATCCACCCGCACACGGATCCACCCGGCGGGCAGTCCGGCGATGGAAAAGCGGCCGCCCCGGTCGCTTGTGCCCAGGGGAGTGCGCGCCTCGCGCCGCGCTCGCTCCGCCAAACTGCGCGGCGCTTCTTCCCCTTCGAAGGAAAACTCAGCGCCCTCCACCGGGACCCCGCGCCCGTCGATGACGTGCCCAAAGATCCGCACCCCGGCTTCCAACTCGATGTCCCCGAGGTCGAGGAAAGAATCGGCGGAGCCGTCGGCGCCGATTTCCAGGGGCTCCGGAACCCACAGCACCCGCGCCAAGTGGCCCGGAGCGCGCACCTCGACCTCCAGTGGGGCTCGTTCCTCGAGCTCGAGCTCAAAGCGCCCTCGCTCGTCCCCTTGGGTCGACTTGGACACCAGCAGCGAAGCGGGAGCCAGTTGCGCCCCCGCGGGAAAGTCGCGGCGCACCTCGATGCGCGCCTCGGCGATGCCGGCTGCGTTCCCGTCGACCACGCGGCCCACGAGCCGCAGCGCGGGAGCGGGCGCGGAAGGCGCGAGCGAATCCGCCGACGGGGCGGACACGGCAGCGCGGGCAGTACCCGCTTCCGCGCCCGCACCGCGGGGAGCTTCGCCTTGGTCCGGTGCGCCTGCCAGGTCGATGCCGAGGCGCTCCGGCGGACCTTCGCTTGGGCTCTCGACCAGCGTGGGCCCGTTTTCGCCCGAATGCGGGTCACCCGCGGCCGCGAACCACCAGACAGCGAGACCGATCAAGAGGACGGCGGCGAGCAGGGTGAAACCGAGCAGCGGCCGACGACCGCGGGAAGTTGCGGAGGCCATAGCGCTTTGCATGGTAACCGCCCCGGCGGATTCGGGCGCGGGCCCACGCACTGGCCGCGGGCACCGTGCAGCTCGCTAGAGCGCCCTAGGGCCTAGGCGGGAAACAGTTCGTCGACCAGTTCCGCGATGGCGGGGCCGTCGCAGGAGCCGATGATGCGGTCGGCGGCGGCCAAGGCCTCGGGCAGTGAAACTTCCATGGCGACGCCGAGCCCGGCCCCGAGCAGCATCGGCACGTCATTGCCGCCGTCGCCGATGGCAACCACACGCTCGGGCGGGATTCCGAACTCCTCGGCGAGCAGGCGCAGAACTTCGCCCTTGCCGCGGCACGGGGGCTGCACGTCGACCACCTGCAAGGGGCTGTCCGGATGGGAGGCCAGGTGGTTCAGGGGAAAGTCCGTCAGGTAGAGCGGCAGTTCGACCTCGCGCTCCAGCAGCGAAACGAAGTCCGCCGACGTGCCGTGCCGCTGGGAAAAGAGCGAGATGCGGATCAGGTACTCCCGGGGCAGGGCCCCGTGGTCGGAGGGCTCCAAACCGAGCATGTCCCGCAGGGCGGCCGCTTCCCAGGTGTCCGTCGGGCGCGTGGCGAACTTTTCGCCGCCGCGCATCACCACCGTCAACAGGCCCTCCCGCTCGGCGAAAGCCAACACGCGCGCCACGGCGCGGTTCGAGAGCACGCGCTCCTCCACCAGGGTGCGCCGCTTCGGACACCAGATGCCGGCGCCGTTGAAGACCACCGCGGGTGTGTCGAGCCCGAGCTCTTCGAGCACCCCCAGGGTGCCGAGTTCGGAGCGCCCGGTGGCGATCAGAACCGGAACGCCGCGGGCCGCGAGGGCGCGCACCGCCTCGCGGGTCTTCGGGTGCACGTGGCCCGAAGCCCCCACGAGGGTTCCGTCCACGTCGAGGACGAGGGCTTCGTAGGGCGGACGCACGGGCAAAGGATACGCGCCGGATGGGAGCCGCGTCCTCAGGGCAGCCGCAGCCGGACCGATTCGGAGCGACCGGCTTCAAGCTCCACCTCGCGCGTAACCAGCGCAGGGGTGTCGGACATCGTGGTGCGGCCCAGGGGGCGCACTTCAATGGTCCAGCGACCGGGGGCCACCCCCTGGAACTGGGCCGTGCCCGGCGCCTGCGTGAACTGGGACCCCGGCGTTTCACTGCCCTCGGCCGGGCCGCCCTCGGCCGGATCGGCGGGCCTGAGCTGCACCATCACCATCGGCACACCCGACGCGTCGCGCAGTTCCCCTTCGATCGCCACTTCCAGCTCGGCGCCGGGCTGCAAGACGAAACGCAGCCCGCTGCGCACCTGGTCCAGGGCGACGCGGAAGACCTCGCTCTCGGCGGGCTGGAAACCGGCGCCGCTGGCGTGCACACGCAGATCCGTGTCTTCGGGCACACCCACGAGGCGGAAGCGCCCGTCGGCGTCCGTGCGCCCGGTTTCACTCTCCCCGCCCCGTTGCAACACCTGGGCTTCCCCGCCCGGGGAGGCGCCCACGGCCATGATCATCGACCTGCCCCGGAATCCGTCGCGCCCGCCCTGTCCGCGCCCCTCGCGGCCCGCTCGGCGGACCTCCACCTGAATCCCGGCCAAGGGCCGCCCGGCCCCGTCGACCACACGCCCTTCCACGGCCGTGACCGCCAGGTCCACATCGAAACGTAGGGTGCCGCGCTCCAGGGTCACCGGGAAACTCGAGGCCATGGCGCGGGTGGGGTGGCTCACGGAAAGGGTGTAGGCACCCACGCCCTCCTGCTCCAACTCGAAGCGCCCGGAGCCGTCCGTGCGCCCGCGCTCGGATCCGCCCCCGAAGGCCATCACGCCGCGCATCTCGCCGCGCCCCTCGTCGGCCGGCGCGAGGCGCAACTCGGCGCCAGCGAGCGGACGGCCGCCCTCGCGCACCGTGCCGACGAGCCGCGCCGGATCCGCCAGCACCAGGACCAACTCGGCGTCGCGGCCGGGCGCCACGTTCAGCTCGGTCCACTCGGGCGCCTGGCCCCCGGCAAAGCTGAACACAAAACTCGCGGGCCCGGCGGACGTGGCGCGTTCAGCGCGGAAGCCGTGCAGACCGGGCTCCAAACGCTCGAAGCGCAGCTCGCCGGCACCATCCGTGACGGTGGTGTCGAGCATTCCGCCCATGACCTGCATGAAGGGGGCTTCCTCCGCCCCGGGTGCACGGTGGAGCACACGCACACCGGCCAGCGGCGCGCCGGCCGAGTTGACCACACGCACGGTGGCGCGTGCGGCCCGTTCGAGCCTGGCGACGAGCACTCCCTCCGAGTCGGGCCGTGCACCTTCGAGTTCGAGCAAAGCGAAGCCCGGCGCATCCACGGTCAAGTCGAGCGCACCGCTGCCCGGGCTCTCCAGCCGTGCGATGCCCTCCACATCGGTGGCCGCGGAACGGGTGCCGGGAGCTTCACTGGCGCCCATCAGAGCGCGGCCCGCGTTCATGGCGCGCCCGAAACCGCGCCCGCCGCGCCCAGCCCCGGTCATCCCGGCGGCAAGCTCCACGGCCGGCGCAACGCGCACCCGAGCACCTGCGACGGGGCCGCCCTCGGGGCCGTCGATCACACGCACGAGCACCTCGGCCGCGCGTTCCAAGCGCAAGTCGCCGAGTTCCAAGGCGCTGCCCGCCTGGGGCCGCAGATCGTCGACCCGCAGCACCCGGTGCCCGGGGGCATCGATCACCAGAGTTCCGGCCCGGTTGCCCCACAGATTGAGGCCCTCCAGCCGCCCGAGCCCCCCCGGGTGCATGTCCGGAGCGGAAGCGCTCGCACCGAGATCCCCGGGGAAACCGCCCAGTTCCCAGCGCGCCCGAAAGCGCTCCACCGGCTCGCCGTCCGGGCCGAGCACTCGGAACGTCAGGCTGGCGTCCTCGCGGTACGTCAGGGCGACACCCCGCTCGCCCGCCTGGGCGTTCACGCTGTTGGAGAGGGTCCGCCCGCGCGCGAACGATCGCGGCCCGTCGCCCGCCGGCGTGACCCGGACCCGATAACTCGCGTTCGGGTCGAGCCCGGCGATTTCGAACCGGCCCTGGGCATCGATCGGCGCGGAGCGCTCGCCGAAGGCCCCGCCGAAACCCGGGAATCCGGGTTGGCCACTGGCCTGGGCGCTCACGCGCAGTTCGGAGCGGCGCGCTTCGGGGATGCCGGCGACGGTCCCCAAAATCGAAGCGCCCCGGTTGAGCTCCACGAGGATCGGCCCCTGCCGGACTCCGGGCTGGTCCGCGTTGCCCTCCACGATCCGATCCGGGTGGTCCGCGGAACTGACCCGCAGCCGGAAGGGACCGGCGGCCATGCGTTCGATCGCGAACTCCCCGCCGGCGCCGCTGCGCGCCAGGGGCTCCGTGGAAAACAGCGAGGTCAGGTCCGAGGCGGTGAAGTCGAAGGGATTCGCGGACGGGGCCGGGAAAAACTCAGCTCCTTCCACGGCCCTTCCCGAGGGGTCCACCACGCGCCCGTAGAGCCTCGCCCCCGGGGTCAGGACCAGATCCTCCAGCACCAACTCACCCTGGGCGGGCACCCCGGGCACCTGTCGCCGCCCGGGGGCGAATCCATCCAGGCCGGCCGTCAGGTCGTAGGCCCCGGCGCCGATCCCGCTGAACCGGAACTCGCCCCGCGTGTCGGTCTGGGTGGTGAAGGGTTCGGCGCCCGCGCCGAAGAAAAACCCGATGCCCTGGTTGGCGGTCAGCATCACGTCCACCTCCGCCAGCGGGCGCCCGTAGGTATCCACCACCCGGCCGACCACACTCGGTCCACCCGCCGCCGATCCTTGTGCCGCGGGGCGCGCCGGGGCGGCGGGACCGCCCACGGGTTCGAGCACCGCCCGCGCCGAACCGGGTTCCTGGGGGCCGCCGGCCGGGCGCACCGCCGGCGCCGGGGCGGCGTCCGACTCCGCGTGGGCGGGGGTGCTCGGCGCGGGCTCCGGGGCGATCCTGGCCGCTGCCATCCTCCGGGGCGTCACCGGCTTCGGCATCGGGCTCACCGGCGTGCCGCTCCTGGCACTCGTGGCCGAGCCGCGGCTCGTCGTGCCCAGCGTCATGTTCCTGCAGATCGCGAGCGGGGTGCAGAACCTCGTCCAGGACCGGCGCCATGTCGACATCCGGCTGCTC
>JBJHAV010000044.1:0-19748 GCA_050480685.1 Planctomycetaceae bacterium | reverse complement strand
CATGCGCTCCACCTCCGGCTGGGAAAGCACCCATTCCTCCCAGGGCGCCAGGTTCTCGGCGATCGTCTCCGGGCGCTGGCCGGGAATCGGCGTGCCGAAGAACAGGATCAGGTTGCGGTTGCCGGTGGGCAGGTACTCCGCCGGAGGCGCGAGTTTGAGCACCATCAGGGAACTGGCCCCGATCACCAGCACCAGCCCGGCCTTGAAGGCCGCGCCGCCCAGGCGGTTCGACACCAAACGATCCATGAACCCGGCGTAGGCCCGCCCGACGGCGCCCAGGGGCTGCTTTGCGGCCCGCTGGGCGTGGCTGCCCTCCTCGGCGCGCTTGCGGAACAGCAGCGACGAAAGCACCG
Organism: Planctomycetaceae bacterium; assembly: GCA_050480685.1. GTDB lineage: Bacteria > Planctomycetota > UBA1135 > UBA1135 > JBJHAV01. Next base: position 19,395 of record JBJHAV010000044.1, on the reverse strand, counting down.
GCACGACGCTCAGGGCCACGAGCAGCGAAAACACCACCGCCGCCGAGATCGCCAGGGCCATGTCCGTGAAGAGCTGGCTGGCTTCATCCGCCTGCAGGAGGATCGGGATGAACACCGCCACCGTGGTCAGGGTCGCGGCGAGCACGCCGCCCCACACCTCGCGGCCTCCGTCGATCGCCGCGCGCAGGCGGTCCTTGCCCATCTCCAGGTGCCGGAAGATGTTTTCGAGCACCACGATCGCGTTGTCGACCACCATGCCGCTGGCGAACGCCAAGCCGGCCAAACTGATCACGTTCAGGGTGCGGCCGAGTCCGCTCAGCACCAGGAAGACCGCCGCCAGGGAGATCGGGATCGCGACGGCCACGATCAGGATGCTGCGGTAACTGCGCAGGAAGATCAGCAGCACGCTGATCGCCAGCACCGCCCCGAGCAGCAGGTTGTCCGTCACGAAGGAGAGCGCCTGTTCGATGTAGGTCGTCTCCAGGTAGACCGGATCCAAGTAGAGGTCGATGCCGCGCTGCTCGAAGGTGGCGTTGATCTCCGCGACGGTCTCCTGAAGAGCGGCCACGGTCGCGACCACGTTGGCCCCCACCCGGCGCGCGACACCGATCGCCACGCCGCCTTGCCCGTCGATGTTCACGAAGCTGGTGCGCTCGCGGAAGGTGTCCGAGGCCTCGGCGATCTCGCCCAGCCGCACCACACCGGTTTCGGTGTCCTTGACGATGAGATCGTGCAGCTCCGAAGCGACCGCCGCGCGCCCGACCGTGCGCACGACCATGCGGCGGCGTTCGCTGTCCACGGTGCCGCCGCGCAGGTTCAGGTTGCCGCGTGCGATGGCCTGTTCCAGGTCGCCGGGCGAAACCCCGCGCGCAACCATCGCCTCCGGGTCGATGCGCACCTGGATCTCGCGTTCCTCACCGCCGACCACCAGCAGGTTGGAGACACCCGGCACCCGCTCCAGACGCGCGCGGGCGTTGTCCTCGATCAGGCGTTGGATGCGGTTCGGCTCGTAGCTCGAACGGCACGCGATCCACATGATGCGCTCGTTGTCGTTGGCACTGGCGATGCGCACGACCGGCGGATCGGATTCGTCGGGCAGGGGCCGGGATTGGGTCAACTTGTTGTTGACGTCGATCACGGCGATCTCGGTGTCCGTGCCGAAATCGAACTCGAGGGTGATCAGGCTGCGCCCCTCGGAAGAATCCGAGATGAGCTGGATGACACCCTCGACCGCCTGGAGCACCTGCTCCAGCTCACGCGTGACGGATTCCTCGACCTCCTGGGCGCTGGCTCCGCGGTAGGTGGTTTCGACGGTGATGCGCGGTGTGTCCACCGTCGGCTTGAGCTGCACCGGGATCGTGCGCAGGGCGATCCAACTGAACAGCATCGTCAGCAGCACCGCCACCGCGACGGTGTACGGCGTGCGCACGGAGGCTTCGATCGGATTCATCGCCCGCCACCCGCGCGAGGAGTTCCGTCCGAGCCGCCCGCCGCGGGGCGACCGGCGACACGATCCTCGTCACCGCCGGCGGCTCCGGTCGGCGCGGATGCGGGGTCGTCACTCACCGACCCGTTCGCGCCGTTTTCCGGGCCGCGGGACGGTCCGTTTTGGCCGGCTTGGGCCGCGGGACGCAGGGGAGTGCCCGGCAGCGCCCGATCGACGCCGGTCACCACGACCTTTTCCCCTTCGGCCAGGGGTTCTTCCAACGCCACGACGGCCGCCAGCCCGGCGTGGCGGCCGAGCACGCGGATCGGCCGCCAGGCGGCTTCCCAGGGGGGCGGCGGTGGTCCCTGGCTGTTCGCTCCGGCGGGTGGCTCGACGGGCATCGGCCGCACCACCTGGAAACCGCCGCGGGCCACGAGCACGGCGTCCTCCGGGACCAGCAGCACATCCTCGAGGGTCACGAGATCCAACTCGGCGCGCACGAAAACACCCGGCAGCAGCGGCGCCGCGGCCGGATCGTCACTCTCCAAACGCACCAACCCGCGCACGTTGCGGCTGCGCGGATCCGCGGCGGGTCCCAGGGCGTCCAGGCGCGTTACCAGTTCGAAGTCCGGGCGCTCGTCCAGGCGCAGCACCAGCCGCGCTCCCACGCGCACGTTCGGCAAGAGCCGGCTGGGCACATCGAGTTCGACTTCGACACGGCCGGTGTCGACCAGATCGAAGACCGGCTGACCGGCCTGGGCATGGTCACCGGCGGCCAGGAAACGCGCTGCAATACGCCCGTCGCGCGGAGCCGAGAGGCGTGTGTGCTCCAGCGCCACCATGGCGGTCGCCACGGAAGCCCGGCGCGATTCGAGCCGCGCGCGCGCCACTTCGATGTCCTCGGCTCGGGAGCCGGCGCGGGCCTCCGCCAGGCGCTCGCGCGCCGCGCCCAGGCGCCCTTGGGCCACGTCGCGCTCGGCCCGCAGCCTGTCGAAGGCCGACGCCGAGATGACGGAGCCCTGCAACAACCCTTCGCCCCGTTCGACCTCCAGTTCGGCTAGTCGCAGCTCCGCGTCGGCGATCGCCAACTCGGACTCCAAGCGCGCGATCACCTCGGAGCGCTCCCCGGCCTCCATGCGCGCCAGTTCGCGCGCGGCCAGCTCCAGCTCCGCGCGCGCCTCGGCCAAACGTTCGCGCTGCTCCGCATCGTCCAACTCGGCCAAAAGGTCGCCCGCCGACACGGCGTCCGCCTCGCGGGCGTGGACCGCCCGCACCGTGCCCGCGGCACGGAAAGCCAAGCCCGCCCTGTCCGGGGCGCGCACGCTGCCGGTCAGGCGGGCCACCGGCGTCAGGTCCCCGCGGGTCACCTCCCCCAGGGTCACCGGCACGACCATCGGCGGCCGGGGGGGAGCCTCCTCCTCCGGGGGAGCAGGGCGGCGCAGCCACCAAAAGGCCAGAGCCGAGGCAACGATGCCAATGAGGAGGGTGACGAGGCCGGAGGCTCGTTGCATGGGAACGACGGGGCGATGGACAGAATCGGGGCCGAGAAGCGGGCGCCGCGGGCCCGGGAGGGCCGCGGGGGGCTGAGGACGGCTTGGGGGGCGCGCGAACGGCCGAACAAGGTCGCTCAAACGCCCGTTTGATTCCACCCTGCAAACCCGAGAATTGGGCGATCCCGGCCCCTGGCGGGGAAGGCCCCACGCCCTCAGCCCCCTCCCCGGGGCACACTAGGCCGGATCGATTCCCCATGTCTCCCCCCGGTAGCCCCACCGACCGCGGCCCCGAGCCGCCCCCCGCCCATCCCAGCGGCACCGAGCCCGGCGGCACCCAGCCCGGCGGCGCCGACGCCCGAGACCAGCCCGCGCTCTCCCCCGAAACCCCGCCGGCCTCCGAACCCGGCCCGGCCGCCGGCCGGGGCCCGAAGGATTTCGACGTGGGTGTGCCGGTCGGCCCCACGCCGCCCGTGGACTTTTGGCAAGCGCTCTACCAACGGCGCTCGATCCGCAAGTTCAAGGAGGACCCGGTGCCGCGCGAGCTGATCGACCAGGTCATGCACGCGGGTATCTGGGCGCCCTCTTCCTGCAACTATCAGATGTGGGATCTGGTCGCCGTCGACGATCCGACCACCAACCATCGCCTGGCTGAACTTTCGAGCCAGATGGGAAACGCGCCCGTGAACATCGTCGTGAGTTACGGGCGCGAGTTCAGCGAAGAGAGCTGGGCCAACATCCAATCCGCCAGCGCGCTGATCCAGAACATGAGTCTGGCGGCCCAGGTGCTCGGCCTGGGCACGTTTTGGATCACGCAGACCGGCGACCGCGAGAAGGTGCGCGAAGTGGTCGGCCTGCCCTACGACCGGCTGGTGATCGCGGTTTTGGCGCTGGGTTATCCGAAGGTGCTGCCGAAGAGCGGACCGAAGCGGCGGCCGCTCGATGTGGTGCGCCACTGGAACCACTACGGAGGTCGACCGATTCCCTCCTCGGCCCTTCCCGCCGATTGGCATCCGGACGACCTGGCGGTGTACCAGCGCGCGCGGGTGCTCAACGGCCTGCGCCACAACAAACCGCGGCCCTGGGAGCAGCGCGCCCTCGAAGCTGCCCTGGAGCGTTTTGTCCCCGAAGGCCGCGACAAACCCGCCGAGGAAGGCGCCGAAGTCGGCCGTTGGCTCGACGTGCTGCCGTGCACGGGCATCCTCACGGAAAAACTCTGGCGCGAGCGCCGCGGCTGGGCCTTCGATGTGGTCGAACGCACACCCGAAGTGGCCGAGTTCGTCGCCGAGCGTGTGCGTCCGCGGGCCGGGCGCTACGCGTGGCCCGGCGAGCCGGCGCAGGCTCCCCCGTCGGGCGGCTACCGCCGCATCAGCCTGCTCTTTCGCCTGGAGGATCTGGCCCCCGCCGATCGGCCGCGCCTCTTGGCCGATGTGGCCCGCTGGCTCGCGCCCGACGGCGAGTTGTTGCTCGCATTTGTCTCCAAGCGCTCCTTCCACGACTGGACCGAACGCCTGCGCGCCCGGCGCGGCGGCCCGCGCGGCGTGGAGTACGTGCTCTCCCCCGATCCCAACATCGGGCCCTTCGAAAGCCTCGCGCCCGCCGAGGTCGAACGCCTGGTCGGGGCCGCGGGTCTCGCGGTGCGCGAGCGGCTCGGCCTGCAGGCCGTGCCCGCGCCGGAGGAACTGGCCTTCCGCACCCGCAACTTTTCGCCGCGCCTCAAACGTTTTGTCCTCGGCGCCGCTGGAGTCCTGGGCGCCGTCGAACGCCTGCCCGGCGTCGCACAGCGTTTCGGTCGGTTCCAGTTCTGGGCCTTGACCCACCGGCGCTGAGGGCTCCGGGGAAAGCCCACGATCCCGCGCGGAACCCGGCGCGACGCTACAGCGTCCCAGACCGTGCCGGGTAGCCGATGGGACCGAAGCGGTCGCGGGTTATCCGGCAGCCCCCCCCACCCGAACGATCCGAAGGAGGCGTTCCATGCGAACGTTGATCGTGTCCCTCGTGGCGACTCTCGCCGCGACTTCCGCTCCCCTCTCCGCCCAGTGCCTCTTGCCCGACGGGCTCGATGGTCCCTGCTGCGCGGTCGCCACACCCAATCTGCCGGCCTTCCCGGCCTACCTGATGCAGGGCGTGGGATTTTGCTATAGCGCCTGCGCCCCCTCGGCGAACCCCTGCCTGCTCTGGGACCTGCAAGCGCCGATCAGCACCGGCTGCGGCCAATACACGGTCGACGTGCGCATCTCCGAATGCGGCGTCACACCGCAGCTCTTCGGCCAACTGGTGCTCGACTACAGCCGCACCTGGGAAGAAATCGCGCCCACGGGCACGACGCTGCAAGTCTGGCGCTTCCTGGCGAAAGCCGACCTGTCCCTGATTCCCGGAACCGTCGCCAACCCGTGCCTGGTGCCCCCCAGCGCGCTGGTTTTCCCGTCCATCTTCTACTACGGCCACATCGACTACGCGCTGGACTGCGCGACGGGCACCTGGGAAGTCGCGACGGTGCTGATGCACCAGTGTGATTGGTTCATCCACTCGCCGGCCCTGTCCTCCCAACCGGGAGTCTTCCATCCGACGCGCAGCTACGCGCTCGTCGGTCCGAGCACCCCGGCCAACCCGTTCGTGCCCGCGATCCACACGCCGGTGCCCGGCCCGGCGATCACGGCCGCCACCCGCGTCCAAGGCGGCGCCGCCGGTTTGGCCTGCCTGACGCGCGAAGTCATGCAGGGCGGGTTCAACAACCTGACCCAGGCCTGCATCTGCCCCTTCTCGGTCGCGTTGCCCCAGGTCACCGCCCGCAACCTGCAACTGGTCGGCACCTGCGGAAGCGCCGCGGCAAGCCTCAACACGCTGGGCTTCGGCTTCCCCTGGTTGCACATCATGACCACCTCGATCGGCAACTGGACCACGACAAACACGTTCCCGGGCGATCGCATCGTCTGGGTCGACGAAGGCGCTTTGCTCTACAACCAGGCCTGCGGCGGTGGAGCCTTTTTCGTGGACGTGGCCTACGGGGTCACCACCGCGAAGGGTTACCCGGTTCTGCCGAATCCGGCCGTCCCGGCCGGTCAGACGAAAACCGATCTGGCGAGCAACTTCACCCTGCCCCTGGGTGGGCCGATCGTCGGTCCGTTCGTGGGCAACGTGCTGCCCACGCGCCACGTGCTGAACGTGGATCTGCCCTGACTTTTCGGCGTAGGCCGCGCGGTCACCGTGCCGCGCGGCCCGCGTCGCCCAACAAACGTTTGGCGATTTTGCCGCTGCCGGTGCGCGGCAACGCTTCCAAAAAATCGAAGCCGCGGGGCAACTTGTAGGCGGCGAGCTCCGCGCGGCAGTGGGCTTCCAGTTCGGCCGCTTCCAGGCGCACCCCCGGCTTGGGGACCACGGCGGCCCACACGCGCTCCCCCCAAAGCGGATCCGGGCGGCCGTACACGGCGCATTCGAGCACCCCCGCGTGCCGGTAGAGCGCCGCTTCCACCTCGGTCGTGTAGACGTTTTCGCCGCCGCTCAGGATCACATCCTTGGCCCGATCGACGATGCGCACCGAGCCGCGCGCGTCCACGGTGGCCAGGTCCCCGGTGTACAGCCATCCGCCTCGAATCGCCGCGGCGGTGGCCTCCGGCCGGCGCCAATACCCCGGCGTCACGGTCGCGCCGCGCACGCGGATCTCTCCCACTTCCCGGTCGTCGTCCGCGACCCGGCGCCCGGCGGCGTCGACCACCTCCAACTCGACGCCCAGGAAGGGCCGTCCGGTGCGGGCGCTCCAGGCCAAACGCTCCTGCTCGGGCCACGCGCGCTGGCTCGGCCCAAGCCGCGAGAGGGTCAGGTAGGGGCTCGTTTCGGTCATGCCGTAGGTCTGCACGTACTCGGCCCGGAAACGCTCGACGATGCGCCGCACCACGTCCGGCGCGATCGGCGCGCCGCCGGAGAGCACCCGCCGCAGGGCACCCAGGTCGCGCCCCAAAAGGCTCGGGTGCTCCACCATCAGCACCAACATGGTCGGCACCAGGTTGGTGATGGTGACGCGTTCGCGCTCCATCAGGTCGAGGGCCTCGCCCGCTTCGAAGCGCGGCAAAAACACATGCCTGCCCCCCACCAGGGTGATCGCCAGGGTGGCCCAAGCATCGGCCAAATGGAACATCGGCGCGATGTGCCCCCAGCAATCGCGATCGCCAAGCTCCAGCTCCACGGCGGCCGCCAGCGCGTGCCGGCAGACGTTGCCATGGGTCAGTTGCACTCCCTTGGGCTCGCCGGTGGTGCCGCTCGTGTAATAAAGGTGCGCCAGATCGCCTTCGCCGCGGCGCACCGGCTCGCCCAAGGGATCGACGGCGGGCTGCGCGTGTGCCGCGATGTGGAGCCCGGTCGCCTCGCCCAACTCCCCGGCGGCCGCGCGCGCCTCGCCCTCGCGCCCAGAGCCGGCCACCAAAAGCTTCGCTTCGGCATCCGCCAAACAGGCCGCCAAATCCTTGGCCCGCAGGCGTGTGTTCAAGGGCACCAGCACCGCGCCGAGGGCCGCCGCCGCGAAGGTCCACTCCAAAAAGAGCGGCGTGTTGTCGTCGATCAGCCCCACCCGATCCCCGGGCTTTACCCCCAGGGCGCGCGCCTCGGCCGCCCGCGCGAGCACCCGCCGGTGGAGTTCGCCGTAGGTGACTTGCTCACCGCCGAAGGAAATGGCGAGGGCCTCGCCGTCGATAGCCGCCGCCCGCTCAAGCAACCGATAAACATCCATGCTTCCGCGTCTCCCCGCTCCACCGGACCCGCTTTCCTCAGCCGCGCCGAGGCGCACCGAGGTTCAAAGCGCCTGCCCGCATTCCTGGCAAAACTTGGCCGTTTCCGGGTTGAGGCTGGAGCAGGCACGGCAGCGCAATTTGATGCGCGGCGCCGCGGGCTCCCCGGCGGCGGGCGGGCGCAGTTCGCCGAGGGCGTCCTTGAGCATGCCCCCCGCCATGCGCGAATAGGGCTCGAGCTCGCGCCGCGCCCGGGCGGGATCCAAGATCACCCCTGCCCCGGCCAGCCCGCGGGCGCCCGCCATGCGCACCATCGACCCGACGATCATGAGCCCCATCCCGAGGAACAAACGCACCGCCGTCGAAGCCGCGCGGCCCTCGAAGTCCGTGAAGTCGCCGAACCTCAGCGCCATGCCGAGGAAGGCCGAGGCGAACAGCAGCCCGCCCAGGACCATCATTCCCGTACCCACGTAGAACGCAGCACGCCGCTTGGGAGGGATCTGCCCGGCCATGGGGGCGAGTGTAGCTCGCTCCGGGGATCAGGCAGACCCGGGAAGCAAAGGCGTGAGCAACTCCGCCAGGGCGCTCACCCAGGCCGGCTCGGCGTTGAGGGAGGGCACGAGCAGCAGATCCTCGCCGCCCGCGGCCCGGAAGGCCTCGCGCGCCCCCATGCCGATCTCTTCGAGGGTTTCCAGGCAATCGGCCACGAAGGCCGGGCAGAGCACCGCCAAACGGCGGGTTCCCCCGCGGGCCAGGGCTTCGATGCGCTCGTCCGTGAAGGGTTGGATCCAACCCGGCCCGAGGCGCGACTGGAAGGCGACTTCGCTCGTTTCCTCGGGCCACCCCAGCCCCGCCCCCAGGGCGCGCGCCGTGGCGAAACACTGGGCCCGGTAGCAGTGGCGGTTTTCGGCCGCGATCGCGGCGCAGCAATCGGCCGAGGCGCGGCAGCGCGCTCCCGCCGCTTCGTCGCTCTTCGCCAGATGCCGCTCGGGCAGGCCGTGGAAACTGTAGAGCACGCGATCCGGGCGGAAACGCTCCAGGTGCGGCCGGGCCAGCTCGACCCAGGCGCGCACGAAGGGCGGCGCTTCGTAGAAGGGCGGCAGCACCGACAGGTACGGCGTGTTCCATCGGGCCCCCGCGGCGCGGTAGGCCGCCTCCAGCGCCGTGCCGGTGGAACTCGAAGCGTATTGGGGATAGAGCGGCGCCAAAACCACACGCTCGACCCCGCGCGCCCGGAGTTCCGCGAGGCCCGCTTCGATCGACGGTTCCCCGTAGCGCATGCCGATGCTCACCGGAACATCGCCGCCGAGTTCGCGCTCCAAACCCTCGGCCAAGTCGCGGGTGTGGAAGAGCAGCGGCGAGCCGCGTTCGGTCCACACCTTGCGGTAGGCCGCCGCCGACTTTCCCGCGCGGAAGGGCGCGATGATGCCGTTCACGAGCAACCAGCGCAGGGGCGCGGGCACGTCGATCACGCGGCCGTCGGTCAAAAATTGGCGCAGATAGCGGCGCACCTGGGGGCTCTGGGGAGCCTGGGGTGTGCCCAGGTTGAGGAGCAGCACACCCGTGTGGGCGCGCGCGGCGGTGGCCGAAGCGGTGGCAGTGCTCATGGTCGACGCGCCTCTTAGGGCTCGGACTCGGCCGCCTTCGAGGGGTCGCGGCGCTCAAAAAGCGCAAAGCGCTCCTTCCAGCGCCTGCCCGGGCCGCGCGCGCGCACTTCCTTGTCCGCCGCGCGCCGGAACTCGCGCCCCAAGGCCGCGGCCAAGTCGCCGGTGGGCGAACGGTGCGGGGGCCCGCCCTCCTCGCGCGGTTTGTCCACCGGGAAAACCAGCGCGGCCAACCTGCCCCCGGGAGCCACGGCCCGGCGCATCAGCTCGCCCCATGCGGGTCGCTGGTCGAGCTCCAGGGCGCAAAAGAAGGTGTGTTCGAGCACCAACTCGAAGGGTCCGCCAAAGTCCCCAGGGTCGAGCCCCAAGGCATCGGCGACGAGGAATCGCCCGCCGTCCCGGGCGAGCCGCGGGGCGAGTTCCGCTTCGAGGTCGCCCACCAGGTCGACCGCCAACACGGTCCATCCGGCGCGCGCCAGGCGCAGGGCGTCGTGCCCTCGCCCGCAGCCCGGCACGAAGGCCCTGCCGCCGCCGCGGGGGGGAGCCAGTTCGCCGGCGGCAATGCGGCGCACCAGTTCCGGGTGGGGCCCGCCCAGGTCCCAGGGGGTGTCCCCCTTGGCGTAGCGCGCTCCCCAGTCCACCGGCCCGGCCGGCGAGGCTTCTTTCCCAAGCGATTCGTCCATGGGCGGCAGAGGGTACGCCCTCGGCCGCCCCCGCGTGCGCCCGACCGGCGTAGGATGTCGCATATGCGCCGCCCCGACGCCGCCCCCACCCCCGCGCACACGGCCCGCGGGCAGGCCCGCGAGCGGCTGGCGGCCCTTTCGGAGCGCGTGGATGCGCTCGAAACCGCCCACCGGGCCGGAACCCTGGCCGCCGCCCTGGCCGCCACGCCACCGTTCAACGCCCTCCCCCCTAGCCCGGACCTGGCCGCCGTCTACGGCCGTCTGCTCGCGCCGGACGCTCCCCCGCCCGATCCGCGGCGCGCCGACGCCCTGCGCACGCTGCTCGCGCGCGCCGGCCGCGGCCTGATCGCACCCCTGGTTTCGTTCCACGCGCGACGCCTCCCCGCCACGCCGGACCTGCCCCACGGCGCCCTGGCGGTGCGCGCAGGGCGGCGCGAGCTGCGCCTGCGCTGGGACCAGGTCGAATCCGCCACCGCCTGGGGCATCGGTTTCGAACTCGATCGGGCGCAGGACGGGCTCGCCCTCGCGCGCGGCCTGGAAGCGCGCATCGCCCGGCGCCTTGTGGCCCTGCTGGGTTCCCTGGAGCGTGTGCAGCGGCGCCTGCTCGAACGCGGCGGCGGCGAGGATCTGCCCTTCGCGACCCCCGACGCCGGTTGGGAGTTCGAGCAGCTGCTGCTCGACCTGCTCAACGAAGAGCGCCGCCAGGCCCGCCGCGCACCGCTCTACGAGGACCTCTTCGAAAAGACCGATCTGCGCCTTTCGCCGCCCGGGTTGGTGCGCCGGCGCGGGGCCAGGGTGCAGGTGCAGCGCGCGGTGGCGGCCGCCTACCACGACCCCAAGGCCGCCGCGATCCGCCGCGGGGAGGAGTGGATCGTGCTTTCGCCCCTGGCCCTGGCGCGCAGTTTCGACGGGGACGCCGCAGCGCACTTGAACGAGCGCGAACGCGAGGAACTCGGCGCCCTGTTCGCCGGCGCGCGCGGCGAGGAAGGCCGCGCGGCCGCCCTGCGCGCCCACTGGATCGCCGCCCTGGGTCGCCGGGCCGCCGATCCGCGCGGGCCGATGGCTGCGGTGCTTCCCGCCCTCAGGCGCTGGGTGCGGGCCTGGGCCGAGGCCCGGGCCCACGCCAGCACCGCGCACCTGCGCGCGCGCCTCGCCCCGCAGGAGCAGGGCGACGAAACCGAAGCTGCCGAGTGAGCGAGGACCGTTGCCGATCGGCCGAATCAGCCGCCGGCGCGCTCAGGTATTGACGCGGCTGCGCGCCCGCTCGGCCGGCGCGGGACCGCCCAAGGTGGCGCCCGAAACGGCCCGCGACTGGTCGATGCTGGCCGAATGTTCGCTGGCCGCCGTGCCCGTGCGGTGGCCCGGGTCGATCCAACTGCGCGACTTCTCTTCCTCGCGCACGAGGCGCTTCCAAACCTTGAGGAACATGTCGAACAGTTTGGCCTCGACCTGGCCGAGGGCGTAGTTGCCCGACTGCAAGCGCCAGCGCGCCAGGGACTCCCAGAAGCCGTCCTTTTGACGCACGAGGCCGCGCGCCAGGGTCTGGTAGTGGCAGTAGAGCTTGCGCACCTTGGCGACGTGGTCGGGGATGCGGCCGGGCCAGGTCTCGTGCAGGTGGTACTCACCCAAGGAGCCCCAGTGCTCCAACTCGTCGGGCGCCTGGAAGCCGAGTTCGATCGCCTGGTCCCACATGGCCGTTCCGGGGATCGGCCGGTAGGGCCACACGGTGACCGAGGACTTGGGCGCCACGGCCTGGGCTTTGCGCGCCTGATCCAAGGTGGCGAGCATGTTGTCGGGATCCTCGTGGGGGAACCCGATGATGTAGGTCACCGAACACTCGATGCCGCGCTTCTCCATCTCGTAGGTCGCGCGCACGTTGTCGTCGCCCTTGATCGGCTTGCCGATCTGGCGCTTCATGAACTCCTCCGTGCCCGTCTCGGCCCCGATCTCGGCCAAGTGCATGCCGCTCTGGGCCATCAGGTCCAGGGTCTCGGGCTTGTAGTGCAGGATCGAGTGGGTCTCGATGAAGGAGTTCCAGTGGATGTTGAGTTCGCGCTCGATCAGCCCCTGGGCGAAGTCGCGCACGCGCTTTTCCATCACGCCGAAGTTGGCGTCGTGGAAACGCACCACGTCGAAGTTCCAGCGCTCCTTGAGCTGCTGCAGGTCGTCGAGCATGCGCTCGGCCGGCATGGCCTTCCAGCGCCGGTTGGTGACGAACGGCGAGCAGCAGAACTTGCAGGGCTCGGGGCAACCAAAGCTCGAGAAGTAGGTGATGCCGAAGTAGGGCTTGCGCTCGCCGATGGCCTGCGGGGAGGGCATGCGCAGGATGTGCGCGTGGCTGTCCGCCTGGAGCTGCCGGGCCCGGTAGGGCTCGATGTCGAGCAGGTGCCAGGGCATGTCGAGCAACTTGTCCCACCCGACCACCTGCCGCTTCTGATTGCGCAGGAGCTCTCCGTCGCGCCACAGCACCAGGCTTTCGATCTCGTCCCAGGGTTCTCCCGCCGCGGTCGCCTCGACCAGGTCCTTGAAGGCCAACTCGCCCTGCCCGTCGATCACGCCGTCGTAAAGGCCCGTCTTGAGCAGCAAGTCGGGGCGCACACTGGCGAACCAGCCGCCGGCGACGATCTTCAGCTTGGGGTACCGCGCGCGCACCTTTTGCGAGCACAGGTACCCGTCCTTGACCATGAAACCGAGGATGCCCGTGACGCCGTAGATCAGCGCCCCCTCGCAAGCCTCCACCACCCGGCGGTGGGCCTCCGCCTGGTCGTACAGCGAACCGTCGATGATGACGATCTCGTACCCATCCCGTTCGGGATAGGCGGATATCGCCAACATCTCCAGCGGCAACATGTCCCCGCTGGAGGGGGGTCCGATGCCGCGATCGACCTGCTGGGGCTGGTAGAGGACGATCTTGCCGCGCTTCTTCTGGATCATCGTCGTGGACAGGCGGGGGGCAACCTCGCACCGGCCGCCCCCGCCGAGCCCCCCACGGGGGCCCCCAAGCGGACACGGCCTTCAGGGGTAAGATACCCGTCAACTCTAACGCGCGGTGGCGAATTGGGCGAACCTTCCCCAGCCCCCCATCGGCCGCCGCCCAGCCCCGCCCCAACGGGTTTCAACCCTCCCCCGCCGGGCGTCCCCCAAACCCGCTCCAGACGAGCCCCCCCGGCCGAGACACACATTCCCGCATACGCCGGAAGCCAGCTCCAACAATCCTCGCCGGGCCCTCGAGCCGGAGATCGGAGCTCCCGCGGCCAGCCCATAGGAGCCAGGGACAGCCGAGCCAAACCCAAACATTCCCGGTATGCGTCCACCGAGGCCTCAGGGCCGGCGCAGGCGGAGGGGGCCGGTGAGCTGGTGGGTTTCGGTGCGTTGGGCGTCCGGGGCCAGGGGGTCGATGACGACCACGCGGGTGCCCGGGGGGAGGGGGGCGAAGCGCACCCAGCGTGGGCTCTGTTCCAGGGCGGCCAGGGTCCAGGGGCGCGATGGTTCGTCGAGGGGTAGGCCGCCCACTTCGATCGCCCTGACGATGGGGAGCAGCGCTTCGGGGCGGTCGCTCTCGAAATCGATCTCGAGGGAGGGGCCGTCCATGCCGGTGGTGAGGGTCGCGCCGGCGGGGATGCCGGCGGGCAGGAGCGCGACCAGGTGCCGCTGGATGCCTCCGTACACCGGGTGATGGAGGAAACCCGAGGGCAAAGCGGCGACGAGCAGCACCGCCGGGCCCTCCGAGGCGGGCGCCCTGTAGCGGCCATCTCCCAGGCAATCGATGCGGGCGGTGACGAGCCCGGAACCCGCAGGCGCCAAGAGTTCGGCGGGCCCGGGCACCCAGCCGAGTTTTTCGGGCAGTTGCAGTTCGAGCGTCCCGTACCCGACGGGCGCTTCGAGGAGGACCTCGCGATGCTCGCCGGGCTTTAGATCGATTTCCTCGCGGAGCTGGAACAGGTTCGCCGCACGTCCTGCCGCTCCCACGAGGCTGTACTTGCCCGCCGGCAGGTCCTCGAAGCGGAAGTGCCCGTCGCCGTCGACCGCGACCTGGCGGTGCGGGGCGACCCCGTGAGGAAGCCCCATGGATCGCAGCGACACCGACGCGCTCGACCCGGCGAAGGCGGGCAACATCCAGCGGCCCGAGAGCGAGGCGGAGGGCCGAAGCACGAGTTCCAGGTGCTGCTCACCCGGTTCGATGGGAACGGATTCAAGGGCCAACACGCGCCCATCCGCGGCCTGCACCTCGATCGTGTGCGGGCCGGGGAACAGGCCCGCGAAGCGAAAGTCGCCGGCCGGGTCCAAGGGTAGGGTGGCCCGGCGCCCCAGGGGCGGCGAGAGCCGCACGGTCGCCCCCGCCGCATCGTTCCCAGCCAAACCGACGACCCGCCCGGTCAATTCGGCGCGCAGCGCATCGGCGGCGCTGAGCCGGACCGTGCCGCCGGCTTCCAACTCCGTGCGCGGCCACGAGAGCACGCGCCCATCGGAGACCACGAGGCTGATGTCGAACACCCCCGGGGCCACGTGCGCCAAGCGCGCCGGCCCCTCCCCATCGAACGCAATGCGGTGCGCGCGCCCCGCGGGTGCGAGTGTCCGCGCAGGGGACGGGTTCGCGGCCGCGGCCACGAGGAAAAGCTGCGCGAACGTGCCCTGCGGTGATTCCTCGTCGGGGGCAAGCTCCACCTCCACGGCGGCGAGGTACCGATCCACGTCGACTTCCAAACCCGTCAAGGGCAACTCCACATCGAGAGTCAAGGCCACTCGGTTGGGAGCGGGAGCGGTGCTCGTGGACACCACCAACCAGCCGGAGCCGGGCCGGCCTTCGACGGCAAAGCTGCCGTCCGCCGCCACCGGCACCGACGACTGCCCAGCGGTGGCGCTGCGCACGAACCGCACGAACACGGAGTTTGGTTGGAACGGATCTCGGCTCACCAGGCGCCCAGCGCTCCTCCCGCCTAACAGAAAGGGCCCCACCTCGATGTCCCCCAGGTCGATGTCAGCGTCGACGAACACGTCGGTGGCTTCCGCTTCGAACCACAGGGGCTGAAGCCGCGCCCATCCGCCGGGCACCCCCTCCAGCACGAAGATCCCATCCGGCCCGGCCGAGCCGCTCAACGGGGAGCCGCCCGTTGGCTCGAGTTCCACCGTGGTCCCACCCGGTTTCCCGCCCATGGTCAAGCGGCCGCGCACGACAAAGCCGCGATCGACCGCGATCTCGAGCTCACCGCGGTGTGTCTCGGGCGGAATCGTCGCCCGGCCAGAGGTGCGTGTGACCGGACCACCCACCAGCACGTGGAGCGGCGTTCCCCTGGGAACGGACGCGATCACGTACTCCCCGCGCTCGTCCGTCGCGGCCTCCTTCAACCGGGGATGGAGCGGTGTCGGCTCGAGCCCCAGCGAACGCCACCACTCGGCCCCCTCGGCGAGCCGGGCGAGGGTGCCCGGCGGCACGAACAGGGGCAAACTCTCGCTCCAACGTCGCCCCTTTGGATGTTTGGAATCCACGAAGATCTGCAGGTGCGCTCCCTCCACGGGCTCGCCCGCGCTGCCGACCACACGCACCAGAAGCTCGCCCAGGGGAGGCAACTCGACGCGCGCGACAGCCGACGGCGCGCTGCGCGCTTCGGCGACGAGCGCCTGCGCTTCGAAACGGACTTCCAAGTAGCCCCCGTGGGAGGCGACCAGCGGCCCCTCGGCGAAGGGCAGGTCCAACCGGCCCGATTCATCGGCCGTCCACACCTCGGCCGGATCGGACTCCGACGCGCGCACCACGGCGCCGCCAAGCGGCTGACCCGACAGGGCGTCGACCACCCGCAAGGAGAGCGCCGCGGGCAAAACACGCGCTTCCGGCTCGCCCACTTCCGCCCGCGACGGTGGCGCGGACACATCCGCCGCGGGCGCGAGCGCGCCGGCGGTCACGGGCTCCGCGGCAACCTCCCCACTGCTCCCAAGCCGCTCTTCCCCACGCGCCGATTCCGGCGCGCCGGAAGGCCCCAGCCAGCCCCCCCACCACAGCCAAGCGCCCAAGCCCACCAACACCAACGGGACGGCCAGCACCGCCCCATGCCCACGACCACTGCTGCTACCCATCTCTCTCCCCCAACAAACTCCGAGGTCCAGTCCACCGCGGGCCGAACGTGCGCCGCCGCTCACCCGAGCCTACCCACCCCACCCCCGCCGCCCGAGCCCGCCATGTCACGCAGCCGCAACATCCACCCCCATCCCACCCGGGGACCCAACGACGCGGAATCTCTCGGTTGCCCTGCGAACAGGACGCCGGACCCGCAGGTCCAGGGCGGATGGAAACGCGGGCGGGGTGGAAGCTTCGCGGGAAGCA
The DNA here is from genome assembly GCA_050480685.1 of Planctomycetaceae bacterium. Classification (GTDB taxonomy): domain Bacteria; phylum Planctomycetota; class UBA1135; order UBA1135; genus JBJHAV01. The sequence goes on along the minus strand of JBJHAV010000044.1, from coordinate 3,152 downwards.
GAGGCCGACTTCCGCGAACTCGAACCTGAGTTGCCCATCAGGCCGCGGGCGGGTTGCACCCCCAAATCGCCGCGGGTTTCAGGCGGAGGGGACGGATCCGCTCGGGTTTTTGGCCGAAGGCGGGGTGAGGTTCGGCCGTCGGCCGAGGCGTTGGCCTAGATCGTCGAGCAGGGTGTAGACCACCGGGGTCAAGAGCAGTGTCAGGACCAGACAGAGGCTCTGCCCGCCGATCACGACCACGGCCACCGCGCGGCGCTCCTCGGCGCCCGGCCCCGTTCCCAGGGCCAAGGGCATCATGCCCGCGACCAGGGAGAGTGTCGTCATCAGGATCGGTCGCAGGCGGTTGCGGTTCGCTTCGAGGATCGCTTGCGCGCGTTCCATACCGGTAGCGCGCAAACCGTTCATGTGGTCGATTTGCAGGATCGCGTTTTTCTTGACGACCCCGAAGAGCACCAACATCCCGAGGGCCGAATACAGGTTCAAGGTGCCTCCCGCGAGCCACAGGGCCCCCAGGGCGAAGGGCACGGACACGGGCAGCGAAAGCAGGATCGTGAAGGGGTGTGTGAAGCTCTCGAACTGCGACGCCAGGATCAGGTACATCAGCACGATCGAGAGCGCAAAGGCCCACGCGAACTCGTCGAAGGTGCGCTCCAGCTCGCGGCTGCGGCCCGACAGCATGGTGCTGTAGGCGGCCGGCAGGTCCAGGGCTTCGGCCTCGGCGCGCAGCACGTCGATGCGATCGCCCAGGGCGAAGCCTTGGGCCACGCCGCCGCGCACCGAAACCATGCGCTGGCGATCCAGCCGGTCGATGCGCGAGGGCGCGCGGGTTTCTTCCAGGCTCGCGATGCTGGCCAGCTCCACCAGGCGCCCGTCGGCCGCCGCCAGTTGCAAACCGCCAAAACGCTCCGGATCGTCGCGCTCGGCCTCCTCCAGGCGCAGCAGCACGTCGTACTGCTCGTTCGTTTCCGGATCGCGGAAACGCGAGATCTCGTCATCGCCGCCCACCAGCAGCCGCAGGGCCGCGCCCAGGTCCCGGGGCGCGATCCCCAAGTCGGCGGCTCGCTCGTGGTCCACGCTGACGCGCAGCTCCGGCTTGTCGAGCCGCAGGGACGTGTCCAGCCCACGGAAACCGCCGACGGCCTGGGCCCGCGCGCGCAGTTCCTCGGCGTAGGCGGCAAGCGCCTCCAAGTCCGGGCCGCGCAGCACGAAGTCCAGGTCCCAGGGTCCCCCACCGAGATTGAAGGAGGGGAAGTTGCGCACGGCCGAGCGCAGGGGCGCGAAGCGCGCGAGCCGCTCCTGGATTTCCTCCATCACGTCCTGCTGGCTGAAGTTCCCGCGCCACGACTCCGCCGGCCGTCCGCGCAGGGTCGCGCGCACCAGCCGCGGCAGGGAAAACACACGCTCCTCGTGGGGGATCAGGCGCACATAAAAGCGCGCTTGGTTGACCTGCCCGAGGAATCCACCGCCGGCCGTGGAGAGCACATCGCGCACCCCCGGCACCGAGCGCAGTTCTTCCTCGACCGCGATGGTCGCCTCCAGCATGGCCGCCACGCTGGTGCCCTCCGGCGCGGTCAGGTTGACACCGAACTCGCCCTCGTCCACGTCCCCCGGCACGAACTCGCGCGGCACGGCGGCAAAGAGCGGAATCGCGGTCAACGCCACCAGGGAGGCCACGGCCACGGTGGTCCAGCGCCGCCCCAGGGCCACCGAGAGCAACTTCAGGTAGCCGCGTTCCAGGCGCGCGTAGAAGCCGCGGCGCGAACGCACCTGCTCCGCATCCCGCGCCGCATCCTCGGTCCGCAGGAATCGCGAGGCCATCATCGGCGTCAGGCTGAACGAAACGAACAGGCTGACCAGCACGGCCACCGCCGCCGTGATGCCGAATTCGTAGAGGAAACGGCCGGCGATGCTCGACATGAAGGAAACCGGCACGAAGATAACCACCAGGCTGAAGGTGGTCGAAGTCACCGCCAGGCCGATTTCCTTGGTCGCCGCCACGGCCGCCGCCCCTGGCGGCATGCCTTTCTCCTCCACGAAGCGGAAGATGTTCTCGAGCACGACGATCGCGTCGTCGATCACGATGCCGACCATCAGCACCAGCGCCAACATCGTCACGCCGTTGAGCGTGAAGCCCATGAACCACATGGCCCCAAAGGTGGCCACGATCGACGTCGGGATGGCCACCGCGGCGATCAGGGTGGAGCGCCAATTGCGCATGAACGCGAGCACCACCAGGCTGGCCAGGATGCTGCCCGCGATCAGGTGCACGTTGATTTCGCGCAGGGCGGAGTAGATGTAGCGCGATTGGTCGCGGGTCACGACCAGCTCCACGTCCGGGGGCAGCTCTCCCGCCAGCAGGTCGAGGTTCTCCTTGACCGATTCGATCACCTCGATCGTGTTGGCCCCCGATTGGCGCAAAACTTCGAGCACCACCGTCGGCCGGCCGTTCAGGCGCGCGATGCGGCGCGGCTCGCGGGTGCCGTCCTCGACCCGGGCCACGTCCCCGAGTCGGAGGGGGACCCCGTCCACCCGGCGCAGCACGAGCTGTTCGAACTCGGCCGGCGTGCGCAGGCGACCGACGCTGCGCAGGGCCCACTCGCGCTGACTGCCGCTGACGTTGCCGGCCGGCACGTCCGCGTTTTGGGCCGCGACCGCGTCGCGCACGGCGCTCACCGGCAGGCCGTGGGCGGCCAAACGGTCGGAGCGCACCCAAATGTTGATCGTGCGCGCCACATCGCCGCTGACCTGGATCTCCCCGACCCCGCGCGAGCGTTCGATGCGCGGTAGGACCACCCGTTCGGCCAGCTCGGTCAGTTCGCGAATGCTGCGCGGACCGGCCAGGGCGATGCTCAGCACCGGCTCCCCTTCGCTGTCCACCTTGGCCACCCTTGGGGGCTCGCTGCCCGGAGGCAGGTCGCGCTGGATCGCCTGCACCCGGTCGCGAATGTCCTGGGCGGCCACGTCGATGTCCCGGTCGAGCCCGAAGGTCGCCACCACCACCGAACTGCCCGGTCCGGAAATCGAACGCAATTGCTCGATGCCCGCCACGGTGTTGACCGCTTCTTCGACGCGGTCGGAGAGTTCGATCTCGACCTCCTCGGGCGACGCTCCGGGCAAAACCGTGCGCACGCGCACCGTGGGCAGGTCCACGG